>JBQCEU010000108.1:0-29132 GCA_051959955.1 Terriglobales bacterium | reverse complement strand
CGTTACCGGCGTCGCCGAGCTGCCCGCCGGCACCGAGATGGTGATGCCCGGCGACAACGTGGCCCTGACGGTCGAGCTCATCACCCCGGTGGCCATGGAAAAGGGCCTCCGCTTCGCCATCCGCGAGGGCGGCCGCACCGTGGGTGCGGGCACGATTACCGAGATCATCCAATGAGGAACCGGATGCCATCGAAATGTCGCGGCGGCGAGCGGAGCGGGGCGATCGGGGTCCCCGCGCAGCCGCCGCCGCCGGTAGCGGGCGGCGAAGCCGGGCGCCCGCGTTTAATAAATGCCATCCGCGAGGGCGGCCGCACCGTGGGTGCGGGCACCATCACCGAGATCATCCAGTAATGAGGAGGTTGCGAAAATGAGAGAAATCGTCACCCTGCAATGTCCGGACTGCAAGCACCGCAACTACTCCACCACCAAGAATCGCAAGACCACGACCGATCGGCTGGAGTTCAAAAAGTACTGTCCCAAGTGCCGCAAACACACCGCGCACAAGGAGACAAAATAAGTGGTCGGCGGCCGGCTGCCGCTCGCCCGTTGGTCCCGGCGCCCGCAGACGCCACGGCCCGAACTGGCAACTGGCAACCGGCAACTGGCAACTACAAAGGGGCATAGGTTCAACGGCTAGACCGGCGGTCTCCAAAACCGCATGTGGGGGTTCGAATCCCTCTGCCCCTGCCAAGTTTGTTTGAGTCATATATGGCTGTGAGCGCGACAACTGAAGACAATTCGCCCAGCCGCGGCAAGGTCAAGGACCTTTACGCGCGCCTCAAGGGTTTCTAAACCGACTTTCGCGCGGAGATGAAGAAGGTCACCGCGCCCAGTTGGAAGGAAGTGCAGGGAACGACCGTGGTGGTGCTCATCACCGTGGCCATCTTCGGCCTTTTCTTCTACGTGGTGGATTACTTCCTGACCGGAGCGGTGAACTGGATCATCGTCCACTTCAGCCATTGAACGATACGCCTATGGCGGACAAGCGCTGGTACATCATTCACGCCTACTCGGGCTTCGAAAAGAAGGTCGCCGAGAGTCTGCGCGGCCGGGTCGAGGCCTTCGGCCTGGGCGATCGCATCGGCGAGGTGCTGATCCCCACCGAGGAGGTCATCGAGCACCGCGGCGGCAAGAAGGTGCAGACCACGCGCATGTTCTACCCCGGCTACGTGCTGGTCGAGCTCGAAGCCGACGAGCACGGCAAGATCCCCGACGAGATCTGGCATGTCATCAAGAACACCCCGCGCGTGGCCGGCTTCGTCGGCAGCGGCCAGGAACCGACCCCGCTGACCCCCGAGGAAGTGGAACAGATCCAGCACCGCGTGGCCACCGGCGGCGAGCACCCCCGCCTGCAGGTGCAGTTCGACCGCAACGAGACGGTCAAGATCACCGACGGCCCCTTCGCCACCTTCACCGGCGTGGTGGACGAGGTCAACGACGACCGCGAGACGCTGAAGGTCATGGTCACCATCTTTGGCCGCCAGACGCCGGTCGAGCTCGAGTTTTCGCAAGTGGAGAAGGTATAGACAATGGCGAAGAAGGTACAGACCCTGGTCAAGCTGCAGATTCCGGCCGGCAAGGCCACCCCGGCGCCGCCGGTGGGCACCGCGCTCGGTCCGCACGGCCTCAACCTGATGGAGTTCTGCAAGGCGTTCAACGCCAAGACCAGCGGCAAGGAGCTGGAGGGCATGTCGGTGCCGGTGGTGATCACCATCTACAACGACCGCAGCTTCACCTTCATCACCCGCACCCCGCCCGCCGCCGACCTGCTCAAGCGCGCCGCCGGCATCGCCAAGGGATCGAAGGCCCCCAACAAGGACAAGGTGGGCAAGGTCAGCCGGCAGCAGGTGGAGGAGATCGCCAAGGCCAAGTCGCCCGACCTCAACGCGGCTTCGCTGGCGGCGGCCATCAAGAGCATCGAAGGCACCGCCCGCAGCATGGGATTGGAAGTGGGATAGCAAACCGTCGCACCCCGCCGCGCGCCAGCCGGATGCAAGGCTGCGCCGCGGCGGCCACTACGGCTCTGGCAGTGAAAGAGACCTCGTAGGAGACAGAAAATTTATGGCCAAAACCGGTAAAAAAATTCAAAAGGCGCGGGAGCAGGTCGAGGCCCGCCCCTATGTCCTGGCCGAAGCCGTGGGCTTGCTCAAAAAGCTCACCTTCGCCAGGTTCGATGAAACCGTCGAGCTGAACATCCGCCTCGGCGTGGATCCGCGTCACGCCGATCAGATGGTGCGCGGCACCGTGGTGCTGCCTCACGGGCTGGGAAAATCCAAGCGCGTGCTGGTCATCGCCGGCGGCGACAAGGCGGCCGAGGCGCGCGAGGCCGGCGCCGAGTTCGTCGGCGGCGAGGAGATGGTGGAGAAGATTCTGAAGGAAAACTGGACCGACTACGACGCCGTCATCGCCACCCCCGACATGATGCGCGGCGTGGGCCGGCTGGGCAAGGTGCTCGGGCCGCGCGGCCTCATGCCCAACCCCAAGACTGGCACCGTCACCTTCGATCTCGCCAAGGCGGTGGCCGAGATCAAGGCCGGCAAGGTCGAGTTCCGCACCGACAAGCAGGGCTTGATCCACACCGCCGTGGGCAAGATCAGCTTTCCGCCCGAGCGCCTGGTGGAGAACGCGCAAACGCTGCTGCACAGCATCCTGCGCGCCAAGCCGCCGGCCGCCAAGGGCAAGTATCTGCGCGGGGTTACGCTCAGCTCCACCATGGGGCCCGGCATCTCGCTCGACACCTCCGCGGCCGAGGCCGCGGTGAAGGCCTAGGGAGACACTGCCATGGCGCTTACCAAAGCACAGAAACAGACCCGCATTGACAGCCTGCAGCAGCAGCTCGCCGGAGCCTCGACCCTGATCGTCACCGGCTTCAGCGGCCTCACCGTCGCCCAGGATCTGGAGCTGCGCCGCACCCTGCGCGCCGCCGGCGGCCGCTTTCGGGTGATCAAAAACACCCTCGCCCAGCGGGCCAGCCAGGGCTCGGCGGCGGCCGGCGTGCTCAGCGACCTGCGCGGCATCAACGCCATCGCCTACACCTCCGGGGACGGCGTGGCGCTGGCCAAGGCCCTGCTCAATTGGGCCAAGGACAACCCCGCCCTCGAAATCCACGCCGGCGTGGTCGAAGGCGCGGCCATCAACAAAAGCGGGGTGGCCCAACTCGCCGCCACGCCTTCCAAGGAAGAGCTCTACTCCAAGCTGCTGTACCTGCTGCAGGCGCCGGCGCAGCGTTTGGTGACCGTCTTGAATGCCAACGGCCGCAACACCGCCGTGGTGCTCGATCAGGCCGTCAAGGCCAACAAGTTTGCAAGCTAGTGTGCCCCCAAAATTTTGTGTCCAAGTCTGAGGAGAAACGGAATGGCTGATCTGCAATCGCTGGTGGAATCCATCAAGAACCTGACCCTGCTCGAAGCTTCCCAGCTGGTGAAGACGCTGGAAGAGGAACTGGGCGTCTCCGCGGCCGCGGCCGGCCCGGTCATGGTCGCCGCCGCCGGCGGCGCCGCCGCCGGCGCCGCTCCCGCCGAGGAGAAGACCGAGTTCACCGTCGTGCTGAGCGCGGTGGGCGCCAACAAGATCAATGTCATCAAGGTGGTGCGCGAAGTCACCAGCCTGGGCCTCAAGGAGGCCAAGGACCTGGTGGACGGCGCCCCCAAGACCATCAAGGAGGGCGTCTCCAAGGAGGAGGCCTAGTCCATCAAGAAAAAGTTCGCCGACGCCGGCGCCACCGTCGAGGTGAAGTAGCCGCGCCGCGCGCCTTGTTCCAGTCCGCGCCCGCCCCGCGCGCGCTCGCCGGTCATCGCCGGCCGGCGCCCGCGGTTGCGTGCGCTTGTTTTGCTTTGCCCGCCGTGTCCGCAGCCAGGAGTTGAGTCATGCCCATGCACCCGGATGGAACCCCAGCCCGCACCGATTTCGCCAAAATCCCCGCCGCCATCCAGATCCCCAACCTGATCGAGGTCCAGCGCCAGAGCTATGAGCGCTTCCTGCAGATGGACCTGCTGCCCGCCGAGCGCGACGACCGCGGCCTGCAATCGGTCTTCAACTCGGTGTTCCCCATCAGCGACTTCCGCGGCGTCAGCCAGCTCGATTTCGTGGACTATGCCATCGGCAACTGGGAGTGCAAGTGCGGCCACCTCAAGGGCCTCCACCACCTGCGCTCCACCTGCCGCGGCTGCGGGGCCACCATCATCACCAACCCCTTCCACGTCGGCGAAATCCTCTGCCGCCACTGCGGCACCTTCAACGCCAACGCCGTCACCTTCTGCCAGAAGTGCGGCGATCCGGTCGGCCTGCAGCTCAAAAACGATCAGAAGGAGTGCGAGGACAAGGGCCTCACCTATTCGGCGCCCCTGAAGGTCACCATCCGCCTGACCATCTACGACAAGGACCCCGACACCGGCGCCAAGAGCATTCGCGACATCAAGGAGCAGGAGGTCTTCTTCGGCGACATCCCCCTGATGACCGAAAACGGCACCTTCATCATCAACGGCACCGAACGCGTCATCGTCAGCCAGCTCCACCGCTCCCCCGGCGTGTTCTTCGAGACCGCCAACCAGCGCACCTACTTCCTCGGCAAGATCATCCCCTACCGCGGCAGTTGGGTCGAGTTCGAGTTCGATATCAAGAACCTGCTCTACGTCCGCATTGACCGCAAGCGCAAGTTCCTGGCCAGCATCTTCCTCCGCGCCCTCGGCCTGCGCACCGACGAGGAGATCCTGCGCACCTTCTACACCGTCGAGAAGATTGTCCTGCGCCAGGGCAAGCTCTACTGGCAGGTGGACGGCGGCCGCGAGCCGGAAAGGGAAGTCAACCTCCTCGGCCAGAAGCTCACCCGCCGCATCGCCACCGCCAGGGGCGAGGAGATCGTCCACAGCGGCCGCCAGTTGCGGCTGCCCCAGTTGCGCGAGCTCCACAAGGCCAAGCTCAGCGAGTTCGAGATTGACCCCGCTGACCTGGATGGCGCCTGCACCGTGCAGGACATCGTCAACCGCGACAGCGGCGAGGTGCTGCTCGAGGCCAACGGCGAGCTCAAGGCCGCCGACCTCGACAAGTACGCCGCCGCCGGCGGCGAGCTGCAGGTGTTCTTCCCCGAGCGCGACGTGGTCGGCAACATCCTCTCCGCCACCCTGCGCAAGGACGCCATCAAGACCGTGCCCGAGGCGCTGATTGAAATCTACCGCAAGCTCCGCCCCGGCGATCCGCCCACCCTCGACACCGCCCGCGCCCTCTTCGACGGCATGTTCTTCGACGCCCGCAAGTACGACTTCAGCCGCGTCGGCCGCCTCAAGTTCAACATCAAGCTCTACGACAACGCCGACGCCACCTCGCTCGACAAGCGCACCCTCGATCCCGAGGACTTCTACGCCACCATTGCGTACCTGCTCAAGCTGCGCAAGAACATCGGCGCGGTGGACGACATTGACCACCTCGGCAACCGCCGCGTGCGCGCCGTGGGCGAGCTGCTCGAAAACCAGTTCCGCATCGGCCTGGTCCGCATGGAGCGCGCCATCAAGGAAAAGATGAGCGTCTTCCAGGAGATGGCCACCGCCATGCCCCACGACCTGGTCAACGCCAAGCCGGTCATGGCCGCCATCCGCGAGTTCTTCGGCTCCAGCCAGCTCTCGCAGTTCATGGACCAGACCAACCCGCTGAGCGAGATCACCAACAAGCGCCGCCTCTCGGCCCTCGGTCCGGGCGGCCTGTCGCGTGAACGCGCCGGCTTCGAGGTGCGCGACGTGCACCCCACCCACTACGGCCGCATCTGCCCCATCGAGACCCCGGAAGGCCCCAACATCGGCCTCATCTCCTCGCTCTCCTGCTTCGCCCGCATCAACGAGTTCGGCTTCATCGAGAGCCCCTACCGCAAGGTGCGCGACGGCCGCGTGGTGGACTACGTCACCGTCACCCACGCCGGCGACAGCAGCTACAAGGTGGGCGAGCACCTGGAAAGGGACGTGGTGGTGAAGTTCAACGCCACCCACAAGGGCCGGAAGGCGATCGAGTTCGACCCCTACTCCTTCTACCTGTCGGCATGGGAGGAGGACAAGTACGTCATCGCCCAGGCCAACGTCTCCCTCGACGCCGAAGGGCGGCTGGTGGATGAGCTGGTCAACGCCCGCCAGGCCGGCGACTTCGTGCTCACCGCCCGCGAAAAGGTGGACTACATTGACGTCAGCCCCATGCAGTTGGTGTCGGTGGCCGCCGCCCTCGTCCCCTTCCTGGAAAACGACGACGCCAACCGCGCCCTGATGGGCGCCAACATGCAGCGCCAGTCGGTGCCCCTGCTGCGCGCCGAAGCCCCCGTGGTCGGCACCGGCATGGAGCGCGTCGTGGCCCGCGACTCCGGCGCCACCGTGCTCGCCCGCCGCGCCGGCATCGTGGATTCGGTGGACTCCGAGCGCATCGTCATCCGCATCGAGGGTGAGGGCCACGCCGGCCAGCTCTCGCGCGAGGTGGGCAGCGACATCTACCCGCTGACCAAGTTCAAGCGCAGCAACCAGAACACCTGCATCAACCAGAAGCCGGTGGTGCGGCAGGGCGAGCGCGTCATCAAGGGCCGCGTCCTCGCCGATGGCCCCTGCACCGACCAGGGCGAGCTGGCCCTCGGGCGCAACGTGCTGGTGGCCTTCATGCCCTGGCGCGGTTACAACTTCGAGGACGCCATCCTGGTCAGCGAAAAGCTGGTCAAGGAGGATTACTACACCTCCATCCACATCGAGGAGTTCGAACTCGAGTCCCGCGACACCAAGCTGGGGCCGGAGGAGGTCACCCGCGACATCCCCAACGTCAGCGAAACCTTCCTGCGCGAGCTGGATGAGAGCGGCATCGTGCGCATCGGCGCCCAGGTCAAGCCGGGCGACATTCTGGTCGGCAAGGTGACGCCCAAGGGCGAAACCCAGCTCACCCCCGAGGAAAAGCTGCTGCGCGCCATCTTCGGCGAAAAGGCCGGCGATGTCCGCGACGCCTCCCTCTACTGCCCGCCGGGCATCGAGGGCACCGTGGTGGACGTCAAAATCTTCAGCCGCAAGGGCGCCGACAAGGACGAGCGCGCCAAGTCCATCGAGGAGGCGGAGAAGGAGCGGCTGGAGAAAAACCACGCCGACGAGGTCCGCATCCTCGAGGACGAGCGGGTGAAGCGCCTGTTCGACCTGGTCGGCGGCAAGACCCTCACCCAGGACCTGCACGACGAGAAAACCAACAAGAAACTGCTCAACAAGGGCGTGCCCATTGACCGCGAGGTGCTGTTCGAGATCTCCACCCGCAACCTCAAGCGCGCCCGCTTCACCGACAAGGATGCCCGCCTCAACGAGCAGATGGACGAGGTCGAGGAGCTGGTCGGCCGCCAGAAGCAGGTGCTCAGCGATCTCTACAAGGCCAAGAAGGAGAAGCTCAATAAGGGCGACGAGCTGCCTCCGGGCGTGATCAAGATGGTCAAGGTCTACATCGCCATGAAGCGCAAGCTCTCCGTGGGCGACAAGATGGCCGGCCGTCACGGCAATAAGGGCGTCATCGCCCGCATCCTGCCGGAAGAGGACATGCCCTACATGGCCGACGGCGCCCCGGTGGAGATCGTGCTCAACCCCCTGGGCGTGCCCAGCCGCATGAACGTCGGCCAGATCCTCGAAACCCACCTCGGCTGGGCCGGCCGCGCCCTCGGCCTGACCTTCGCCTCGCCCGTCTTCGACGGCGCCCGCGAGAACGAGATCAAGGCCCTGCTCCGCCAGGCCGGTCTGCCCGAAAGCGGCAAGACCCGCCTGCGCGACGGCGTCACCGGCCAGTGGTTCGAGCAGCCGGTCACCGTCGGCTACATCTACATGCTCAAGCTCAGCCACCTGGTGGATGACAAGATCCACGCCCGCTCCATCGGCCCCTACTCCCTCATCACCCAGCAGCCGCTGGGTGGCAAGGCTCAGTTCGGCGGCCAGCGGTTCGGCGAAATGGAGGTGTGGGCGCTCGAAGCCTACGGCGCCGCCTACATCCTTCAGGAACTGCTCACCGCCAAGTCCGACGATGTTTACGGACGCGCCAAAATCTACGAGGCGATTGTCAAGGGGGAGGCGGCGATCGAACCCGGCGTGCCGGAGTCGTTCAATGTCCTCATCCGCGAACTGCAATCGCTCTGCCTGGATGTCGAGTTGATGAAGAGCCAAAAAGAACCGCAGCCGCTGGCCGTCGCCGCCGACGACTAGCCGCCGACCTTCCACCGAGGATTTCCCTGGACCCGGAGGAGAATTTATGTATCGCAGCAGCCCTTACGACCGCGCCAATCTCATCGCCGACTTCGACAGCATCCGCATCAGCCTCGCCTCGCCCGAGAAGATCCGCAGTTGGTCCCACGGCGAGGTGACCAAGCCCGAGACCATCAACTACCGCACCTTCAAGCCCGAGCGCGACGGCCTCTTCTGCGCCCGCATCTTCGGCCCGGTCACCGACTGGGAGTGCCTCTGCGGCAAGTACAAGCGCATGAAGCACCGCGGCGTCATCTGCGACAAGTGCGGCGTCGAGGTCACCCTCTCCAAGGTGCGCCGCGAGCGCCTCGGCCACATCGAGCTGGCCTCGCCCTGCAGCCACGTCTGGTTCTTCAAGGGCCTGCCCAGCCGCATCGGCCACCTGCTCGACATCAGCCTGCGCGAGCTGGAAAAGGTCCTCTACTTCGAGGCCTACGTCGTCGTGGACCCCGGCGACACTGCGCTCAAGGAGCGCCAGGTGCTCACCGAGGACGAGTACCGCACCCTCATGACCGAGGGCATGGGCGGCCGCTTCACCGCCCTCATGGGCGCCGAGGCCATCCGCGAGCTGCTCAAGCGGGTGGACATCGCCGAGCTGGCGGTCGAAATGCGCGACAAAATGCGCACCGAGACCTCGCTCCAGAAAAAGATCAAGTACGCCAAGCGCTTGAAGGTGGTGGATGCCTTCCGCAAGAGCCAGAACAAGCCCGAGTGGATGATTCTCGAGGTGCTGCCCGTCATCCCGCCCGAGCTCCGTCCCCTGGTGCCGCTCGACGGCGGCCGCTTCGCCACCAGCGACCTCAACGACCTCTACCGCCGCGTCATCAACCGCAACAACCGCTTGAAGAAGCTGATGGAGCTCCACGCCCCCGAGGTCATCGTGCGCAATGAAAAGCGCATGCTGCAGGAGGCCGTGGACGCCCTCTTCGACAACGGCCGCCGCGGCCGCGTGCTGCGCGGCGCCAACACCCGCCCCCTCAAGTCCCTCTCCGACACCCTTAAGGGCAAGCAGGGACGCTTCCGCCAGAACCTGCTCGGCAAGCGCGTGGACTACTCCGGCCGTTCGGTCATCGTCGTCGGCCCCGAGCTCAAGCTCAACCAGTGCGGCCTGCCCAAGAAAATGGCGCTGGAGCTGTTCAAGCCCTTCATCTACCACCGCCTCGAACAGACCGGCCACTGCACCACCATCAAGATGGCCAAGGAGATGGTCGAGCAGTCCGAGCCCATCGTCTGGGACATCCTCGAAGAGGTGATCAAGGATCACCCCGTGCTGCTCAACCGCGCCCCCACCCTCCACCGCCTCGGCATCCAGGCCTTTGAGCCGGTGCTGGTCGAGGGCAAGGCGATCAAGATCCATCCCCTGGTCTGTACCGCCTTCAACGCCGACTTCGACGGCGACCAGATGGCCGTGCACATCCCCCTCGCCCCCGAGGCGCAGGTGGAAGCCAGCGTGCTCATGCTGAGCGCCAACAACATCCTCTCCCCCGCCAGCGGTCAGCCCATCACCGTGCCCAGCCAGGACATGGTGCTCGGCGTCTACTACCTGACCAAGGCCAACCAGAAGGCCAAGGGCGCCGGCCGCACCTTCGCCTCGGTCGAGGATGTCTTCATCGCCCTCGAAATGGGCGAGGTCGAAATCATGACCCCCGTCCGGCTGCGCTACAGCGGCCGCTTGATTGACCTGGCGTCGGCCTACGACCCCCAGGACGTGGCCCACGCCGAAGTGCAGAAGGTGGACCGGGTGCTGCTCAACACCACCGTGGGCACGGTCATCCTCAACGATCACCTGCCCAAGAGCATGCCCTACATCAACGGCCTGCTGAAGAAGAAGGGCCTCAGCTCGCTGGTCAACTACGCCTATCTGGAATCCGGCCTCGAGGATTCGGTCAAGATGCTCGACGGCATCAAGTCGCTGGGCTTCCTGGCGGCCACCCGTTCCGGCATCTCCATCGGCATCGAGGACCTGGTGATTCCCGCCAACAAGGCGGTGCTGGTCCGCGACGCCGAAAAGGCGGTGGTCGAGGTCCAGAAGCAGTACCTGGACGGCGCCATCACCAACGGCGAGCGCTACAACAAGGTCGTCGAAATCTGGTCCAACATCACCGAGCGCGTCTCCGATGAAATGTTCTCGGTGCTCGAGAAACAGGACCGCGAGGGCACCGTCAACCCGGTCTACGTCATGGCCGACAGCGGCGCCCGCGGCTCCAAGCAGCAGATCCGCCAGCTCTCCGGCATGCGCGGTCTGATGGCCCGCCCCTCGGGCGAGATCATCGAGACCCCCATCACCGCCAACTTCCGCGAGGGCTTGACGGTGCTGCAGTATTTCATCTCCACCCACGGCGCCCGCAAGGGTCTCGCCGACACCGCCCTCAAGACCGCCGACTCCGGCTACCTCACCCGCCGTCTGGTGGACGTGGCCCAGGATGTCATCATCAGCGACGACGACTGCGGCACGGTGGACGGCATCACCGTGCGCGCCATCGTGGACGCCGGCGAAACCGTCGAGAGCCTGCGCGACCGCATCGTCGGCCGCGTCTCGCTCGAGCGCATCAAGGACTTCGAGGGCAACACCATCGTGGACGTCAACCAGCTCATCAACGAGGATCTGGCCGCCCGCATCCAGAACGCCGGCATCGAGAAGGTGCAGATCCGCTCCGTCCTCACCTGCGAATCCAAGCGCGGCGTGTGCGTCGCCTGCTACGGCCGCAACCTGGCCACCGGCAAGGCGGTCGAAACCGGCGAGGCGGTGGGCGTCATCGCCGCCCAGTCCATCGGCGAGCCCGGCACCCAGCTCACCATGCGTACCTTCCACATCGGCGGCACCGCCAGCCGGGTCAGCGAGCAGTCGCGCCAGGAGTCCAAGAGCAAGGGCTTCCTCCGCTTCCACAACCTCGCCACCGTGCGCAGCAAGGAGGGCGGCCTGGTGGTCATGAACCGCAACGGTATGGTCGCCATCGTGGACGAAAAGGGCCGCGAACGCGAACGCTACACCGCCGTCTACGGCGCCCGCCTGAAGAAGAACGAGGGCGACGCGGTGGGGATGGGCGAGATCCTGCTCGAGTGGGACCCCTACACCTTCTCCATCCTCACCGAAATCGGCGGCACCGTGAAGTTCAAGGACATGGACGAGGGCTCCACCCTGCAGGAGGAGGTGGACGATGTCACCGGCCTCTCCCACTGGGTGGTGACCGAGTCCTCCGACGAGAAGCGCCAGCCCCAGATCCTGATCGGCGACGCCAAGGGCAAGGGTCGCAAGTACCTCATGCCCTCCCACGCCCACCTCATGGTCCAGGACGGCGCCCAGGTCGCCCCCGGCGACGTGCTCGCCAAGATCCCGCGGGAAACCACCAAGACCAAGGACATCACCGGCGGCCTGCCCCGCGTGGTCGAATTGTTCGAGGCCCGCAAGCCGCGCGAAACCGCCGTCATCAGCGAGATTGACGGCACCGTGAAGTACGGCGACGTCAGCAAGGGCCAGCGCAAGATCCTGGTCATCGCCGACAACGGCAACGAAAAGGAGTACCTGCTCCCCCGCGGCGTCCACATCGCCGTGCAGGAGGGTGAGCGGGTGCGCGCCGGCGAGCCGCTCATGGACGGCCCCCGCAACCCCCACGACATCCTCGCCGTCCTCGGCGAGAAGGAACTGCAGGAGTACCTGGTCAACGAGATCCAGGAGGTCTACCGCCTGCAGGGCGTCAACATCAACGACAAGCACATCGAGGTCATCGTCCGCCAGATGATGCGCTGGGTGCGGGTCGAGGATGTCGGCGACACCGAGTTCCTGGTGGACGAGCAGGTGGACAAGTTCCACTTCCGCGAGGAGAACGAGCGCGTGATCGCCCTCGGCAAGCGTCCGGCCACTGGCCGCCCGCTGCTGCTGGGCATCACCAAGGCCTCGCTTTCCACCGACAGCTTCATCTCCGCGGCGTCGTTCCAGGAGACCACCCGCGTGCTCACCGAAGCCTCCATCCAGGGCAAGGTGGACTACCTGCGCGGCCTCAAGGAAAACGTCATCATGGGCCGGCTCATCCCCGCCGGCACCGGCCTCGAGCGCTACCGCAACGTGCGCCTGGTCGGCGAGCAGGAAGAGGAACTCGCCGCCCTCGCCTCGGTCGAGCTCCCGCCCTCGCCCTACGAGGAAGCCGAGCGCGCCCTCGACCTTTTCCGCAACGACACCGACGCCGACAGCGACCTCGAAGACCTCGGCGCCGAATAAGCAACCATTCACCCATCACGCATCGGGGCGGGCTTCGGCCCGCCCCGTTTCATTTGTGGGTGGTGATTTGTTCGCCGCCGATCAGCCTCATGTTCATCAGCGCCGCGGTCCCCCCGTCAGATGCTACTGGGACCAACCGCCCCCTGTAATCCCTATAGACGCGCAGATTGCCTGGGGAAACGTTGCCGACGGCCATGGCCACCGTCGCCGGCAGCAGGGGCACTGCGACGTCGCGTCCGTCTACCTGCACCTTCACCCGCGCCTCCAGTTGGACGGAGAGTGGCACCGGCTGACAACTCGCGCCGGCGATATTCAATTGCGTACACGCGGCGGGGTCCAGGGCCAGCCGCGCCGAAGCCCGCACGAGCTCCGCGTGCGTCTCCGCAGTGAGCAGCTCGGCATTGTGATCGGGGCCCCCGCTTCGCTTCTGCACCCCGTACCGAACGACGAAGAAGAGGCGGACAAGGCGGGTTGGACCAGCTTCGGGTATTTTGAAAGGTGGAGCGGGCAGGCGGTTGGGTACTGCCGCCGCCACCGCGTGCGGCATTCCTGCCAGCAGCCGCCCTCCTCCGTCGGTCCCGGTGGCAACCAGGTGCACTGTCTGCTCGACGTACCCGTGCGAGTAGTCGCCCGGGCGTGCCGGAGCAAGCGGGTAGGCAAAATAGAGCTCCACCGGCCCACCGATATCTATGTAATCGTCGGAGAAATAGGGCCCGAGCACAATCTCCTGTGCCAGCCCCGAGTTGATCGTCAGGCCTTCAACCAGTTGGCGGAGGAACGCGGCCTTGCTGTCAGCCGAAATGCAACCCGCCGCGACCTCGTCGTCGAGCTCTGCGCGGAGTCGCTCGACCCCCTGCTCCAGCGCAGGCGGCATCATGTCGCTAAGCCGTCCGACTGTCGGATAGAGCCGCGCCTCCAACCTACTCGCGGCGACGGCCGAGTTGACTCACCGGAGGCAAGATCGAGGCCGAGGAATGGGGTGCCCTTCCAGGTCCCATTCCGTCGCCGGGGAGAGACTTCTGCCAGCCGGCCCACTCGGCCGATCCTGACGCGGCCGAGGGGAGCCGACCAACGGGAGGCGTCGGGGGCGAAGCCCCCGGCCAAGACAGGCTGTGCCTGGCTCAGCCACGGCTGGGCAGTGCAGCCTCAGGCGCACCGGCGCCGGCACCGCCGCCACCCGCGGTGGAATCAGGCTCTCCAGGTGCAGGTGATACGCCATCAACCTGGGACCGCAACCGGCAGTCAACAGGAGAACACAAACCGCCCCCCACCATCGCAACCCTGGCGAGTGCTGTGCGGCCATGCGACAACCCTAATCCAGATGTGACGTTAGTGCAATCCGCAGGTCAGAGCGAATCGCAACCCCCCGCTCAGGCAATCGGATTGCTCCAGCGCAGGCCGGGGAAGCGGCTGAAATCGCGGTCGGTAGTGTACAAATGCGCTCCGTGCTCGATCACCAGCGCCGCCAGATGCGCATCGCTCACCAGCGGACCCGAGCACTGTCCCTCTATCACCATGCGCGCAAAAGTCGCCCAATGCTGCTCGCTCGGCAGCAGCGGCATCACATTGCCGGCCGCGAACCAGCCTGCCACAATCTCCAGCGCTGTGGCCGCGGCCATCGGCGGCCGCAGCGCCCGCGCATCGCTGGAAATACGAACAAACGCCTGCATCACCGCCCACGGCAACCCCACCGCCTCCGGCCCGCCCACCACGCTCTCCAGCCACCGCCGGGCACGATCGTGCTCCACCGCTTGTTCGCGGTGGGCGTAGATCAGCAGGTTGACGTCAACGACGATCACCTCCAGCCCGGACCGTCCAACTGGTCCAGCAGCCTGCTGATGCAGTCGAGGTTCACCCCCGGCGCA
The DNA here is from genome assembly GCA_051959955.1 of Terriglobales bacterium. Lineage (GTDB taxonomy): Bacteria > Acidobacteriota > Terriglobia > Terriglobales > SCQP01 > SCQP01. The sequence goes on along the minus strand of JBQCEU010000108.1, from coordinate 14,829 downwards.
GGCCCGCCAGGGAAGGTTTGCACCTTGAAAGGCTTCCGGGGCTGCCGCATCGCCACCGCGTCCAGGCCCCGGCGTAGGTACTCGTTCACCGCTTCACGAAAGCTGCATCCGCGCTTCCGCATCTCACGCTGCAGCCGCTCGTAGGTATCATCGTCAATGGCCAGGGTGGTCCGCACATCACGATGCTAGCTTGTCGGCATCACGATGTCAAACGCTCCGGACCCTCTCCCGGCCGCTCGGAGGCGCCCTGTGCCGGGCGGCCGCCCAGTCAATGCCTACCTCCCAAATATCTGCCCCACTACGGTCAGCACCACCAGCGCCAGCACAATCAGGAAAATGGCCAGGCAGCCATTCCGCCTCGGCTGTGTCTCTCCCGCTGCCGGTGCGAAATGTTCACCCGTGTGCGCGCCCGAGTGCCAGCCCTGGTGCGACGTATAGAACATGCCGCTGCCCGGTAACCCCACTGTGCGCCGGATCCCTGTGCGCCCCACGGTTACATGTGCGCCTCTTACCCCCAGGCTCACCGAAGCTCCGCCCTTGCTCAGGTTCAACCGCAGCCCCGGCGCAAGCTGCACACGACGGAAAAAGCGGAGCTGGCCCATGTCACTGTGATTGTAGAAGTTTCCAGGCCGCCGCTTCAACCCTCACACATGGCGATGCATCTTACCAAGGCTCGGAGGCAACATGCGGTTCTCATTCCTTCTCGGGCTGGCCCTCTGCCTGCCCATCACTCTTTTGGCTCAGTACCCCCAGCAGCAGGCTGGTTACCAGTCATCCAGCGCTCAACAGAACTCCATCCGCACCGCCGGCTACAATGCCGGCTTCCGCGCTGGCACCAATGACTACCGCAGCCACGCTCCCTACAACTTTCAGAGCAAACCCGAGTACCAGTCCGCCACGCTCGGCTACGATCCGGGATCGGGAGTGGATCAGCAGACCTACGAGATGAGCTTCCGCAGCGGCTATGAATCCGGCTATGACGACGGCTTCTATGGCCGCACCAGCGACGTGAATGCACCCCGGCAGCGTGTCTACAGCGGCGAGCCTGCGGCCGCCGCCCAGCCTGGGGCCAACTTCGGTCAGCAGCAGGGCGCGCGCACTCTGCCCGCCGGCACGGCGCTCGATCTCAAGCTCAACAACACCTTGAGCACCCGCAGCAGCCAGCCCAACGACACCTTCACCGCCACCGTCTCGACCCCGGTCACCGGACCCAACGGTCAAACGCTCGTGCCCCAGGGCAGCATGGTCGAGGGCCGGGTCGCTTCCGTGGAGAAGGCGGGCAGCGTCTCGGGCACCTCGCGCATTCAACTTGAATTCAACCAGCTTCGCCTTCCCGATGGCCAGACCTATCCCCTGCAGGCGCAGCTCAGCAATATCAATGAAAAGAGCGGCGTGGGCAACATCATCACCGGTAAGCCCTCCGCCACCTCGGAAGGCGGCGTCGAGCAGTCGAAGACGCGCGGCACCGTGGGCACGGCAGCGGCTGGCGGAGCCGTGGGCGCGCTGATCGGAGCCATCGCCGGTGGCGGCAAGGGAGCCGGCATTGGCGGGCTGGTCGGCGCCGGCCTGGGCGTGGTGTTGTCGAGTCAGACCGGCGACTTGGATCTTCCCCCCGGCACGCCCATCACCATCACTCTGAGCGCGCCCGTTCAGCTGGGCAACCGCTAAGGCCGTTAAGGCCGCTCGGCTGCCGGCGCGGTGACGCGCCCGGTAATTTCGAGGCGGTCTTGTGTGTCCACCGCCTCGGCAAACGAACGGAAGTCGCCATACTCGGTGGGTTGCACCCGGTTGGCCTTGAGCAGCAGCCGGCGCTGGAATTCGATCTGCGTGCCGTGCTGCGCAAAGCTGGAACTGAACGTGCCGTAGCGGTTGTCGAGGTGCGCGGCCGCCGGCAGCGTCGCGGTTCCGAAGCGGGCGGGCAGGGTGAGCGTCAGTTGGGTCTGCTCGAAGCTCTCGCCCGGGATCAGCAGCGGCTCGGTGCGGGTGGCGAGCGGTGCGTAGCGGTTGAGCACGCCCACCGAGCCGGTCAGCCGCTCAATGTCCCAGGATGCTCCGGCGGTGTTGCCGCTGCTGTGCACAAAATCGGGCACGGTGGCGTCAATGTTGAAGATGAGCGGCGCGCCCTTGGTGGTGCGGTTCTCGATGCTGCCGCCCGAGGCGGTGGCGCTGGGATAGCTGGCCAGCAGAATCTGCTGATACACCTGCGGCAGGCTGGCGGCGGGCAGGTTGGCCAGTTCGCTCCGCACCTGCTCGCCGGCGGGGCCGCGGAACTCCATCTTGAGGTGCAGCGTGGCGTCGCCGGTCTCGTTCACCTGGCCGGTGACCGTAACCACCAGCCCGTCGTACGGCGAACTGTAGTCGGGTACGTGGGTGAATTCGCCGCCGTTCCCGCCCGCGGTGCCGCCGCCGATGGCCAGCGCCAGCCCGCCGCGCACGCTCGCGCCCACATACCCCAGCTTGGCGAAGTCGCCGGTGAGGTCGTACCAGCCCGCCGCCGGCGCGGTGTCGCCCGCCCCGGCGGCCACATGCACCAGCGGATATTGGAACTGGAAAACGCTCGGGATCTTGATCGAGCTGTCGTCGGTCGAGTCCCGCGCCATGACCAGCTGGAACTGCACCCGCGCCGCCGAGAGCAGCCCCAGGAAGGTGGCGATGCGGTTGCCGTTGCGGTCGGTGAAGTACTGCCGCGCCGGCGTCAGGATGGACCCCTGCCCCGGCTGGATATTCTTCGCCACCCACGCGAAGATGGCATCGGCCTTGGCCACGTCGGTCGTCTTTCCGCGGGTCAGCGCCGCGGCCTCGGTCCGCATGGCGCGCGTGGTGCGCCGCACCGCGTAGGCGTGGTCGGCGTAGTAGCGGCTGATCTGCTCCCAGGTTTGCGGGCTGCTGATCCACACCTTGGGCACCAGCGTCTGCTCCGGCGGCATGTTGGGTTCGGTCACCAGGATGCGGGTCTTCTGCACCAGCCACTCCCGCGCCGTGTAGCCGTCGGGCAGGGTGCGCACCGTGGGCTGGCTGGGAAAGCGTTCCTGATCCACCAGCAGCGGATAGCCCGGCGGCGTGAGGGCGATGTAGTCTGAAAAATGGTAGGGCTCGGTGGAGGAGTTGAAGACGAAAAATGAACTGTTGTCGAGCGCCGCGGGAAGCACGCGCGAGGCGCCGACGTGCTGTACGAACTCGATCTCGATGTAGTCGCCCGCCTCCAGGCCCGGCATGGTCACGTCGCGCAGGTTGGACAGGTTCTCGGGCAGCAGCATGCGGCCATCCTGCTTGATGGTGCGCAGGGTGATGAGGTCGCTGCCGGGGGCGATGGTGGTGACGTCGCCGAACTGCGAGATGCCGGCGGCATTCAGCACACGGTAGATCTGGTGTATGTACTGGTCCTGCGTCGAGTCGGGGTTGACGCGGTTCACCATCTGATCAAACACCAGAATGGCGCTGGCGTTGGGATACTCGCCCTTGCCCGGGGCGTCGGCGATGATCTGCGCGGCGGAGTGGTACCAGGGCGCCCAGAACCGCTCTCCCTGCAAAAAGTCGGCTTGATGGCGCAGCAGGTTGCGGTTGAACTGATGCGCGCGCAGCGCCGCCAGCCCCGGCTGCGGACCCTGCTGCAGCGCCACCTGGGCGGCGGCTTCGGCGATGCGCCAGTCGCTGGGGAAAGCCTGGGTCGCCGCGCTGGCGACATGCGTGGCCTGGGCGGTGTCCCCGCTCTCCAGCAGCGCTTCGATCCATTCCCGGTGCAGGTTGGCCGAGGAGGGGTCAAAGGCGATGGCGGTCTGAAACAGCTTCGCCGCTGCGGCCGCCTGGCCATGGCGCAGTGCAAACGCCCCCAGCGCGCCCGCGGCCCGGGGATCCGCCTGCAGAACCTTCTCCCACGCTTCCAGCTTCGCCGCATCGCCCATGGCCGAGTAAAACTCCAGGCCGCTGGTGATCGCCTCCCAGTCCGAGCCGGAATCGGCGAGGGCGTGCTCCAGCGCCGCTTCCGCCTCCGGGCGCCAGTGCTGGCCGGCGGCGAGGTGGAACGACGACCAGTCGCAGTCGCCGAACCCCTGGTTGGCACAGTGGGCGTACTGCTCGGCCGCTTGCGTCACCTTGCCTTGGGACTCATACACATGGCCCAGCCGGTCGTAGGCGCGCAGCGCGCCGGGTGCGGCGGCCAGCGCCTGGCGCGCGGCCTGCTCCACCTGCGCCGCCGCCCAGCTCTGGCTGGCATCGCTCAAATTGCCGTCGGCCTCGGAGAGATCGAGCCACACCGGCGCCGCCTCCGGCGCCAGCTTGCCCGCCTGCTGCAGCGCCTCGCGCGCCCCTTCGGCATCCTCGTCCTGCACCCGGCGCAGCCCGGTCACCCACAGCGCCACCGCATCCTCGGGGTGCTGCCGCAGCCGCGCCGCACCCCACTCCGCCAGGGTCACCGGCGCGGACAGCACCTGGGGCGCGGCCCCCACTCCCGTCCCTTGCGGCGGCGCGGCGGCATTGACCAGCCGCACGGCGGGATCGGCCGGGCGCAGCATCAGGTCGAAGTTGCGCGCCGCTTCCCCCGCCAGCTTGACCACGATCCGGTTCCAGCCCGCCCCCAGCTCCACCGCCGCGGCGGTGGCGGCGGGCGTATAGCTCGCCCGCCGGTCGTTCCGCAGCACCACCGTGTCGTTGATGGCGATCTGCGCGGAAGCGGGCGTGTACAGCCGCAGCAGCACCCGCGTCGCGGCCGGCGCCTGCACCCAGGTCACGGCGAAATCCACCCCTTGGGCGCCCCAGTCGAGCGGAAACGCAATGCCGTCGCCGCTGCTGGTGAAAGGCTGAGCCCGGCGCGTGGGCGCATCGCTGGCGCCCGGCCCGAGGTCGGAGGGATATTCGGAGGCGACGGTGCCCTCGATCGGAAACGTCTGGTCAAAGCCCAGGTTCTGGTACTGCCCGAACGGCCCCCAGAGTTCCCAACGCGGCAACCGGCCCGCGAGTCGCAGCGCCTCCTCCTGGGTGAGCGCCAGCCCGGGGGCGTGCACGGCGGCCAGCAGCGAGCGGCCGATCATGTAGGTGGTCGTGGGGTCGGCGAGCGGCTGCTCCAGCACATGTTGCAGGCTGGGCACGGCGTCGAGCAGCGCCCGGCCCTGGTTTTCAAGCTGCCCGCTGAGGGCGCGCACCGCCAGTTCGGTCGCCACGTCGTTGGGCGCGGTGCGGGTCAACTGCAGCGCCGCTTCCAGCATGGCGCGATCGGCGCCGCGGCTATAGGCGGCCACAAAACGCGTGAAGGCCAGCTCCGAAGCCTGCGCCGCCGGGACGCTCACCTGCGGCCCGGCGAGTTCCTTCTGCGCCGCTTCCTTGGCGGCCGGGTCGCCATAAAAAAGCTCCAGCCAAAGCGCATCGGCGCGCCCCGCCGCGCCCCGGGCGCGGGCCGCGGCCAGCGCCGTGGCGTATTGCCCCTGGGTGGCGCGCGGCAGGCGGTCGAGCAGGCTGGCGGCGGACTGCGCCCCCAGCCCGGCGGGCAGCAGGCAGATCGCCAGCCAGGCGATCACCAAGCGGCGCGGTGCGAACGTCTTCTTCATGGCTTGATTCAGTTTCATGGCTTCGCCGCCAGGACGATGGGGTGGCCCAGAGTGGCGTCCACCTGCGCCCAGAAGGCGCGGAAGGGGGCGTAAGCCGACGGTGGGATCAGCGGTTGGCGCGTCTCGATGCGGCTGCGCAGCGTCAGGGTCGGGCCGTTGAGCGCGGCATCGGCCTGAAACCCGGCGAACGGCTGGGAAAGCTGGGTGGGCGCGGGCAGCGATTGCGCCTGGTAGCCGGCGGGCAGCGCCAGGTGCATCTCTTCAATCACGATCTCCGGCGGCCCGGCCAGCAGGTCGGTGGAGCGGCTGCCCAGCGCCGCCAGGTCGGGAACCCAGGAGCGCGGCAGAATCTGGCGCGGAACCAGCAAGGTCGGGCCGTTGCGGGTGGCGAAACGCGGAATCGAGCCCTCCAGGCGCACCTCCAGCGGCTGGTTCCAGTCATTGTCGTTCTGCACGCTGGCGCTGACCACGGTGATGCCCGGCAGCCGGTCGCGCAGCATCGCCTGCAGCGCCCCCGTCTGGCGGTCGGGCAGCTCCAGCGCCTGCCGCAGTTGCGGCGCGCGGTCGCCGGTCACCACCAGGTCCATGCTGAAGTGCAGGTTGCCGTCGGCGTCCAACTGGCCGTTGAGGCTGCGCGTCACCACGTTCGTGGTGGCGGGTTGTTCGCCGGTCACCACCGGCGCCAGCGGGTCGCCCGTGGTGAGCCGCGCCGCCACCGCCTGCGCCGTGCCCGTGGCCGCCGCCAGGTCGGCCGCCACCGGGATGCGCAGCACGAAGGCGCGCTGGTCGCCGGCCGGCAACTCGCGCGTGCCGTTGTACTCCGCCGTGCCGTCCAGATACAGCTTCATGTCGGGCACATAGACGATGGCGTGGTCGAAATCCGCCACCGAGGGAATGGTCGGGTCCACCAGCCCCAGGTCGCGTATGCGCACCAGCACAAACTCGCTCTCGATGCCCGCCTGGTGCAGCATGGCGATCAGCAGCGAGGCCTTGTCCTTGCAATCCCCAAAGCGGCGGTGGAATACCTGGGTGACCGGATAGGGCCGGTAGCCGTGAATGCCGAACTCCAGCGCCACATAGTGCGTGTTTTGGATCACCCAGCGATAGATGGCGTCCACCTTGTCGGCTTCCGATGTCTTGCCCGCGATCAGCCGCGCCACCGTATCCTTCAGTTCGGTGTCCATCACGAAGGTGTCGCGGATCAGGTGCCGGTACCAGGCGGCGAACTGATCCCAGGTCTGAAACGCGGAAACCGAGACGTAGGGCACGCGCTCGATCTCGGGCGCCGCCAAAGGCTCCTGCAACTCGGCCGGCAGGTCGCGCGCGCTCCATTCGTAGATCGTCTGTCCGTCGCGGCTGGTCTTCGACTGCTGACCGGTGAAGCGCACCGTGTGGCTGTACAGCGGCTTGTTGGCCGGCGAGATGACGATGTATTTCTGCAGCAGCGTGGGCGCCGTCCCGCCAAACGTGTCCAGGTCGCCGAAGTAGTCGCCATAGAGCGACTCCAGCGTGGTGGGCAGCACCCGGTAGGCGATCTCGACGAAGTCGCCGGCCCGCATGGTGGGCATGGTCACGTACTTGTTGCGGACGTTGTAAAAGGTCTCGTAGCCCACCGACTGCTGCAGCAGCGCGTCGTCGGCCTCGGGCGCGTCGGCGCTGCTGCCGTCGGCGTGGACCACATGCGCCGACAGAAACCGCACCTGCTCGGTGGCGGGATCATAGGTCACCGGATAGTAGCCCAGCGAGGTGGCCCCGTTGTCGTTGTTGATCCGGAATATCTGCTCCACGTAGCGGCCGGTGTTGCCGGAGGGGAAGATGTTGGCCACGCTGATGTTGGCCAGAATCACCAGCGGCCCGCTCTCCAGCTTTTGCCGCTCGGCCTCCGGGCGGGCTTTGTAGGCGGCGATGGTCTGGCTGAGATCGAGCGTATAGGGACGCTCGAAGCTGGCTTCCTGGGCCGCCTCGCCGCCGCGGGCCAACTGCAGCCGGTCGCGCAGGCTCGCATCCTGGGGGTTGAGCGCCAGCGCTGCCTGCCAGGCATCCACCGCCGCCTGTTGCTGGCCGAAGTGGCGTTCGATTTCCCCCGCCGCCACGCGCAAGTCGGGTTGGTCCGGCGCCAACCCCACCGCGGCATGGATGCGCGCCAGCGCCTCCGGCCGCCGCCCCAGTCCCGCCAGCGCCCGCGCCTCCAGCTCCATCAGGTTGGGCAGTTCGCCGTTCAGCCGGACGGTCTGCTCCAGCGTGGCCAGCGAATCCTGCGGCGTGCCCAGCCGCTGCTCCACGTCGGCCAGCTCCAGCGCCAGGGTCAGGTCATAGGCGCCCTGCTGTTGGGCGGCTTGCATCCACTGCTTTGCCACCGCCAGCGGTCCGACCCGCCGCAGCGTGATCCCCACCGCTTCGGTCACCGCCGGCAGGTTCACCCCCGCCTGCTGCACGGCTCGCGCCCAGGCCAGCGCCTGCGGCCGCAGCCCCACGGCGGCATACACCTCGAACATCCCCAGCGCCGCCATCGGCGCCTTTTGAATCTCCGCCGCGCTGGCCACGGCGCCGCCGTCGTCGGTGCCGGCGCCGCCCAGCGCCGACCAGAAGTCGTCGCGCGCCGGCTGATAGGCGCCCCGGCCCAGCTCCAGCATGCCGCGGTCGAGCCGCGCCTCCGCCGCCCACACCCCCCGCGGCTGCGCCTGCAGCAGCTTCTGCAGATATTGGTAGCGGCGGCTGACGTCGTGGTCGTGCTCGACGAAGTCCATCAGCGCCTCGGCATACTCCGTGCTGCCGGCCGGGAAGGCGGCCAGGGCGTCGAGAAACGCGTCCACGTCCTTGTGGTCGCCGCTGTTGAAGTTCACTTTCTCGGCCAGCACCCAGGCGTAGGCCAGCTTGTCGGCGGCGGTGGCGCCGGCGGCGCTCGCCGCCTGCTGCGCCATCGTGGTCACGTCGCGCACCGCCGCCGCATCGCCGCTGGCGGCGGCCGCAAATGCGTGAGGCTCGGCGCTCGAAGGCAGCGCCAGTGCTTGCCCGTCAGGGGTGGTGACCCGCAGGCTGAAGCGCCAGTCGGAGGTCTCGCCCACCCCCACCTTGGCCAGAATCTGATTCCAGCCCGCCGTCAGCCGCGCGCCCACCGCATGCTGATCCCAGCCGTGGCTGGAGTGCGTGCCCGATTCCTGGTAGACCAGTTTCCCGTTCACCCACAACCGCGTGGCGCCGTCGTCGCGCAGCCGCAAGGCCACCGGTTGGGCGCTGTCGCTGCGCACCCAGGTCACGGCGTAGGCGGCCACGCTCTGCGAGGGGTTCAGATACGCCCCCAGATTCATCTCTCCCAGCGTGGCGGTGAAGGGAACGGTCCGCCAGCTTACCTTGCGCTGCTTGCCCTGGTAGCTGGCCTTGAGGTCAATCGCGCCCTTTTCCGGTCCTTCCTCGGTCGCCATCGCCGAGGGGCTGGAGTTATCGAAAGGCCCCACCACCTGCCAGTGTTCGATGGCGCCCAGTTTCGCAACCAGCGCCGCGGCGCCGGCGGTATCCCCGCGGCGCAGTGCCGTCACCACCTGCTGGGCTTCGATCTCGCCGCTGAGCAGCGGATCGAGTCCGGGCGTGGCGGCCAGCTTGGTCCAGACCGCATCCAGCTCGGCCGTGGTGGCCAGCGGCGCCAAGTCCTCTATGCGGTAGAGCGCTTGCAGCCGGGCCAGCGGCGTGTGGGCGGCAGCGAAGGCGCTCTGCTGGGCGGCGATGCGCTCGGCCGGGGTGGCGGCACCTGTCTGGGCGGCGGCGAAGCTGGATATCCAGCAAAAAACCATCGCGGCTGCCAAGGCACGGGAGACGAGCCGAACGGAAGGCATGTGTAGACATTATAAGGTTGCAAGCCGGCCCCGAGGAATGCCGGCCGGCTTTGCCCGCCGGGTAGTAACCGGCACTCGTCCACCACGTATCTAGTACCAACCTCCGGCGAGGTCTATAAATGAAGACACCCGCATTCCTGGCAGCCGCCTTGGCCAGCCTGCTCCTTCTGGCCGCCTCCGCTACCGGCCAGACCACCCCTCCCGCCACCAGCGCGACTCCCGCCAGCTTTGCCGACACCATCACCGGCCAGGTGGCGGCTGACGGACTGGCGATTCCCGGCGTGACGGTTACGGTAACCGATGTCGCCAGCGGCCAGCGGCTGGTAACCACCACCGATGAATCCGGCCGTTTTTCGGCTACCGTGGCGCATCCCGGCAGCTTTACCATCCAGGCCCGGATGGCGGCCTTCGCTCCCGCCGAAGTCACCGTCAACGTCCCCGCCTCGGGCGCGGCGGTGCCGCTGGTGGCGCTGCCGCTCAGCCTCGCCTCCCAGGTTGTGACCGCGCCGCTCGCCGCCGCTCCGCCGCCCGGCGCGGCACGCACCGCCGCCAATGGCCCGCCGCCCGCGCCGGCGGGTTCGCGCCGCGGCGCCGGTGCTGGTGCCGGCCGCGGCCCTGGCGCCCGCGGCAGCGCCGCTCAGGCCGGCAACTTCCAACAACTCGACATCAGCCAGACCGGCGAAATCTCCGGCGATGCCAACGCCGGCGCCTCCGACCGCGGTGTGGCGGGCATGAGCGATGCCGCCGCCACCGACTCGGCCGTCGTGGCCGGTGCGGCCAGTCAGGCTGAGCGGCCCATGGACGCCAACTCGATCCAGGCCATGCTGCGCCAGGCCGGCATCGGTCCCGGCGGCCCTGGCGGTCCCGGCGGCCCTGGAGGCTTCGCTGGCGGCGGCCCCGGCGGCTTTGGCGGTGGCGGCCGCGGCGGCTTCGGCGGCGGCCGGGGCGGCTTTGGTGGCGGCCGCGGCGGCTTCAACTTCCGCCAGATGCAAAACCGCTTCAACGAACCGCACGGAACTTTGAGCTACACCCTGGGCGACTCCGCTCTCAATGCCTTGCGCTACTCCATCACCGGCGCCTCCAGCAACCAGAACCCACCGCACGCCGCCAACCAGCGCTACTCGGCCACCGTCACCACCCCGCTCAAGATCCCCGGCATCTTCGACGACCACGGCAAAACCAGCCTGACCTTCAGCTACAACGGCGAGCACAACGCCTCGCTCGATGTGGTCAGCGCCCTGGTGCCCACCCTCGCCGAACGCCAGGGCAACTTCCAGGGCCTCACCGACCGCCAGGGCAATCCCGTCACCATCAAGGACCCGGCCACCGGTCAGCCCTACGGCGGCAACACCATCACTCCGGGAGACATCTCCAAGGCCGCCCAGGCCCTCCTCGCCTACCTGCCGCTGCCCACGCCCGGCGCCGCCGGCGCCTTCAACTACACCAACACCCTCGACGCGCTGAGCGTCAACAACAGCTTCTCGCTGCGCATCAACCACAGCTTCGGCGCCGCCGCCGCCGGCGGCCGGGGCGGCCGCGGCTTCGGCGGCCGCGGCGGCCGCAGCCTCAATTTCAGCCTCAACTACAGCGGCGGTAACGCCCACCAGCCCGGCGTCTTCTACCCCTTCATCTCCGGCCTCACCACCACCCGCGGCCTCAACACCCGCCTGGGTTACAACCAGCCGCTGGCGGGCTGGATCAACAATCTCAGCGTCACCTACAACCGCAGCCGCAACCACACCACCAACCTCTACGCCAACCAGACCGATGTGGCGGCGCTGGCGGGCATCCAGGGCGTCTCCACCACGCCCATGGACTGGGGCCTGCCCACGCTGCAGTTCGCCTCCTCCGGCCTGACCTCGCTCCACGATGTCGCGCCCAGCTTCCTCCGCTCCCAAACCTGGTCGTTCAGTGACGGCATGATCCGCCGCCTCGGCCGCCACAACATCCGCTTCGGCGGCGACTTCCGCCGTTTGCAGGTCAATCCTGAGACCGACTCCTCCCCCAACGGCGTGTTCACCTTCAATGGCCAGTACAGCGGCTACGACTTCGCCGACTTCCTGCTGGGCATGGCGCAGCAGACCTCGGAGCGCTACGGCGGCGGCGCCTTCTACTTCCGCCAGACCGAGCCCGACCTCTACTTCAACGACAACTGGCAGATGGCGGGCGGCTTCACCCTCAGCTACGGCCTGCGCTGGGAGTACGTCTCGCCCTACACCGAGCTGCACAGCCGCCTGACTAACCTGCTGACCTCGGCCGATTTCAGCACCCTCACCCCCGCCGTGGTGGGCCAGAACGGCGTGCCCGATACGGTGGTCAAGCCCGAGTACGCCCACCTCCGCCCCAGCCTCGGCTTTGCCTGGAGCACCTGGCAGAACATGATCGTCACCGGCGGTTTTGGCATGGCCTACAACACCGGCGCCTACGCCAACCTGGCCACCGCGCTCGCTTATCAGTCGCCCTTCCTCATCAATCAGGCCAACGTGGCAGGTGCTGCGGCGCTGCCGCTGGCCCACGGCTTCCAGGGTGGCAACGCCTCCGTCCACACCTACGGCGTGAACCCCGACTACCAAATGGGCTACTCCACCCTGTGGACGCTCGATGTCCAGCGCCAGGTGGGCCGCGCCTTCGTCGTCAACCTCGATTACAGCGGCGCCAAGGGCACCCACCTCGACCAGCTCCGCGCCCCCAACCGCACCGCCGGCGGCCTGCTCTATCCCAACCTGCAACCGTTCCTCTACGACACCAGCGGCGGCAACTCGCTCTACAATGGCGGCAGCGTGATCGTCAGCCGCCGGCTGTCGCAAAGCGTCGGCTTCCGCGCCCGCTACACGTACTCGAAGATGATGGACGACGCCTCGCAGATCGGCGGCGGCGGCGGCCTCGGCGGCCTGATCGCCCAGAACGATCTCAACCTCGGCGCCGAACGCAGCCTGTCGAGCGGCAACGTCACCAACGCCTTCAACACCTCCTACGAGTGGCAGCTCCCCTACGGCCTCAACCACCGCTGGGGCGACCACTCCAACTTCTGGAGCTCGGCGCTGGGCGACTGGCAGCTCACCGGCCAGTTCACCGCCAACAGCGGCCAGCCGCTGACCCCCACCGTCAACAACGCCGCCGCCACCGCCCAGGGCCTGCAGTCTCTCGGTGTCAACGCCCCCCTGCGCCCCAACCTCACCGGCGCGGCCATCGCCAACTCCCACCCCACCTTGCTCGGCTTCTTCAACCCCGCCGCCTTCGCCGCCCCCGCCGCCGGAACCTACGGCGACGCCGGCCGCAACAGCATCATCGGCCCCGGCGAGATCCAACTCGATGCGGCGCTGAGCAAGAGCTTCCGCATGGGCGAGTTCCGCTCGCTGGAAATTCGCTTTGACGCCGCCAATGCCCTCAACCACCCCAACTGGAGCGGCGTGGACACCAACTTCAGCTCGCTCACCTTCGGCGACGTCACCAGCTTCGGCGCCCCACGCCAGATCACCTTCACCGCCCGCTTCCGCTACTAACAGGAGCCACCGCCATGCGCCGCCCGCTCGCCCTCTCGCTCGCCCTGTTGCTCATCCCCCTGCCCATCCTGCCCGCCCAGCAGGCGGCCAGGCCGGCGCCCTCCAAGCCGCAGTTCGTCTTCAAGGCCTCGGCCGATATCGTGCTGGTCAACCTGACCGCAACCGACGCCAAAGGCAACCTGGTCACCGATCTCAAGCCCGGCGACATCACCCTGCTCGAAGACGGAAAGCCGCAGCACATCACCAGCTTCGATTTCGAAAACATTGACGCGCCCGCCGCCGCCACCACTGCCTCTGCCGCCGCCGGCCCCACCGCCACGCTCGAAGCCGGAACCAAGCCGGCCGCCAGGCCCGCCCCCGTCGCCGCCGCCGCGCCGACCGATGCCGCCGCCTCCGCCCAGTACCGCGACCGCCGCCTCATCGTGCTCTACTTCGACCTCACCACCATGCAGCCCGAGGACGTCGAGAACGTCATGCAGCAGGCCGAAAACTACGTCGAGAAGAAAATGGCGCCGGCCGACCTGGCCGCCATCGCCACCCTCGGCAACTCGCTGCAGGTCAACCAGGATTTCACCGCCGATAAAACCGCCCTGCTCAACGTGCTCAAGGGCCTCAACCCCTCGACCAGCAGCGGCTTCGAAGCCGGCGACACCGGCTCCAGCGAAGGCACCGCCGACAACGGCGCGACCTTCACCGCCGACGACAGCGAGTTCAACATCGCCAACGCCGACCGCAGCCTCGAGGCCGTCCAGTCCATCTGCGACATGCTCAAGGGCATCGAGCAGAAAAAGTCCCTGGTCTACTTCTCCAGCGGCGTACAACGCTCCGGCGTGGACAACGAAATCACCCTGCGCTCGGCGGTCAACTCCTGCGTCAAGGCCAACGCCGCCATCTACAGCGTGGATGCCCGCGGCCTGCAGGCCAACCCGCCCGGCGGCGCCGCCTTCAGCGGCAGCATCCGCGGCGCCAGCGTGTTCAACGGCGGCGCCCAGCGCAACACCCTCAACGCCCAGTTCGCCCAGCAGGAGACGGTCTCCACCCTCGCCAACGACACCGGCGGCAAGGCCTTCCTCACCTCCAACGACTTCGCCCCCGTCTACGCCAAAGTCCAGGCCGACACCCGCTCCTACTACCTCCTCGGCTACACCAGCTCCAACCACGCCCGCGACGGCAAGTACCGCAAGATCCGCATCGAAATCCATCGCCCCGGCGTCAAGGTGGTGGCGCGCCCCGGCTACTACGCCCCCCGCGACATCAACCACATGAGCACCGCCGACCGCAAGCAGCAGCTTCAGGACGAGCTCAATGCCGACGTCGCCGACCACTCGCTCGACCTCTACCTGGCCGACGGCTTCTTCCGCCTCAACCGCTTCCGCTACTACGTGCCGGTCTCCATCACCATCCCCGGCGACGAAATCCCGCTGCACGGCGTGGATCCGAAGGCCACGCCCGAGGTGGACATCGCCGGCGTGGTGCGCGACCTCGCCGGCCGCCAGATCGCCCACGTGGATCAGACCATCCAACTGACCCCCCAGGTGGCCGGCGCCGGCGCGTTGAAGAGCCGCAACCTGCAGTACACCACCGGCTTCGATCTGGCCCCCGGCCAGAGCTACCAAATCCGCTTCGCCGCCCGCGAAAACCAGACCGGCCAAATGGGCGCCTTCGAAACCGTGCTCAACGTGCCCAACCTCGAAGTCGCCGACCCCAAAACCCCGCACGTGCTCTCCATGAGCCCGGTTCTGGTCGGCAGCCAGTTCAGCCCGGTCAAGAACCCGGCCGGGGATCCGCTGGCGGTGGACGGCAAACAGTTGGTGATGAGCGTCACCCACGTCTTCGACACCAGCCAGACGCTCTACCTGTATTTCGAGGTCTACGACCCCAAGCCGCTGCCCAAGTCACATGACGCCATCAAGCTGCTCACCAACGTCGGCTTCTATCACGGCCGGGTGAAGGTGT
>JBQCEU010000107.1:0-3495 GCA_051959955.1 Terriglobales bacterium | reverse complement strand
CGCCGGGCCGCAGCGCGGCTGCCAGCGCCGCTCCCCGGTCGCGGCACAAATAGATTTGAATGCGCGCCCGCGCGCCTGCACCCACCCGCGCTCGGCGTATCAGCTCCTGGCAGCGCCCTTCCAGCGCGGCGCCCTGTTCCCGGCTGCCTTCCACCGGCAGGGCCTGCGGCATCACAAGGATGGCGGTGAGCACCACCTCGGCCTGCAGATCCCGCGAAAGGGCGAAAGCGTGGCGCAGCGCCCCCGCCGTGGGCCCCGGCGCGGTGAGCAGTACGTCCAGACGCAGCCCTACCGCGCCCGCTTCCGCCGTGCCCGTCGCCAGGCCGCACCCGCGGTCCTGTTCGGCGCCGGACTCGAGACTTTCCCACCGCATGAGTTCCAGCCTAGACAGGCCGGGCGGAAGAAGTCATCGAAAAGACCTGAAGATTTTATGAAGGCGAAGCCGGCGGCGCGGCCTCGGCCTCCGGCGTGCCATTGAAGCGGTAGCCGATCCAGGGCTCGGTGGTGATCAGGCTGGGCTGCTCGGGGTTGGCCTCGATCTTGCGGCGCAGCGTCTTGATGAAGGCGCGCAGGTAGTCCACCTGATCGCCGTAGTCGGGTCCCCACACCGCCTGCAGCAGTTCGCGGTGGGAGAGCGCCTGGTGGGCGTGGGCGGCGAAATAGCGCAGCAGGTCCAGTTCCTTGGGGGTGAGGTGGCGGGCGGGGCCGGCGCCGCGCCGCACCGCGCGCGCGTCGAAGTCCATAATCAGCTCGCCCACCCGCAGGCGGCCGGGGCTGGCCGCGCCGGGCAGGCGGCGCAGCGCGGCCCGCATGCGGGCCAGCAGCTCGGGCGTGCTGAAGGGCTTGGTCACGAAGTCGTCGGCGCCGGCGTCGAGCGCCGCCACCTTGTCGTCCTCGGCCTCGCGCACGGTGAGCATGATGATCGCCGCCTGGGTGTCGCCGCGCAGGGCGCGGCAGGCGGCCAGCCCCCCCATCCCCGGCAGGTTGATGTCCAGCAGCACCAGGTCGGGGCGGAACTCCCGCACCCGTTCCAGCGCCTCCTCGCCGCTGCGCGCATCCAGCACCTCGTAGCCGGCCGCGGTCAGGGTGGTGCGCATCACCCGCCGGATCTGCGGCTCGTCGTCCACCACCAGCACCCGTCCGGCGCTCATGCCGCGGCCTCCGGGGCGGCCGGCAGGCTGAGGCGGAAGACCGTCTCCCCGGGACGGCTGCGCAGCGTCAGGTCGCCGCCGTGGGCGCGGGCAATGCTGAGCGCGATGCCCAGCCCCAGGCCGGAGCCGGGAATGCGGTTCTCCACCCCCGGACTGCGGTACAGCCGCTCGAAGATGCGCGCCTGCTCGGCGGGCGGAATGCCGGCGCCGTGGTCGGTGACCTCCACCGCCACCGCCTGCGGGCCGGCCACCACCTCCACCTCCACCGCCGCTCCCGGCGGCGAATACTTGAGCGCGTTGTCCAGCAGTTGCTTGAGGGCCAGCCGCAGCAGCCGGCGGTCCAGCCAGGCGGTGGCGGCGGCGGGGTCGCGCACCACCACCGGGCGGTCGCGCGCCGCCGGCCCCAGCGCCTCCAGGGCGTCGCGCACCAGCCCGCCCAGGCGCACCGGCTCGGCCTCCGGCCGCAGCGCGCCGGGGTCGAGCCGCGCCATGGCCAGGGCGTCGTCCAACAGCAGCCGCAGGCGCCGCGCCTCTTCATCGGCCACCTGCAACAACTCCGCCCGGCTCGCGGCCGCGGTGTCGGGCGCCGCCAGCAGGGCGCTGGTGGCCGCCAGCACCGAGGTCAGCGGCGTCTTGAATTCGTGCTCCAGGGCGTCGAGCAGGGCGGTGCGCAGCTTCTCGCCGCGCTGCGCCGCCTCCACCTGCGCCCCCAGCTCCTGGACGCGGGCGTGCTCCAGGGCGATGGCCACCAGGTTCGCCAGGCCCTGGCGCAGCGCCGCCGGCATGCGGTCGGGCCGCAGCGCCAGGGCGGCGATGGGGCCGGCTCCCAGCCGCACCGGCATGGCCACGCTGCCGCCCGCGCTCATCTCCTGTCCGCTCGCGGCGCTCTGGCGCAGGCGTTCCTCCCATCCCTCCAGCTCCACCGGACCGGCGCGATGGAAAGCGCCGCTGGCCGGCTCGTACAGCATCACCGCCTCCAGATCAAATACCAGCGCCAGTTTGCGCGTCAGTTGGGCGGGAAAGGCCTCCTCCGGTTCGATCAGCAGCAGCGCCCGGCTGAAGCCATACAACCGCTCCAGATCCTGCTGCCGCGCCAGCGCCTCCCGCGTGCGCCGGCGCGCGGTGGCGGAGAGCCGGCTGGCCACCAGCGCCGTGACCAGAAAGCTGAACAGCGCCACCCAGTTCTGCGGATCGGCAATGGTCAGCCGGGCGATGGGCGGCAGGAAGAAAAAATTGAGCGTCACCGTGGCGGCGATGGATACCAGCATCGCCTCCACAAAGCCCCACAGCGTGGCCGCCGCCAGCACCAGCAACAGGTAGGCAAAGCCCATGGTGGCGGCGTTGATGCCGGGCACACGCCGCCCCAGCGCGGTGACCCCAGCCACCGCCGCCAGCGCCGCCACCGTCCGCAGAGTGCGCCGCCACATCACTGCCTGCCATTGTAGGCGATGCCGAAAGGGCTATACTTGCCCCACGCCTCAGCCCGCGCCGCCCCGCTCATGAACCCCGCGCGCCCCACGCCGGAACAACTTCTGCACCAGGTGGAGGAGGAGGAGCGCGCCCAAAAGCGCGGCCGCCTCAAGGTTTTCCTCGGCTACTCCGCCCGCGTCGGCAAGAGCTTCCGCATGCTGGACGAGGGCCGCCGCCGCGCCCTGCGCGGCCAGGATGTCGTGGTGGGCGCCATTCAGCCCCGCCGCTCCGCCGAAGAAGACGCGGTGCTGGCGCAACTGGAGGTGATTCCCATGCGCGCCCGCGCGGGCGCGCTGCAGATGGATGTCCCCGCCATCCTGCGCCGCCGGCCCGAGTTCTGTCTCATTGACGGGTTGGCTTACCACAACCCGCCGGGATCGGAGTTCGCCGAGCGCTGGCAGGAGGCAGAGCATCTGCTCGCCTGCGGCATCTCGGTGGTGGTCAGCCTCAACCTGCAATTCATCGCCGAGCGCCGCCAGGCGGTGACGGCCATCCTGGGCGGCTCCCGCGAAGGGCCCACCGTGCCCGAAAGTTTTCTCCACACCGCCGATGAAATCGAAGTGGTGGACACGCCGCCGGAGTTGGCCGAGCGCGGCAACCTGCGCCAATTGGCCGAGCTGCGCGAGTTGGCCCTGCTGCTGGCCGCCGACGTGGTGGACCAGCAGCTCGAACGCTATCTGCTCCGCCACGGCATCGAGCCCGCCTGGGGTGCGCAGGAGCGCATCCTGCTCTGTCTCACCGACGCCCCCGCCCAGACGCTCATCGCCAGCGGCCGGCGCAACGCCGAGCGTTTCCACGGTGAACTGCTGGCGGTGCATGTGGCCCGCCCCGGCCGGCAGCCCTCGCCGGCGCTAGAGCGCAACCTGGAGGCGGC
>JBQCEU010000106.1:0-5707 GCA_051959955.1 Terriglobales bacterium | reverse complement strand
AGTCACCCGCGCGGCTGCCGGAATACCTCGAGGATGCGGCGCTGGCCTGGGCGCGTGATTATCTGCCCCGGCTGGCGAAGATCGGCCAGAAACCACCGGCCGATCCGGCGCAGGAGAAGGCCCGCCGCGAAAAGCGCCGCGTCGAGCTGGCGGCGCAACTGCAGAAGAAGCGTCAGCTTCTGGGCAACGAGCGCTTCCGCGCCCAGGCCGCCCCCGCCGTCGTCGCCGCCGAAGAAGCGAAGCTCGCCGAACTCGAAGCGGAACTCGAGACTTTAACCGGCCGCTGAGCCACAGGCCGCTTTTTAATGAGTGGCGGATTGCGCCGACGGCCGGCGGTCCATTTCGCGCGTCTGCTGATAGGTGTAGCGAATGCGCTGAATCACGGTGATGTTGCTGAGCACCGCGATCACCCAGAGGCAGGCAGCCATGCGGTCAAACAACGCGCCGATGATGACCAGCACGATGCGCTCCGGCCGCTCCATGAACCCCACCTTGCAACTGGGGATGGTGTTCTCGGCGCGGGCGCGGGCGTAGCTGACCATGACCGAACCCGTCATCACCACCGCCACCAGCACCACATAAAAAGCGCGGTTGATGCTGGCGTAGTAGACCAGCAGACCAAAGTAGAGCGCCAAGTCGCTGTACCGGTCCAGCACCGAGTCGAAGAAGCCGCCGAAGTGGCTGACGGTATTGGTGGCGCGGGCGACGCGGCCGTCCACCATGTCGAAGATACCGGCGGCGATGATGACCAGCCCGGCGGCGAAAAATTTGCCATAGCCGAACAGCGCCGCGGCGATGCAGTTGATCACCAGCCCGATGAAGGTCAGGACATTGGGATTGATGCGCGCCAGCGCCAGCGAGCGGACAATCTTGTCCAGCACCCATTGACAGCCCACGCCGATGGCGCGTGTATAGGTCATTCGGCTTCTTCCCGATCGTAGATCGTCTGCAGCTTGCGGACTTCGAACTCCTTGACACCATTGGGAGTTTGGATGCGCACCTCGTCACCTGGCTTTTTGCCCAGCAGGCCGCGGCCGATGGGCGAAGAAGTGGAAATGCGTCCCGCCGCCACGTCGGATTCCTCGCTGGTCACCAGGCTGTACTCAATATCCTCGCCCTTGTCCAGATCATAGAGGACAACCACCGACCCATAGGCGGCGCGATCGCGGGGAATCTTGTCCAAGTCCACCAGGGCCAATTCGGCCAGCCGCTTCTTCAACTGCCCCAGGCGGGCGTTGACGAACTCCTGCCGCTGTTTGGCCATGTGGTATTCGGCGTTCTCGCTGAGATCCCCTAACGCCACGGCCCGTTTCAGCTCGGCGGGCAACTCGACGGTGAGCTCATGCTCCAACTGCTTGATCTCGGTTTCGAGTTTTCCCCTTATGTTCACTGCCATCAAGGTGTCCTTTGCTTGAACTGCTTCCCGCCATTTTGTCATACTGACGACAGCTTCTAGCGCATGAGCTGTACTGCATCTTTCCGGGTGGGCGACAAGGTGGTTTACCCCAACCAGGGCGTAGGCATCATTGAGCTTATCAGTCAGCGCGCGTTGGGCGAGTCGGTGCAGGAATTTTACCTGCTTCACATCGAATCCAGCAACCTGCGGGTGATGGTGCCCTCCGCCAACGCCGCCACCATCGGGCTGCGCGCGGTCAGCCAGGCCAGCGAATGGGAGGCGGTGCTGCATTTCATGGAGCAGCAGCCGGTGGCCGGCGCCACCGCGCCCGGCGACTGGAAGAGCCGCTTCAAGGAAAACTCCGACAAGATGCGCGACGGCACCTTGCTGCATCTGGCGGAGGTGCTGAAGGGCTTGGCTCAACTCCATCAGGGCAAGCCGCTCTCCTATCGGGAAAAGAAGATGCTCGACCGCGCCGCGCTGCTGCTGGCCAGCGAGATGGCCTCGACCGGCGAGCTGACCATCGAGCAGGCGCTGGAACGCCTGCAGGCCGCGCTGGCCAAGGCCGGCCTCGAGCTGCCGCCGCCCGATGGGGAAGAGTAGCCCGGCGCGCGCGGCTACTGGCGTTCGCGGGCGATGCGTACCTTGACGGCGTCCAATTTTTTCTGAATCTCCAGGCTGCGCTGACTGCCTTCGGGGGCGAGCTTGAGATCCTCCAGCGCCTGGGTCCAACTGCTGGCGGCCTGCTGCAACTTGCCGTCGCCCTCATAGGCTTGGGCGAGGTGGTCGAGGATGTTGGGGTCGTGGCGATCGAGGCGCACCGCCCGCTCCAGGCTGCTGACCGCATCCGGCAGGCGGTTCATCTTGAAATAGATCCAGCCCAGGCTGTCGAGGTAAGCGCCGTTTTCGGCGTCCTGAGCCAGCGCCTGCTGCACATAGCCCAAGGCCTCGGGCAGACGCACGCCCTGCTCGGCGAGCAGATAGCCCAGGGCGTTGAGCGCGGCGGCGTCATGCGGGGCGAGCGCCAGCGCCTTGCGGTACTGCTCCTCGGCCCCGGCGAAGTCCTTTTGCCGGGCGGCGATCATGCCCATCTGCATGAGGGCACGGGCGTGCGCGGCGGAATCGGACGCCAACTGGTCGGCGTGCCGGGTATCGGCGAGCGCCTGCGGGTACTGGTTGGCGGCCAAATCAATCTGGCCCAGCGCCAGGTACAGGTCCCAGTCAGCGGCGGTGCCTTTCATGAGCGGCTGCAGCGAGGCGCGCGCGGCGGCCGGGTCGCCGGAGGCCGACAGCAGATTGGCGTAAGTAATGTGCAGGGCGCGCGCATCGGGCTGATCGGCGAGGGCCGCCTTGGCGGCCGCCAGCGCCTCCGGGTAACGGCGCTGCTCGGCGTACAACTCCATCTCGAGGTTGAGCGCGCGCGAACGGTATTCGGGTCCGAGCCCCTGCAGTTGCTGCAAGGAAGCCTGGGCATCGTCGTACTTGCCCATGTGCATCTCGAGCCGTGCCAACTGACTGAGAAAGATGCTCTGCGACGCCGGGCGGTTCTTGCGCGCGGCCAGCGCCTGCAAGCCATGGAGCGCCGCCTGATCGTGACCGGTGCTTTGGTCGAGCAGTGCCGTGGCATAAGCCGACTCGACGTCGTCCGGGCCCAGCAGAGTGCGGGCCGACTGGAGGCTGGCGCGGGCGCCATCCCATTGCGCCATCTGCATTTGCAACTGACCCAGCCGCAGCGCCACCGCGCCATCATCGGGAAGCTGCTGACGCAAGCTCTGGTAGACCTTCAGCGCCTCGGGGTATTGATGACCATCCATCAGCGCACTGCCCCAGGCTTTTTGCAGATCGGCATCATCGGGACGGGCTGCCACCGCCTGCTGGAAGGCCTGGGCGGCATCGCTATAACGATGCGCGCCGAGGTAGGCGTCGCCCAGGGTGGCGTAAACTTGCGCGCTGCGCGCCACAGGCGGCAGGGAGGCGATCTCCTGCCCGGCCTGATCGAGCTTGTTTTGCCCGGCCAGCGACTGCACCAGGCTGGCCAGGGCATCCATATTAGTGGGGGCCACGCGCAACGCCGCGCGGAACTGCTCTTCGGCCAGCGCCGACTGCCCCGAGGCTCCGTAGAGTTTGCCCAGCATCACCACGTTCTGCGCCTGTTTGGGGTCGAGTTGAATCAGCGTCTTGTATTCGGCAATCGCGGCGCTCAGGGCGCCGTGGGTGTTGGCGTCGGTAAGTGGTTGCGGGGCGCGGCTCAACTGGCGCAGATAAATCTCGCCCAGGGTGGTGTGGGCGGCGATGCTGTCGGGATGATGCTGAATCGCCGTCTGGATCAGGCTGATGGCGTCGGCGGTCCGGCCCAGGCGGGACAGCAGGTCGGCCATCTCGGAAGCCAGAAACGCCGACTGGGGATCCGCGGCCATGGCGGCGGTGTAGTGCTGCAGAGCGGCTTCAATGTACTGGCCGCCGCCCTTGGTCTCGGCCTGCGTTTCGGCCCACTTGCCCAGCGCGTATTCGGTGTAGCTTTTCTGCAGGTCGGGCTGGGCGGGAGGCGTCTGCGCCATCAGCGGCATCACCAGGCCGAGGGACAAAAAAGCGGGAACCAGTCTGCGCAGGGGCTGCATCTTGACCCCAGCTTAACACCTCTCCTGGCGCGGGCCGCGCCCGGCCGGATGGCCGCGGCCCCGGGGCTCCGGCGCCGGCGGCGGCAACATTCATCCTGCTAGGATTAGAAAGAACGACGATGGCAAGAGCTGGCACGGCGGGGCAGGCCCCGCTCCCCACCATTCTGGACAAGATCGTCACCCGGCGCCGTGAGCAGGTGGCCGCGGCCGCACGCGCAGTTTCGGCGCAGCGGTTGCGCCAGGAGTGGCGGGCGCGGCCGCACGACGCCCGCGACTTCGCCGCCGCCCTGCGCCAGGCGCGCCGGCCCGCCATCATCGCCGAACTGAAGCGCGCTTCGCCCTCGCGGGGGCGCATGCGGGAAGACTTCGACGTGGCCGCGCTGGCGCAGGCCTACGAGGCCGCCGGAGCCACCGCGCTTTCGGTGCTCACCGAAGAGGATCACTTCGAGGGGCGGCTGGAGTACCTGCGCCTTGCCCGCGATGCCACCCGCCTGCCGGTGCTGCGCAAGGACTTCATTTTCGATACCTATCAAATCTGGGAAGCTGCCTGGGCGGGCGCGGATGCGGTGCTGCTGATCGCCGCCATGCTCGACGACTCGTCGCTGAAGACGCTGTCGCGGGCGGCCAAAAGCGCCGGCTTGACCACGCTGGTGGAAGTGCACGACGCGCGCGAGCTGGAGCGCGCCCTGGCGGTGGACGCGGGCTGCATCGGAGTCAACCATCGCGACCTGCGCACCTTCGAAGTCAATCTGGATCTTGGCCGGGAATTGGGGGCCAGGCTGCCGCCGGGCGCGCTGGGCGTGGCGGAGAGCGGCCTGCACACCGGCGCCGATCTGGCCCGCATGGCGGCGGCCGGGTTTCAGGCGTTTCTGATCGGCGAGCAGTTCATGCGCGCCCCCGACCCGGGCGCGGCGCTGCGCGCGCTGCTGGCCCAGTGCCATTTGCCGTTCCTGAAAATTTGCGGCCTGACCAACCGCGAGGATGCGCTGCAGGCCTGCGAGGCGGGCGCGCACGCGGTGGGCTTCGTGTTTGCCGCCTCCTCGCCCCGCCGCGCCCTGGTGGAGCAGGTGCGCAATTTCGCCCCTTCCCTGCCCGCCGAGGTGGCGCGGGTGGGCGTGTTCGCGGGCGCGCCGCCGGCGGAAATTCGCGCCGTGGCGCACGCCTGCGGTCTGCACGCGGTGCAGTTGCACGGCGCCTATCTGCCCGGCGACGCGCAGCAGTTGGCGCGCGAGGTGGCGGTGTGGCGGGCGGTGGCCATGCCCCACGGCCTCAAGGCGGCGCTGGCCTGGGCGCCGTTCGTGGAACGCTTTGTGCTCGATACCCCGGGCCGCGACGGCGTATCCGGCGGCAGCGGCGCGACGTTTGACTGGAGCCTGGCGCGCGAGTTCGCGACGCAACTGCCCACCCCGCGGCCGAAGCTGCTGATCGCCGGCGGCCTCACGCCCGACAACGTGGGCACGGCGCTGCGCCAGTCGCTGGCCGACGGCGCCGACGTGGCCAGCGGGGTCGAATTCTCGCCCGGCCACAAGAGCCACGGCAAGGTGACGACCTTCTGCCGCAGCGCCCGCCTGGCGTTTCGAGGCGACGATTGAGGTTTAGTGCCCCACGCCGTCGGCGATATAAAGCGTGCCCAGGTTCTGCACCCCGCTTACCGCATACGTTTTGCCGTCCGCCGAAACATCCCGGATGGAAC
>JBQCEU010000105.1:0-4684 GCA_051959955.1 Terriglobales bacterium | reverse complement strand
ACCTTGACACGGTAGAGGTCAGCGGTTCGAATCCGCTCGTGCCTACCATTTCCTGCCTCAGGCAGACCCATGAACTGTTTCGGCCTGCTGGAGAAGCTCGAAGCCTTATTCCAGCGCCATGTGGACCTGGTGTCTGAGAGGCCGTTTGCCAACCCCTACTTCCGCCAATCGGTCGAGGCCACACGCACCCCGGTCTATGCAGTTTGAGGCCCGGAGGCAGCGGACGGAGCCTTCATAATGCACTGCTGGGAGCGGAGAAAGCGGCGCGGCGAGGGTGGGAAAAGGGCGGACGGCAATATACAATATGAAGTCTGATTCGTGTTGTGGCGGGCGTGTGGGCGGCCGCAGCGCGAGTGGCTTGCGCTATGACTTCTTCGACACGATTGACAGGCGCGCGGTCCCGCGCGGTATTGCTCGCGGTAGGCATTCTGGCCGGCCTGGCGGCGGGATGCAAACAGGCCCAGCCCAAGGCGGCGGCGCTGCCGCCGGTGGCGGTGACGGTGGCCAAGGCGCGGGTGGAAAGCGTGCCGACCAATTTGCAAGCGATCGGCGCGGTGCAGGCGGTAGCCACGGTGACGGTGAAGACGCTGGTGGGCGGGCAACTGCAGGCGGTGCTGTTCAAGCAGGGCGACGAAGTGCGCCGGGGGCAGGTGCTGTTCAAGATTGACCCGTCGCCGTTCGAGGCGGCGCTGGCGCAGGCCGAAGCCAATCTGGCGCGGGACCTGGCTACCGACAGCCACAACCGCATTGAAGCCGGGCGTTACGCCGACCTGGCCAAACAGGGCATCGTGTCGGCCGAGCAGAATGATCAAATGCAGTCAGCGGCGGCGGCTTCGCACTCGGTGGTGAGCGCCGATCAGGCGGCGGTACAGCAGGCCAAGCTGCAGCTCAGCTATTGCACCATCACCTCACCGATTGACGGACGCACCGGCAGCCTGCTGGTGCAGGCCGGCAACACGGTGCAGCCCAACCAGACGGTGCTGGTGACCATCAACCAGATCAAGCCCATTTACGTGGCGTTTTCCGTGCCGGAGCAGTACTTGCAACAGTTGAAGCAGCTCAACGGCGAGCACCCCCTGGAAGTACACGCCCAGGCGCAGGGGAATGTTACCGACGAAA
The DNA here is from genome assembly GCA_051959955.1 of Terriglobales bacterium. GTDB lineage: Bacteria > Acidobacteriota > Terriglobia > Terriglobales > SCQP01 > SCQP01. The sequence goes on along the minus strand of JBQCEU010000105.1, from coordinate 3,565 downwards.
CCGGGCACTTGTCGTTCATCAACAACGCCATTGACACCACCACCGGCACCATCCAACTGATGGCCACCTTTACCAACCCGAACGAGCGGCTGTGGCCGGGTGAGTATGTGAACACCAAGGTGACGCTGGGCGTGCAGCGGGACGCCGTGGTGGTGCCGTCGAGCGCGGTGCAGACCGGTCAGGACAATCAATTTATCTACGTGGTGACCCCGCAGAACACGGTGGAGAACCACACCGTCAAGACCTCGACCACGGTCAACGGGGTTACGGTGATCACGCAGGGAGTGGCGGCCGGCGACACGGTGGTGGTGGATGGGCAGTTGGCGCTGTTTCCCGGCGCCAAGGTGGCGATCAAGCCGGCGGTGGGAGCGGGTGGGGCGATCGAAGCCGAGAAGTAGCGGACGAACCAAGAGGCAGCCATGAATCTCGCGGGATTGTTCATTCGCCGGCCCATCGCGACAGCGCTGCTGATGCTGGCGCTGCTGGTATTCGGCATTGCGGCGTATCGCCAACTGCCGGTCAGCGACCTGCCCAACGTGGACTTTCCCACCATCCAGGTGAATGCCAGCCTGCCGGGGGCGAGCGCGCAGACCATGGCCTCGTCGGTGGCGACGCCGCTGGAGAAGCAGTTTTCGGCGATACCGGGCCTGAACGAGATGAGCTCGAGCAGCTCGCAGGGCTCGACTTCGATCTCGCTGGAATTTGACCTCAACCGGAACATTGACGGGGCGGCGGGCGACGTGCAGACGGCGATCGCCTCGGCGGCGGGGCAGTTGCCGCCGGGCATGCCCTCGCCGCCCACCTTCCACAAGGTAAACCCGGCCGACAGTTCGATCCTGAACCTGGCGCTGAGCTCGACCACGCTGCCGCTGCGCACCGTGGACCATTACGCCGAAGACCTGGTGGGCCAGCAGCTCTCGATGGTGGAGGGCGTGGCGCAGGTGGGGGTGATGGGGGCGCAGAAGTACGCGGTGCGGGTGAAGCTGAACCCGCTGGCCATGGCGGCGCGCGGGGTGGGGGTGGACCAGGTCGAGACGGCCATCAAGAACGGCAACGTGAACCTGCCGGCGGGGGTGCTGTACGGCGCCGACAAGGCCTATACGGTGGAGGCCACGGGGCAACTGACCAGCGCCGAAGCCTACCGCAAACTGATCGTCGCGGTGCACGACGGCGCGCCGGTGCGGCTGCAGGACATCGCCGACGTCGTGGACGGGGTGGAGAACGACAAGAACGAGAGCTGGGTGAACGGGAACCCGGCGGTGCTACTGCGCATCATGAAGCAGCCGGGATCGAACACCATCCAGGTGGTGGACCGGGTGCGGGCGATGATGCCGGGGCTGGAGCGCTCGCTGCCGCCCTCCATCCACCTGCAGGTGGAGTACGACAAATCCATCCCGGTGCGGGCGTCGGTGAACGACGTGCAGTTCACGCTGCTGCTGGCCATGGCGCTGGTGGTGCTGGTCATCTTCCTATTCCTGAAGAACGTTTCGGCGACGCTGATCCCCAGCCTGGCGCTGCCGTTCACCATCGTCGGCACCTTTGCCGTGATGTACATGCTCGACTACAGCCTCGACAACCTGTCGCTGCTGGCGCTGACGCTGTCGGTGGGGTTCGTGGTGGACGACGCCATCGTGATGCTGGAGAACATCGTCCGGCACATGGAGATGGGCAAGCCGGTGCTGCAGGCGGCGTTTGACGGCTCCAAGGAGATCAGCTTCACCATTCTCTCGATGACGCTGTCGCTGTCGGCGGTGTTCATTCCCTTCCTGTTCATGGGCGGGGTGCTGGGGCGGCTGCTGCATGAGTTCGCGGTGACCATCGGGGCGGCGATTCTGGTGAGCGGCTTCGTTTCCATCACGCTGACGCCGATGCTGTGCAGCCGTTTCCTCAAGCCCGAGGGGCATCGCCAGCACGGGCTGCTGTACCGGGTGCTGGAGGGCGGATTTCAGTGGATGTACCGCATCTACGAGCGCACGCTGAAGTTGGTGCTGCGGCATCCGTTGTGGACGCTGACCGCGGCGGCGGCGGTGCTGGCGTTGACGGTCAAGCTGTTTTTGATTCTGCCGACCGGCTTCCTGCCCGACCAGGACATGGACGAGGTGGTGGCCCAGATGCAGGCGGCGCAGGGGATACCGTGGCCGGAGCTGCGGGCTCACCAGTTGGCGGTGATGAAGGTGATGGACAGCCTGCCGGAGACGCAGGCGGCCATGGCCTTCGCCGGCGGCAACACCGGCTCGGTGTACGATCACCTCAAGCCGCGCGACGAACGCAAGCGCAGCGCCGACCAGATCATTGACGCGGTGCGGCCGCAACTGGAGAAGATTCCCGGAGTGCAGGTGTTCCTGCAGAACCCGCCGCCCATCCGCATCGGCGCCCACAGCACCAAGAGCCAGTACCAGGTGGCGCTGCAGGGGAGCGATCCGGAGGAGTTGTACCACTGGGCGCCCATCCTGACGCAGAAGCTGTCAACGTTTCCGGACCTCAAGGACGTGAACACCGACATGCAGTTGTCGAACCCCCAGGTGAACGTGGAGATTGACCGCGACAAGGCGTCGAGCCTGGGGGTGAGCGCGGCGGCGATCGAGGACGCGCTGTACACCGCCTACGGGCAGCGGCGGATGTCGCTGATCTACGCGCCCGACGACGAGTACTACGTGATCACCGAGCTGCAGCCGCAGTTCCAGTTGAACCCGGCCACGCTCAACGACCTGTACGTGCACTCCGCGAGCGGGCAGATGGTGCCGCTGAGCGCGGTGACCTCGTTCCGCCAGGACCTGGGGCCGCTGCAGGTGAACCACATCGGGCAGTTTCCGGCGGTGACCATCTCCTTCAACCTGAAGCTGGGGGCTTCGCTCGGGCCGGCGGTGGCCGAGGTGCAGCAGGCGGCGCAGGAGATGCTGCCGCCCACCATCACGCCGGTGCTGCAGGGCACGGCGCAGGTCTTCCAGGAGTCCATGAAGGGCATGGGGATGCTGCTGGTGATGGCGCTGCTGGTGATTTACATCGTGCTGGGGATGCTGTACGAGAGCTTCATCCACCCGCTGACGATCCTGTCGGGGCTGCCGGCGGCCGCCTGCGGGGCGCTGCTGACGCTGTGGTATTTCCACGTGGACCTCAACATCTACTCCATCGTGGGCATCATCATGCTGATCGGCATCGTGAAGAAGAACGCCATCATGATGATTGACTTCGCGCTGCAGGCGGAGCGGGACACCCACTCCAGCGCCCAGGACGCGATCTATCTGGGGGCGCTGGTGCGCTTCCGTCCCATCATGATGACCACCTTCTGCGCGCTGGTGGGCACGCTGCCCATCGCCATCGGCGCGGGTTCGGGCGGGGAGAGCCGGCGGCCGCTGGGACTGGCGGTGGTGGGCGGGCTGCTGGTGTCGCAGGTGCTGACGCTGTACATCATCCCCGTGGTGTATGTCTACATGGACCGCTTCCAGTCCTTCCTCGGACGTAAGAAGGCGCCGGCGGCCAAGCAGGCCGCCGAGGTCGTGAGCTAGAAGGGCGCGGTCGGGGCGCGGCATTACTTGGCGCGGGGGCCTCGGCGGCTTCGCCGCCA
>JBQCEU010000104.1:0-4787 GCA_051959955.1 Terriglobales bacterium | reverse complement strand
GCCGCTGGCCGGCGAGGCCGCGAAAGCCCCCTGCGGCACCGAGGGGGTTCGGTTGCAGTGCCTTTGCGGCCGGGAGGTGGTGGCGGAGGGCGGAAGCCTGACCTGCACCTGCGGCCGCCGGCTGGGGAGCCACGAAGGCGGTGTGCTCTGCCTGGGTGAGCCCGCGCCCTACTGGGGTGAAATTCCCCAGTTGGAGATGCGCGCCCTGCTGTTGGAAGCCGAGCACCACGGCTGGCAAACGGCGGCCAGGTCTCATCTCAACGGCGCATTGCGCGAGTATGTTTGCGCCGAGCAGCGGGCCGCCTTTGAAGATCTGCTGCCGCTGCCCCCCGGGGCGCGGGTGCTGGATATTGGCGCCGGCTGGGGCAGCATCGCAGCGCCGCTGGCGCGCCGCTACCAGGTCGTGGCAGTGGAAGGGGTGGCGGAACGGGCGCGCTTTCTGGAATTGCGGCGCCGGCAGGAGGGGCTGGAACGGCTGTGTGTGATCCGCGGGGAACTGCAGCGGACGCCCCTGGCGCTGGGGCAGTTCGATGCCGTGATCGCCAACGGCGTGTTGGAATGGGCCGCGCTGCTGGATTTTTCGGCCTCTCCGGAGCAGGTGCAGTTGCGCTTTCTGGATCGCCTGCGGGAATTGCTCGCGCCCGGCGGCTGCATCTATCTGGCGATTGAAAACCGCATCGGCTGGCCGGCGCTGCGCGGCGGCGCCGATCACAGCGGCCTGCCTTACACCAGCCTGCTGCCCCGCCCGCTGGCACGCTGGGTGTGCGCGCATAGCCGCGCTTATCGTTCCCAGTTCAACGTCGGTTATCGCACTTATACGTATACCCACCGCGGCTACGTGAAACGCTTCCAACGGGCCGGGCTGGCGGTAGCGCAGAGTTGGGTCTGTACTCAGGGCTACAACAGTCCGGAGAAGATGGTGCCGCTGGATACCGCCGCCATTCGCTTTGTCACCAGCCGCGCTCCTGCTCCCCATCCGCAGGCCCGCCATGCCCTTCGCCGCCTGGCGGCCCAGGCCTGGACCTGGCGGTGGGTAGGTTCTGATTTTGCCTTTCTGCTGCGTGCGGCCGATGACTCCACTCCTCCCCTGGCGGCCCTGAGCGCAAGGCGGGGCCATGCATGAGCTGGTGCGGGAGTGGAGCGCGCGCAGCCATCCGCCCCCGCGTTTGGCGCGGCTGCCGTTGGACGGGGGCGCCCTGGTGGCGGCTTTTGCCCCCGCGCGCGGCGCCCACCGGATGCAATGGCTCGCCAAAACCGCCCGCGGCGAGCCCGCTTGCCGCCGCTTGCGGGCGGAACGCGATGCCCTCGCGCGCCTGGCGCCAGTAGCCGAGCGGCTGGGCATTCCCTGCCTGCTCGCCTATCGCGAGGAGGCCGCCGCCGGGGTGCCCGAAGCCTGCCTGTTGCAGACCGCTCTCCCCGGCCCGCCCCTGCGCTGCCACTGGCGCGGCCGCCTCACCTGGAGGCTGCGGCGCGGGCTGGCGGCGGCCGATGCCTGGGTGCGGGAATTTCAGATGTTGTGCCGCCAGCATGCGGACCTGCAGCCCACCGCCACTCTGGCCGAGTTGACGGAGCGGACGCGGGAGCGTGGGCAGGCTGCCGCCCCACCAGCCGCGGGTTTGCTCTCTCTCCTGCTGGCAGAGTGCGGCTCCGGGCCGCGGGCATCACGGTGTCTCCTCGTCCACGGTGATTTTTGGGCCGGCAACCTGCTGTGGCTGCCGCGACGTGGCCGGCTGGCGGCGGCTGCCTCTCGCCTGGCCGTGGTGGACTGGAGCGGCTTGGGAGCCGGCTCGGCTCTCGACGACCTGCTCACCTGGATGGCCAGCCTCCCTTGCGAGGCCGCGACCGGCTCGAGGGTCGCTCTCTGGCGAACAATATGGTTCGCGCCCGGCTACGCGCGGCAGCTATTGCGCGCCCGGGCGCGGGAAGCCGGGTACACGGCCGCGGAAGCGCGCGCGGCCTTTTATCTGTTTCTGGCGCGCCGTCTGGGTTGGGAGTTGGGCCTGGATCTCCAGGCCCGCAATCCGGCGGAAACGGCGCGGGCCATGGCGGAGTGGAGCCTTGCCCTCGACTGGCTGCGCCAGCACGGCTTTCCCGACCCGTTCTCCTAAACCGCCGCCTCGCTGGGGGGCGAAGCCCCCGGCAAAGACAGGCTGTACCGGTCGCCTGCTTGACAGCCGCCAGTAGCCGTGCCATGTTGAAACGGTTCGGTCAGAGTTGCATATTTCGACCTGCATCGTGGCTGGATGGAGGAGCAGGTGGTGATGTGGTGACCATGGCGCAACGCCAGGCAATCGTACTCGACAGCCGCATAGAGAGTGTGGATCAGGCGGAAGCGACCGCGGAACGGGTCGCGGCCAGCGCTGGATTCGACGAAAGCGAGCGGCACCGGATCGCCATGGCGGTCCGGGAGATCACGGTCAATGCCGTGATGCACGGCAATGCCTACGATCGCGGCAAGAAGGTCACGATCGAGTTTCAGCTCTCCGCCGATGAGCTGGTGGTTAAGATCAGTGACCAGGGCACCGGGTTTGACGTGGGTGTCATTGCCGATCCGCTGGCGCCGGAGAATCTCCTGCGGGCATCGGGCCGGGGCATTTTCCTGGCGCGCGCCTTCATGGACCAGGTGGACGTGCAGCCCAGCAGCTCGGGAACTTCGGTGTTGCTGATCAAGCATCGGCAACTGCATCCTCCCGCCGCGCCGCCGGCGCCGCGCTCGTAGATTCCGGCCGCAACGAAAGGATCAAGAAGGCGGGGCGAAGGCGCCTCGGCCGGGGGAAGACGTGATGATCAAAGTGACCTGTCGCCGCATTGATTCCGTGACCGTGGTGGATCTGGGGGGGCGCATCACCCTGGGCGAAGGCGCCACCGTACTGCGCGACACCATCCGCGAGCTGCTGGGCAAGGGCGAGAACCGCATTCTGCTGAATCTGGGCGAGGTGACCTACATTGACAGTTCCGGGTTGGGCGAGCTGGTCAGCGGTTTCACGCTGGTGCGCAAGAGCGGCGGCGACTTGAAGCTGTTGCACCTGACCCGCAAGGTGCACGACCTTCTGCAGATCACCAAGCTCTATACCGTCTTCGACGTGCAGGACGACGAGGCGCGCGCCATCGCCGCCTTCGATGCGACGGCAGGAGCCTAGCAGTGCGCCTCAGCCGCATCCCCACCGAAGCGACCGCGCCGGAGGTGCGGCCGCTGCTGGAGGAAGCCTATCGCCTGCGCGGCAACGTGCCCAACATGTTCCGCAGCATGGCCCACCGGCCGCGCATCCTGCGCACCATGCTGGAGCATTTCCGCGAGGTGATGGCGGACGGCGAGGTCGGCACCCGGCTGAAGGAGTTGCTGGCGGTGCGGGTGTCGCAGATCAATCTCTGCGATTATTGACTGGCCTCGCACTCCGCCTTGGCAAGGCGGCACGGCTGGCCCGACACGACGCTTCAGCAACTGGAGAAGTTCGAGGAACTCGAACTGGAGGAACCAGTCAAGGTGGCGTTGCGCTTTGCCGAGCGCATGACGCGTGATTCCAACCGGGTGGACGACGCGCTGTTCCAGCAGTTGCGGGCGCACTACAACGAAGCCGCGGTGGTGGAGCTGGCGGCGGTGGTGGGTCTGTTCAACTACTTCAACCGCTTCAACAACGCCTTCCAGATCGAGCCGACCAGGCCCGGAGACCGCTGAACCGCCCCCGCTTGCCGCCGGCGGTAAAATGGGGCATGGAGAAAGCACGGTTTGCCAGGGGGTGTTTCTGGGGTTCGGAGGCGGCCTTCCGCCACGTGCCGGGCGTGACCGCCACCACGGTGGGGTACTCGGGAGGTACGACGGTGAACCCGACCTACAAGGAAGTGTGTACCCACACGACCGGGCATGCTGAAGTGGTGGAGGTGGAGTACGATCCGCAACAGGTGAGCTACAAGCAACTGCTGGATGTTTTCTGGGAGAATCACGACCCCACCACGCTGAACCGCCAGGGACCGGATGTCGGCACGCAGTACCGCTCGGCAATCTACTTTATTAATCAGGAGCAGGAGTCCGCCGCGCGGGCCTCCAAGGCGGCGCGGGAGGCCAGCGGGGAGTTCGACCGCCCCATTGTCACCGAGATCACCGCGGCTGCACCGTTCTACCGGGCTGAGGAGTATCACCAGCAGTATCTGGAAAAGAACGGGATGGCGGCATGTCACTTACCTACGCGCTGATTACCGGCGCTACCGGCGGCATCGGAGCGGCGCTGGCGGAGGCCCTGGCGGCGGAAGGCCGCAGCCTCATCCTGACCGGACGCCGGCAGCCGGTGTTGCAGGAACTGCAGGCGCGGCTGCAGCGCCCGGGAATCGAAGTGCAGACGCTGGTGGCGGATCTGAACCGCGCCGGCGGCGCCGCTTCGCTGCTGGCGGAGCTGCGGGCGCGGGACTGGCCGGTGGATCTGCTGGTCAACAATGCCGGCATCGGGAGCTGCGGTTACTTCAGCGATTTGGATCCGGAGCGGGAGCTGGAGATCGTGCGGGTCAATGTGGCGGCGCTGGTGGAGCTGACACGGGGGTGCGTGCCGCAAATGGTGGCGCGCGGAACCGGAGCCGTGATGAATGTCGCGTCCACAGCGGCGTTTCAACCGGTTCCGGGTTTGGCCACCTACGCCGCCAGCAAGGCCTTTGTCCTCAGCTTCAGCCGCGCCCTGGCGCAGGAATTGCGCGGCAGCGGCGTGCATGTCATGGCCTTGTGCCCGGGGCCGACCGAGACCGGCTTCTTCGCTACCGCCAAGGCGCGGCCGCGGCCCCCCCTCCAGACGCCGGCCCAG
>JBQCEU010000103.1:0-2314 GCA_051959955.1 Terriglobales bacterium | reverse complement strand
TGGACACGCAGAAGAACGTACCAATGAGGCGCTTGGGAATCCGGCGCGATCTGGAGCCTGATCAGGGGCGGATGACGTAGATCTAGCTCATGCCGCTTCATACCTTCCTGAAGTTGCCTGAGGGATGGTCGACCCGTTCCTAGACTCTTCTGCTCGATGGGCAGCCTCGCCGTCCTATAGACCACCTGCACAGGGCGCGGCAGTTGCTCCCATAAAATGGCGGTACGCAATACATCGTACCGGTCGATCGTGGCCTGTAAGGCAGAAATCAACTCATTCAGCCGCTCGCGTGAGCTCACCGACAACAGGGTGGTCAGCAGATAGGTATCGCCGTGCTCCTGATCGAGCAAATGATGGAATAAGATCCCTTCCTGTAGAGGAGCCAGCGGATAGATGTCCTGAACGTTGGCCGCTCCACCCGGTACCGCCTGCACGATCCGGTCGATGTGCTCCTGCTCGAGCTCTATGAGTGGCAGCATCTCGGGGGTGATCCTCTCGCACCCGGGCGGGATCAGGTTCGGCGGCACCTCGATCTGCTCGCCCGCTCCGCGGATCAATGTGCTCGCCAGATCCGCCAGCGTCGGACTCTCGAATACCCGCCGTACCTCCGCCGATAGCCCCACCCGCCGCAACCGCTCCATCACCTGCATGATCAGCAGCGAGTGCCCCCCGAGCTCGAAGAAGTTGTCGCTCCGACCCACCCTCTCCACGTGCAGCAGCTCCTGCCAGATCCCCGCCAGGATCTCCTCCACTTCACCCTGCGGCGCCTCGTATTCGCGCCTGGTATAGGCGGACAGATCCGGCGCCGGCAGCGCACGCCGGTCCAGCTTCCCGTTCGGGGTGAGCGGGAAGCTCTCCAGCACCACAAAAGCGCTCGGCACCATGTACTCCGGCAGCAACCCCTTGAGGTGCTCCCGCAGCACCTCCGCGCTCGGGGCAGCCGCTCCGTCCCTCCCGATCACATACCCCACCAGGCGCTTCTCGCCCGGCTCATCCTCCCGCGCCAGCACCACCGCCTCCTTGACCTCTCCCTGGCGCAGCAGCTGCGCCTCGATCTCCCCGAGCTCGATTCGAAAGCCCCGGATCTTCACCTGGTGATCATTGCGCCCCAAATACTCGATCGTGCCGTCCGCTCTCCATCTGCCCAGATCCCCGGTCTTGTACATCCGCCCCTTCGGGTCATCGCTGAACGGATCGCGCACGAACCGCTCCGCCGTCAGCTCCGGACGATTCAGATACCCTCGGCCTACCTGCACCCCTCCTATATAGATCTCCCCCGCTACACCGATTGGCACCGGCTCCAGCCGGCCGTCGAGGATATACATCCGTGTATTGGCAACAGGCCGGCCGATCGGAACTCGTGTAGCCGACTCTTCCTGCACGCATTCCCATGCTGTCACATCCACCGCACATTCCGTTGGCCCGTAAAGATTCGACAGCCGCGCCTGCGGCAGCCTCTGCAGGCACTTGTTCTGCAACGCAGGCACCAGCTCCTCCCCGCTGCAGACAACATGCCGCACGCTCTCACAGCGCCCCGCCTCATGCCGATCCAGGAACGCCTGCAGCATGGAAGGCACAAAATGCAACCTCGTCACTGCGCTCGCTTCTATCAGCTCCATCAGGTATTCGGGATCCTTGTGTCCCTCGGGCCGCGCTACGATCAACCGTGCCCCGCTGATCAGGGGCCAGAAGAACTCCCACACCGACACATCGAAGCTGAAGGGCGTCTTCTGCAATACCCGATCGTCCGCGCCAAGGCGGTACTGACCCTGCATCCAGAGCAGCCGGTTGACCACCGCCCGGTGCTCATTCATCGCCCCCTTCGGTCTGCCGGTAGACCCGGAGGTATAAATTACGTAAGCAAGTTGCTCGGACGTTAAGCCCAGCAGCCTCGGTATCGGATTGTCCCCCGACTGCTTTTCAATCCCCCGCCACTGCGTATCCAGGGCCACCACCTCGGCCGTCGCACCCGCCAAGCGCCCTCTCAGCCGCTCCTGCGTCAGCACGATCCTCGGTTTGGCGTTCTCCAGCATGTATGCCAACCGCTCGGCCGGGTAACTCGGATCGAGCGGCACATAGGCTCCCCCCGCCTTCAGGATCCCGAGCAGCCCCACCACCATCTCCAGGCTGCGCTCCACACATATCCCCACCAGATCGTCCGCCCCGATGCCCTTCGCTCTCAAATACCAGGCCAGTCGATTGGCACGGGCATTGAGCTCCCCATACGTCAGCGATTGATCCTCGTACACCACCGCAACCGCATCGGGCGTCCTCGATACCTGCTCCTCGATCAGCTCATGAAGCAACTTGTCCT
>JBQCEU010000102.1:0-16284 GCA_051959955.1 Terriglobales bacterium | reverse complement strand
GCCCCTGCCACGGTGGCAAGTCTCGCTGGCTCAATACATTTGCGCCAGCGGCTCGGCCCAAAGTTGACAGTCATCCACTAAGGTTATTCTTGACAATGAGAGGCTCAATGCCGTAGTCTGGCGTTGGCAGGAAAACCCATGGCAAAGATTATTGGCATTGATCTCGGCACCACCAACAGCGTGGTGGCGGTGATGGAGAGTGGCGAACCGAAAGTGATCGCCAATGCGGAGGGCGGCCGTACCACCCCTTCGGTGGTGGCCTTTACCAAAAACGGCGAGCGGCTGGTGGGCCAGGTGGCCAAGCGCCAGGCGATTACCAACCCCGACAGCACGGTGTACTCCATCAAGCGCTTCATGGGCCGGCGCTTCAACGAGGTCAACGAAGAGATGAAGATGGTGCCCTACAAGGTGGTGCAGCAGGGCGACCATGTGGCGGTGGAGGTGCAGGGCAAGAGCTACACCCCGCCGGAGATTTCGGCGTTCATTCTGCAGAAGCTGAAACAGTCGGCGGAGGACTACCTGGGCGAGAAGGTGACCGAGGCGGTGATCACCGTGCCCGCCTACTTCAACGATGCCCAGCGGCAGGCGACCAAGGATGCCGGCCGCATCGCCGGGCTGGACGTCAAGCGCATCGTCAACGAACCCACGGCGGCGGCGCTGGCCTACGGCCTGGACAAGAAGAAGGAAGAGACCATCGCCATCTATGACTTCGGCGGCGGCACCTTCGACATCTCGATCCTGGAGGTGGGCGAGGGCGTGGTCGAGGTGAAGAGCACCAACGGCGACACCCACCTGGGCGGCGACAACCTGGATCAGCGGCTGGTGGACTGGCTGGTGGACGAGTTCAAGAAGGACGAAGGCATTGACCTGCGCGGCCGCGGCAACGAGATGGCGCTGCAGCGGCTGAAGGATGCCGCCGAGAAGGCCAAGATGGAGCTCTCCACCACGATGGAGACGGAGATCAACCTGCCCTTCATCACCGCCGACGCCAGCGGCCCCAAGCATTTGCTGAAGAAGCTCAGCCGGTCGCAGTTCGAGCGCATGGTGGAGGACATTCTGCAGCGCACCGTGGCGCCCTGCCAGCAGGCGCTGAAGGATGCCGGCATTGACGCCTCCAAGATTGACGAAGTGGTGCTGGTGGGCGGCTCGACCCGCATTCCGCGGGTGCAGCAGATGGTGAAGGACCTGTTCAAGAAGGAGCCGCACAAGGGCGTCAACCCCGACGAAGTGGTGGCGGTGGGCGCGGCGGTACAGGCGGGCGTGCTGGCGGGCGAGGTGAAGGACCTGCTGCTGCTGGACGTGACGCCGCTGTCGCTGGGCATTGAAACCCTGGGCGGGGTGAACTCGGTGCTGATTCCCCGCAACACCACCATCCCCACGCGCAAGAGCGAGACCTATTCGACGGCGGCCGACAACCAGACGTCGGTGGAGGTGCACGTGCTGCAGGGCGAGCGGCCGATGGCGGCGCAGAACCGCACCCTGGGCAAGTTCCACCTGGTGGGGATTCCCTCGGCGCCGCGCGGGGTGCCGCAGATCGAAGTGACGTTCGACATTGACGCCAACGGCATCGTCAACGTCAGCGCCAAGGACCTGGGCACGGGCAAGGAGCAGAAGATCACCATCACCAGCTCCAGCGGGCTCTCCAAGGACGAGATCGAGCGCATGACCAAGGAGGCCGAGGCGCATTCGGACGAGGACAAGAAGCGGCGCGAGGAGGTCGAGGCCCGCAACCAACTCGACAGCCTGGTGTACAACACCGACAAGATGCTGAAGGAGAACCGCGACAAGGTTCCCGCCGATGACGCCGCCGCGGTGGAGTCGGCGCTGGCCGACGCCCGCAAGGCGCTGGAAGGAGGCGACACGGCCGCCATGGTGGGCGCCAAGGACCGGCTCACCGCCGCCACCCACAAGCTGGCGGAGGCGATGTACAAGAACGCCAGCCAGCAACAGGCGGGGGGCGCGGCTCCGCCGCCTCCGTCCGGCGGCGGGGGCAACGGCGAGGCCAAGCAGGGCGATGTGATTGACGCCGAGTACGTGGACGCGGACGGCGACGCGAAGAAGGGCTGAATCCGGGCAGCGGTGCGATAATCAGGCCTACCCATGCCCACCGCTGCCAAGGATTATTACCAGATTCTCGGCATAGAACGCACCGCCCCGGCCGAAGAGGTGCGCAAGGCCTATCGCCGCCTGGCGCGGAAGCTGCATCCCGACGTCAACCCCAACAACAAGGCGGCGGAAGAGAAGTTCAAGGACGTGCAGGAGGCCTACGACGTCCTCAGCGAGCCCAAGAAGCGCGAGTTTTACGATCGCACCGGATTCTTCAACGATCAGGCCTTTCAGCACGGCGCCGACGCCTTCGCCGGCGGGGCGGCGGGGGGCGGGCGCGGCGCGGGTGGTTATGGGGCGGGCGCGGGGCAGGCGCCGCCGGGATTTGATTTTTCCGGCTTCGATTTCTCCGACCTGGGCGGCGCCGGCGCCGCGGGGCGGCGGGGCGGAACGAGCTTTCGCGACATCTTCTCGGGCATCTTCAACCGCCAGGCCGCGCCCGCCGAGACCACCGGCAGCGACCTCGAATACCAGGTCACGGTCGGGTTCTGGGACGCCATCCGCGGCTCGGTGCTGCGGCTCAACGTGCCGCGCCAGGACAAGTGCCCGCAGTGCAACGGCACCGGCGCCGGCGGCCGCGGCGGCACCTGCCCGGAGTGCGGCGGCAAGGGGCAGGTGGCGCAAACGGTGAGCGGCATGAAGTTCAACCTGCGCTGCGGCGCCTGCGGCGGCACCGGCAAGACCGGCGCCGCCTGCCCGCGCTGCCACGGCCAGGGGCGGGTGCAGGTGACCGAAACCCTGGAGGTGCGCCTCAAGCCCGGCACCCGCGAGGGCGCCCGCCTGCGCATCGCCGGCAAGGGCAACTGGGGGGCCGACGGCAGCGGCGACCTGTACGTGATCGTGCGCATCCGCCCCCACCCGCTGTTCCAGCGCGAAGCCGACGACATCCACGTCAAGGTGCCGATCAGCATCACCGAGGCCGCGCTGGGGGCCAAGATCGGCGTGCCCACCATCGAGGGCAAGGCGCTGCTCAACATCCCCGCGGGCACGCAATCGGGCCAGAAGTTCCGCATGCGCGAGCGGGGCGTGGCTTCGGCGCAGCATGAGGGCATCCGCGGCGACGAGTTCGTCGAGGTGGTGGTGACCGTGCCCAAGCTCAAGGACGAGCGCAGCCGCGAGTTGCTGCGCGAGTTCGCCAAACTCAACCCCGAGGATGCCCGCGAGGCCGTCCTCAAGCAGGCGCAGCCCTGAGAGGCGGGGCGAAACGACCATGGTTCGCAAAAAAGGCCGCGCCGCGTACATGATTTCGGCCGTGGCCGAGCAATATGGCATTCACCCGCAGACGCTGCGGTTGTATGAGCGCGAAGGCCTGCTCAAACCCTCGCGCACCGAGGGCAACACCCGCCTCTACACCGATGAGGACCTGCAGCGGCTGGAAGTCATCCTCTCGCTCACCCGCGACATGGGCGTCAATCTGGCGGGAGTGGAGGTCATCCTCGACCTGCGTGAAAAGATGATGCAGATGCAGCAGCAGATGCAGGAGTTCGTGGACTTCGTGCAGCACGACCTGGTCAACCGCGGCCTGAGCTTCGACAACGCGCGGGAGGCGCTGGTGCCCATCCATCCGCGCCGGCCGCGCTAGCCCCATGGCGCTGCGCAGCAAGCCCTACGGCCTTGCCGTTCCCGTCGCCAGGCCTGCCGCCGGCACCGCCTGGGAGCGCGCCCAGCACTGGCTGGCCATCGGCGGTCCGATTGGCCTGATTCCCTGGGTGCCGGCCACCTGGGCCTCTTTGCTCACGGCTTTGGTCTGCTGGTGGGCGCTCCCACGCCCCGCGCTCATCCTGGGGATCGCGGTGGTGCTCCTCTTGGCCGGCGGCTTCGCCGCCTCCACCGCCGAGCGCCTCACCGGCATCGAGGATCCACGCAACGTGGTGCTCGATGAGATCGCCGGGCAATTGCTGACCTTCCTGTTCGTCGCGCCCACCAGCGGGTGGATCATGCTGGCCGGCTTTGGGCTCTTTCGTCTCTTCGACGTCCTCAAGCCGCCGCCCGCCCGCGCCGCCGAACGCCTGCACGGCGGTTGGGGCATCATGGCCGACGACTGCATCGCCGGCTTCGACGCCGCGGTTGTTCTTTGGTTGGTGGTCGTCGCGCTGCGTCAGCTCCTTTAAGCGCCCCGTTTTTTCAAATCGGGAAACCGTCGCCGATTTCTGCAACGGGTGCCCAACCACGATCTCTGGTTCGGGTTCCATGCGAGGGTGACACCAGTGGACCTGCGCCTGCGCGCTTACACCTCAACCCGCCGCTTGCTGCGGCGCCTGCGAATGCAGGCGTGGTTCGACGTTTACGCCTGCCAGATTTTGGCGGCCCCGGCGGCTGCGCGCGGGGCGCCGTCGCAATGGGCGAGCGAGGAATTGTGGACGGGCGAAGTTGAGGCCGGGTATGGCGCCTGGCTGACGGCGGCCCACCCTCATCGTGCCGGGGAGATGCAGGCACGGTGGCAGGCCGGGTATCGCTGCTTCGCCGCCACCACTTCCGCGCCCCCGCCGGGCGGGAGCTGCGCCGCCTACCTCTGGGCCGCCGTCGGGCCCACGCGGTTCCACAGCCGCTCGCTGGGGCGGTGGTGGGATATTCCGCAAGGCGTGGCTTGGATATTCGATGCCTGGGCGCATCCGCTCAGCCTGGGCACTTACCCCGACCTCAACCGCTTTGCTGTCGCCTGCTTGTGCCGTCAAGGCGTGGCGGAGACCTGGAGTCAGGTCGAATTCGGCAACCGCGTCTCGCTGCGCCTGCTGCAGCGCTGGGGCGCGGTTTGCGTGGGCAGAGCCGTGGTTTGCCGCGTGGCTGGACTCTCCTGGAGCCGGGTCATGACGCACCCCTCACACCCTGCGATTTCCGGACCAATTCGGCCCCGCCCCCAAACATCCATCCCATAGTTCGCGCTTGCGGTTTATCTTAGGTACACTATGCGGGTTGCTACGAGTCAGTGCGAGCGATGCCCGCACCTTATCCATCTTCGGGCATTGAGGACCTGGTTGCCGGCTGTGCCCGCGGCGATGCCGCGGCCTGGGAGGCATTTCTCGCCCGCACCCAGCCGGTAGTCGCCCGCGCCTGTCAGGCGGCGGCTCGACGGTGGGGCATGGCGGATCCGGCCACGGTCGAGGAGCTGGTGCAGGAGACCTACACCCGGCTGGTGAGCGGGCGTCTGTTGGAGAGTTTCGAGCCGACCCATCCGGACGCCATCTTTGGTTTCCTCAAGGTGCTGGCCACGCGCGTTGCCCATGACCGCTGCAAGGCCGCGGCCACCGGCAAACGAGGCGGCCACACGCGGGCGGTGCCGTTGGAACAAGCCGAGCCACCCGCATCCGGCCGCCGCCCGGAAGATGAGATCCTGCTCAACCAGGTCGAAGCCCTGGTGCGCGCCGCCTCCTCCGGCAAGGAGGTGGACCGCGACCTGCTGGTGTTTCAGCTCTACTATCGGTTGGGGTTGACGGCGGCCGCCATCGCCGCCATCCCGAGCGTGGGGCTGACGGTCAAGGGGGTGGAGAGCTTTCTGAACCGGCTGACGCGGGAAGTGCGGGAGAAATTATCGTCCGGCCGGGAAAGGGAAAAGGCTGCCCATGGCGATGGATAAAAGCGGGCAGGCACGAGGTGACTGGATGCCAACCGAGCCGGAATCTGCTGTAGTCCGGTTAGAGGCGCTGCACGCCCGAGCAGCACTCTTATCCGGTGACGCCGGTCGCAGCCGTGCCTGCCCGCCTGTCTCCACGTGGGAAGAACTTGTGGCCGGCGGCAGGCCAGCATCGGAAGTTCGAGCGCATCTGCGGCATGCTGTCGCCTGCGAACACTGCGGGCCGTTGCTGCGATTGGCGGCGGAAGCCGCCGGCGAGGAAGCGCTGCCCGACCTGCCCAGCACGGGGGACCGCGGCCGCCGCCGGCTGGCCCGGCGTCTGAGCCGCCTGCAGAACGGTTCTGCCGGATTGCGCTGGGTGTGGCGCGCAGGCTGGCTGGGGGCAGCCGCGGGGGCTGCCCTGGTGTTGATTTTGTGGCTGCCCGGATCAGGGAGGGCCTGGGCGGCGCGGCGGCTGCTGAATCGTGCCTATGCCCAGCAGCGGACAATTGCCCTGCGCTTCGCCGGCGCCGACTATGGTCCGCTGCTCAGCCCGCGCCGCGGCGGGCCGCTGCCGCCTAATGCCGACCTGCTGGAAGCGGAAGGGTTGGTGGCTTCCGCGCTGGCGCGCCAGCCGGAAGGCGCGGCGCTGCTGCAAACCCGGGCGCGGGCCGAGATCCTGCGCTCGGACGCGGCCTCGGCCATCGCCGACCTCACCCGCGCGCTGGCGCTCGATCCCGCCCTGCCCGGCGGACACACCGACCTCGGGACCGCCTACTACCTCAGCGCCGCCGCCGGCCGCGACGCCGGCTACGGAACCGCGCTCAACGAGCTGAGCCAGGTGCTGGCCCGCACGCCGCGCGATCCGATTGCGCTGTTCAACCGCGCCCTGGTGGAAGAGGCGCTGGAGGATTGGACCGGCGCCGTTCAGGACTGGCAGGCCTATTTGCAGGTGGATGCCAGCGGGCCCTGGGAGCAGGAAGCACGAGCCCACCTCGACAGCGACCGCCAGAAGGTGGAGCGGCACGACCACGCCGCCGCGGCGCCGCTGCTCGCGCCGGCGCAGTTTGCGTCCGGGAACTACGACGACGCCCGCATTGAAGATTACCTGCAGGCGGCGGCCACCGTCTGGCTGCCCGCTGCCTTTCCCGAGGCCGGGCCGGCCAATGCCACCGCGCGGCGCGCGCTGGGCGTGCTGGCGACCGCTCTGGCAGGGCGCCACCATGACGTCTGGCTGCAGCGGCTGCTGGCGCGGGCTCCGGCCCGGCCCAGTGCCGGCTTCGCGGCGGCCGTGGCCGGATTGGCAGCGGCCATTCGCCTCAACCACGCTGGGCAATCCGATGCCGCCCTGGCCAGTGCCACCCGGGCGTCGGCCGGGTTCGCCGCGCTGGGCGATGCCGCCGGCCAGGAACGCGCCGCCTATGAGCAGGTCTATGTGCTGCACCTGGCCGAGCGTGGGAGTCAGTGCCTGGACCTGCTGCAGAAGCAGCTCCCGCCCGCCGCCCTGCGCGGGGAAGCGTGGCTGGCGGGCGAGACCGCGCTGGAGCGCTCCGATTGCCGCGGCATGACCGGTCATCTTGATCCTGGCGGCATTCGCAGCGCGGTGCAGATCGCCACCGCGGCCCACTACCCGGCGCTGCTCATGCGGGCGCTGGCATTTCAGTGGGCGGCCGCGCAGACGGCGGATTCCAGCCCGGCCTGGCAGGGTCATCTGCGGGAGCTGCACCTGTACTGGGAGGAACCGGTCAATCCCTGGCGGGCTTACCAATTGCAGATGATCCTGGCCATCTTTTCCCAGGAGCGCGGGCAATGGTTCGCCGCCGAGCGCCTGGCCGCGGCCGCGGTCGAGCGCCTGGCCTTGACGTCCGAGATCTCCTATCTGGCGATGGCTCGCGAACAATGGGCCACGTATGCCGAACAGTGCGGGTTTCAGCAACAAGCGCTCCGGCAACGCCAGCTTGCCGAGGAGTTGTATCAGCGCCTGCCCGCTTCCCTCACTACGGCCAACCTGCGCGCCTACAATCAGCTGCAGCTCGCCGCCGCGGAGATGGCCGACGGCGACGCCGAGGCCGCCCGCGCCGAGCTGGCGCGGTTCAAGGCTGACCAGCCGGCGGTGGTTTCCATGCAAGCCCGCGCGCTGCCCTACTTCACCCTGCGGGGCCAGTGGGATTTGGAGCAGCAGCATCTACCGCAGGCCGAAGCCGAGTTGCGCGCCGCGCTCGCTATTCGCGAAAGCGACCTGAGCACACTGACCAGCGACGAGGACCGGCTGGGATGGGAGGAAGCCAATCTCGATGTCTATCGCGACTGGGTCGAGGTGGAGTGGCGGGCGCACCAGGATCCCGCAAGCGCGCTGGAGTACTGGGAATGGGCGCGCGGCGCCGCGGTGCGCGCTTCCCGGCCTTTGCCGGCGGCCTTTCTAGCCGCGGCCCGCCATCTCGACGCCACCGGGGCGCCGGCCTTGCCGCAACCGCACCTGGTGCGCGCCGCCCTGGCCGCGCTCACGTCCGCCCAGGTGGTCAGCTATGACCTGCGATCCGATCACCTGCTGCTGTGGATCTTTGACAATCGCGGCGTGCACTCCGCCCGGGTGGCGCTCTCCGGCCCGGCCCTGGAATCCCAGGCGCACGCCTTCGCCACCGCCTGCTCCGATCCGGCGAGCGATCCGCGCCTGCTGCACACCCTGGCGCGCCAGCTCTACTCGCGCCTGTTGCAGCCGGTGGCGGCGTGGCTCGACCCGGCCCGGCTGTTGATTGTGGAACCCGATGGCGCGCTGGCCCAGGTACCCTTCGCGGCGCTGCGGGCGCCCGACGGGCAAGTGCTTGCGCAGCCCGTACTGCAATCCCCGGGGCTTGCCTTCGCGCCGCTGGCGCGACCGGCGGCGCTGACCCCATCCGCCCGCCTGCTGGCCGTGGCGGATCCGCCGGGCGGCTACGACGCCGAGGGGGAACCCTATCCTCCGTTGCCGGCCGCCGCCGCCGAGGGCGCCGCGCTGGAGGCGTTGTTTGCGCCCCACGCCGAGCTGCTGCGCGGCGCAGCGGCCACGCGCGCGACCGTGCTGGCCCGGCTGCCGCGGGCCGAGATATTTCACTTCGCGGGCCACGCCGATGGCGGCCGGCTCCTGCTGGCTTCCTCCGGCGTGCTCGCCGCCGCCGATCTCAATCCTGCCTCGCTGTCCCAGTGCCGCCTGGCGGTCCTGGCCGCCTGCTCGACGGCCGCCGGCACGCTGTTCGATCCCGACGATCTGGTGCGCGCCGCTCTGCGCGCCGGTGTTCCGCGCGTGGTGGCCAGCAAATGGGCGGTGGACTCCGCCGCCACGCAAGCCTTGTTCCAATCCTTCTACTCCGCCCTGCGCGCCGGCGCCGACGCCCCCCGCGCCCTTTTCCAAGCCCAACAACAACTCCGCCGCCAGCCGGCCACCGCCGCCCCCTTCTACTGGGCCGCCTTCACCGCGTTCGGCGCGCGGCTGCCTTAGGAGTCGCTCATGCCAGCTCACGCCGCCGCGGACGGGCCCCGGATTCTGTACGTCTTCTTCCACGGTCCCTGGGGCTTCGCCGTGGACGATCAGGCCCAAACGATAACGGCTCTCACGCCCGCCTGCAACGGTCACCAATATTGCCTGGGCGACGGACCGGTGCTGCAGAGCATGCTGTCCGGCAACTACGCCCTGGTGGATCCCGGTGCGGTGGCCGGTTTGCCTCACTGGATTTCGCAGATTCCCCAGCAGACGTCCATCGCTGCGATGCCGTCCCGATTCACGCTGCCGCAGCCGCAGGATGATCCGCGCGTGCATTCAACGTTCGTATGGCCCCTGACCAGTCTGCTGGGCTATCCGTGCCACCCCCGGAGTATGGCCAACAACGATGGCGACAACCTGCTGAGCGGCCGGCATTTTTCGCTGCTCAATCAGACGACCGCGACGCAACCCGCCCATCTGGGCCTGGCTCAGATTCTGCCCTTCCAAATCAGAGACTTGTCCCGCCTGCGCATCGTCAGCGATAGCGGCTGCCAATGGCTGCCGCTAGCCGGCAGCGAGGGCGCGATCAAGTTGCATATCCATGCCCAGTCCATCGTGCCAACCGCTGAGGATCATTTCTCGATGATGGCAGGCTTGTTCAACCTCGATCTGCACCTCGACGGTTGCGACGTCAATCAAAGCCTGTTGGTGCAGGCCGACCCGTCGGTATGCTGCGCCAAGGACCAGCCGCCGATCACCGCCGACGATCTGAAATCGCTGGAAGAGCGCCAAGCCCCGGCTTCCTCGCGCTCCAACCTATTCACGGTCAAGTTCCCCATCGCTTGCGGCGGCAATATCGGCATCTACTACAATCCGCAAGCCATGCTGGCGCCTCCGGCTCCGGCGCCAGGCGGCACTTTGGCGCGCATGCCGGGCATGGGAAAAATGTAGCTGGCGCCAGCCCCTGCCCGGGAATATCTCGAGCTTCAGTTCACGTGGTTGAACTCGGGCATGGGAGGGAAGAGCTGGCCGGCGCGCCAGTCGGCGGCGCCGGGGCGGGTGAAGACGATCTTGCCGCCGATGATGGTGTAGAGCACGCGGGTGCGCAGGATGTCGGCGGCGGGCAGGGTGAGCAGGTTGCCGCTGATCACATCAAGGTCGGCCAGCTTGCCCACCGCGAGTGAGCCCAGGTCCTGGTCGGCGAAGATGGCATAGGCGTTGTTCCAGGTGTAGCTGCGCAGCTCCTCGAGGCGGGTTTTCACCTGGCTGGGCGACTGCTCGGGAAACAGGTACTTGCCTTGGGCATTGGCGCGGGTGACGCCGCAGTAGAAGTTGGGGATGGGGTTGGTGTCCTCCACATCCGTGTCGGTGCCGTCGAGCACCATGGCGCCGGAGGCAATGAGGGTGTGCCACATGTACGCGCCTTCGCGGGCGCGCTCGACGCCGACGCGGGTCATCACCATGGGCGCGTCGGAGCAGGCGTGGATGGATTGCATGGAGGGGATGACGCCCATCTGCGCGAAGCGCGGGATGTCGCCGGGGAGCAGGTGCTGGGCGTGCTCAATGCGCCAGCGCAGATTGTGGGCGGCGGGATCGGCGGTGAAGATCTTCTGGAACAGGTCGAGCGTTTCGTGGTTGGCGCGGTCGCCGATGGCGTGCACCGAGATCTGAAAGCCGTCACGGGCGGCGATGCGGGCCATGGCGGCGATGTCGGACATGGCGACGACGTTCTTGCCGGTGATGCCGGGGGCGTCGCTGTACGGCTGGGTGAACCAGGCGCTGCGCGTGCCCAGGGCGCCGTCGGAGGTGATCTCGCCGATGCCGCGCACGGTGAAATGATCGTCGGCGAAGCCGATGATCTTGTACTGCGCCAGGTGGGCGTCCAGTTGCGCCGGCGATTCGCCGTTGATGTTGATGTACAGGCACAACGGAATACCCCTGGCTGCCTGCTGCTTCAGCCAATCCACGGTGGAGAAGTCCTCGCCCATGTCCACGAAGGTGGTGATGCCCTTGCTGATCTCGTTCTGCACGGCGAGCTGCAGGGCGCGCTCGCTTTGCGCCTCACGCTGCATCGGGGTGAGTTGGCTCTCATAACGGTCGTAGGCGCGGCGGACCAGGCCGGAGGCAGTGTCGCGCAGCATGCCGATGGCGTTGCCTTGGGCGTCGCGCACGATGCTGCCGCCGGGCGGGTCGGGCGTGGAGCGGGTAATGCCGGCCAGCTTGAGCGCCGCCGCATTCACGTAGACGCCATGGGCACTGGCGTGGGTGAGCATCACCGGGTTGTTGGGCGAAACCGCATCGAGTGATGCCGGCAGCGGCAGGCCATCCAGGTTGGGCTGCGGCACCCGGTCCCACTTGGTCTGCTGCCAGCCCTTGCCCAATATCCATTCCCCCGGCTTGGCCTTGGTCACGGCCGCCTTGACCATGGCGACGATGGCGTCCCAGTTGGGGGCAGGGCCAAGCCGCAACTCCATTTGCGCCAAGCCGGTGCCCCTCAAGTGGCCGTGGCCCTCAATGAAGCCCGGCGTGACGAAGGCTCCGTGCAGGTCGAGCACCTTGGTCTGCGGGCCGATATAGGCGGCCATCGAGGCGTCGCTGCCCATGGCGGCGATGCGGCTGCCACGTACCGCCAGCGCCTCGACCTGCGGCTGCAGCGGATCAAGGGTGACGATCACGCCGTGTTGCAGCACCAGATCGGCGGCTGGGACCTTAGGCGGAAAGCCGGCCACCGGCGCCTGGGCAGCAAGCAGCGAGCCAAGGAACAGCGAGAGGCACAATGCGCAGAATCGCATAGTGCCTCCACTCTACAACAGGCTACGGGGTCAGGCAGAGAGGTAATTGCGGTAACCGGATGGCTGGTAGCCGGGGAATACTTGGGCCAGGTCACGCACGCCCAGATGACGCTCGACGGCTTCGCTCAGCACAGAACGAAAATCGGTGGTGACCGCCAAATCGCGGTTTTGATACAGGCGCTCGCCGGCAAGCCCGGGCCAGTCGCCGTAAACCTTGCCGCCCTTGACCCCGCCGCCGAGGACGAACATCACGTTGGCATGGCCATGATCGGTGCCGCGGTTGCCGTTCTCTTTAACGGTGCGGCCAAACTCCGACATGGTGACCACCAGCACGTCCTGCTGCCGCGGGCCGAGATCGGTCCAGAAGGCGCTCAGCGCCGCGCCGAAACCGGCGAGGTTGGTGGCCAACTGGCCCTGGGCGCCGCCTTCGTTGACGTGGTGATCCCAGCCGCCCACGTCGGCGAAGGCGACCTCGACGCCCACGTCGGCCTTGATCAACTGCGCCAACTGCCGCAGGCTCTTGCCGAGCGGGTGGTTGGGATATTCGGCGCCTGCGGCGGGCTGATAGCGGCCGGGATCAAGCTGCCGCACCAACTGGAGCGCCTGGAAGGTGTCCTGGCCGGCGGGGCGCAACAGGGCGTCGGAGGATTGGTCGTAGAGGCTGGCGAAGAGGGCCTGCGGCCCGCCCAGGCGGAACTGCTGCAGGTCATGGATCGCCACCGCCGGCGCCGGGCCTTGCAGCGTCAGCGGAAGCTGGGCATCCAGGGCGATGGCGCGCAGCGGGGAGGCGCCGGCGGGATGCGGCGCGCGGCCCAGGGCGCGGTTGAGCCAGCCGTCGTCGGTGCCCTTGTTGCCGGGCGTGCCCGATTCCATGAAGTCCTGGGCATCGAAGTGCGAGCGCGAGGGGTCGGGTGAACCGGCGGCCTGGATGGCCGCCAGCGCGCCGTCCTTCCACAGCGGCACGAGCGGCGAGAGCGCCGGATGGAGGCCGAAGAAGCCGTCGAGATTGAGCACCTGGCCTTGCGGTACGGCGATCGTCGGCCGCAGGTCGTAGTAGTTGCGCTCGCCGTGGGGGATGACCACATTGAGCCCGTCCACCGCGCCGCGCTGGAAGATGGCCACCAATACCTTCTTGCGCCCGCCCGGCGTCTGCGCCCAGGCTGAGCGCGCCAGCCAGGTGGGCAGCATGCCGATGCCCACCATCGCCAAGGCCGAGTCCTTCAGAAAAATTCGCCGCGTCAGGCTCATGCTCTTCACCTCTTCTGAAACTGCGGGCCGCCCAGCACCAGCGTCGCCCACTCCGCCGTTTGTTGCGCCGGAATGGAGTCCACCACGCCTTGGGCCGAGGGTGACAGAGGCTCATGCAGAAGCTGCGCTGCCAGCCCCGCCGGGCCGGCGGAAGTGAGCGGTTGCCAGCTCACCTCCACGCCGGGGAGGCGGCCGCCCGCCAGCCGCTGGGCGAACTGCATGCGGCCCACCAGGCCGCTGCTCGATACCCAGGCCGCACCGGTGTTGGGGTAGCCGGTGGGCGGCTCCTTGCCGTACAGCGGCTCGCCCAGGTTGGCGATGATCTGGCTTAGCGCCAGCGGATTGGTGATCTCGGCGTTCACGCCACGCAGGGCCGACACCACCAGCTCCAGCGGCGACTTGATCTTGTTGCGCGCCTCCGCCGCCTGCCAGAACTCGGGCGCGGCCAGCATTGTCTCCATCACCTGGCGCAGGTCACCGTCAGTGTGCAGATAGGTCGCGGTCATGCGATCCACCAACGCCTGCGGGGGATCGTCGGCGGCAAAGCGTTGTGCCAGCTCGTAGGCGATGTGGTGCGCGGTGGCGGGGCTGCGGGCGAGAATGTCCAGCACCTTGAGGCCGTCGGACATGCCTCCGCCCGCCGCAATGTTGACTCCCAGCACCACCTTGGCGCCATGGTCGTGCAGCCGGTCGTTGTAGAAAAACATCGCCTCGCGGCCCGGCTGGCGGATGGTCCAGCCGGTGAAGCAGCGCGCCACCGCGATCACATCCTGCTGCGTGTAGCCGGTGTCCACGCCCAGCGTGTGCAGCTCCATCAGCTCGCGGCCGTAGTTTTCGTTGATGCCGCGCTTGTTCACGCGCGGGTCCACCGACTGCCAGTTGTCGAGGTAGAACATCATCGCCGGGCTTTCGGCGGTGGCCAGCAGCAGGTCGTGGAACTTGCCCAGCACGTGCGGCCGGATGGCATCGCGCTCGAAGCTGGCGATCAGCTCGCTGTCGTCGCCCTTGCGCAGGTAGATGTTGAAGTGGTTGAACCAGAAGTCGGTGAGCACGTCCTCGAGCTGCCGCCGGGTGTAGACGGCGCGCAGCAACTTGCCTGCCTGCAGGTCGAAGGCGGGGATTTGCTGCGGCCGCTGCTGATAGAACTCGTCGCGCGCCTGGGCGAGCGGCAGCAGGGCGGGCCTGGCCGGGGCGGCGCCGCCGGCCGCGGCGGCAGGCGCGGGTTGGCCGTCGCGCCGGGCGCGATAGTTGGCCACGTCGCGCTCCACCACGGCGCGCAGTTGCGGATCCCGGGGCAGAGGGCGCTTGCCCTGGGCGATCTGCCGTACCGCCGCCGCCGGCGGGTAGGCGGCGATCACCTCCGCCGGACTCATGCGCAGGCTAGCCAGCGGCTCCAGACGCGCCGCAAGGTCAGGGTCTTCCTGAATTCTCTCCGGATGCAGTTGCTGATCGAGCCACTTATTGAGCCCCATCTTTTCGATGGCTTCGATCTCACCGGGCCGCGCACCCCAGGTCAGGCGATTCACGGCCGCCACCACTATGCGCGCCTGGTCGCTGTGGTTGGGTGTGGCGGGCGGGCGCGTGGCTGCCAGCCAGCAGCTACAGGCCAGCAGTAGTGCCACCGCGGTCCCTGAGCGTGCGGGGCTCATGCATCTGAGTACCCCGCCGGGCGGGAAAGGTTGCGCTGCCTATGCTGTCTATAGGGCTGATTGGCGGCGGCGCCGGCCATCCAGTTTTACCGCCTAAACAGGGTCAAGGCACGAATTCCGGACGGGGTTTCCGTGAGCACTGGAAATTTAGCCTAAGTTTCTGTAAAATAAGAGTTTATGGCTGACGATCCCACCCAGATTCCGCTTGGCGGCGGCGGCCCCACCGACCCGCCCGGCGGCAAGCCTTACCAGCCCGTCAATATCGAAGACGAGATGCGCCGGTCGTATCTCGACTACGCCATGTCGGTGATCGTCGGGCGCGCCCTGCCCGACGTGCGCGACGGGCTGAAGCCGGTGCATCGCCGCATTCTCTTCGCCATGCACAGCGAAGGGCTGCTGTCGAACAAGAAGTATTCCAAGTGCGCGGGCGTGGTGGGCGAGGTGCTGAAAAAGTATCATCCCCACGGCGATGCGCCGGTCTATGACGCGCTGGTGCGCATGGCGCAGGATTTCAACCTGCGCTACCTGCTGGTGGACGGGCAGGGCAACTTTGGTTCGGTGGACGGCGATCCGCCGGCCGCCTACCGCTACACCGAAGCGCGATTGACCAAGATCGCCGAGGAGATGCTGCGTGACATCGACAAGGACACCGTGGACATGGTGCCCAACTTCGATGAGAGCACCGAAGAGCCGCTGGTGCTGCCCACGCGCATCCCCAACCTGCTGATCAACGGCTCCGACGGCATCGCGGTGGGCATGGCCACCAAGATTCCTCCGCACAACCTGACCGAGGTGCTCAATGCCTCGCTGGAGCTGCTGCAGAACCCCAAGGCCACGCTGGCGGATCTGCTCAAGCATGTGCAGGGGCCGGATTTTCCCACCGGCGGCATCATTTGCGGCCGGGGAGGCATTGCGCAGGCCTACGCCACCGGGCGGGGATCGTTCCTGGTGCGCGCCCGCGCCGCCACCGAGCCGCTGGGCAAGGACCGCAAGGCGATCGTCATCACCGAAATTCCCTACCAGGTGAACAAGGCACGCCTGATCGAGCGCATCGCCGAGCTGGTGCAGGAGAAGCGCATTGAAGGCATCAGCGACATCCGCGACGAGAGCGACCGCGACGGCATGCGCATCGTGCTCGAGTTGAAGCGTGGCGAGCAGCCGGAGCTGATCCTCAATCAGCTCTACAAGCACACCGCGCTGCAGTCGAGCTTTGGCATGATCCTGCTGGCGGTGGCCAACGGCCAGCCGCGCGAGATGGGGCTGGTGCAGGCCATCCAGCACTTCCTCGACCACCGGGTGGAGGTGGTGCGGCGGCGCACCATCTTCGAGCTGCGCAAGGCGCGGGAGCGCGAGCACGTATTGGAGGGCTACAAGATCGCCCTCGACCATCTGGACGCGGTGATCAAGCTGATCCGGGCCTCGGCCAGCCCGCGCGAGGCGCGCGAGGGGTTGGTGGCCAAATTCCAGTTGAGCGAGAAGCAG
>JBQCEU010000101.1:0-3809 GCA_051959955.1 Terriglobales bacterium | reverse complement strand
AGCTGGCGCAGGATGTCCATGTTGCGCAGCGTCCAGAAGCCGCGTCCCATGGTCGAAATCACCACGTCATGCGGCGCCAGGGCGATGTCCGACACCTGCTCGTCGGGCATGTTCAGCCGCAGCGACTGCCAATGGTCGCCGTTGTCGAACGAAATATAGAAGCCGTGCTCGGTGCCGGCGTAGAGCAGGCCGGGCCGCTCCAGGTCGGCCCGCACCGCATGCACATAATCATCCGGCGCGATGCCGTTGACGATCTTCTGCCACGTCTTGCCGTAATCACTGGTGCGGAAGATGTAGGGCGCGCGGTCGTTCTGCAAATACCGCTCCACCGCGGCGTAGGCGGTGCCGGCGGCGGTGGGCGAAGCGTCAATCAGGCTCACCCGGCCCAGGTGCGGCATCTCCGGCGGGGTGACGTTGGTCCAGTGCGCGCCGCCGTCGCGGGTGATGAAGATCAGCCCGTCGTCCGAGCCGGTCCAGATCGTGCCCGCCTCCTTGTGCGAGGGGGCGATGGTGAAGATGGTGGCGTACACCTCCGGCCCGTTCATGTCGTGGGTGATCGGCCCGCCGCTGTCGCCCAGCGTCTTGGGATCGTGCAGCGTGAGGTCGGGGCTGATCTTCGTCCAGCTCTGCCCGTCGTTGGTGGTCTTCCAAAGATGCTGCGACGAGGTGTAGAGCGTGTGCGGATCGAAGTTGTTGAAGACGATCGGGAACGTCCACTGCCACCGCTCCGGCAGCGAGGCCGAACTCTCGCCCGAGAAGAAGCGCGGGTAGGGCTCGATGTCGCGGCTCTCGCCCGTGCGCCGGTCGAAGCGCGACAGCAGCGCCCCCTGGCTGCCGGCGTAGAAAATGTTGGGGTCGAGTGGGCTGGGCGCGATGTAGCCGCTCTCCCCGCCGCCCACGTCGTAGCCGGGCGACCACATGCCGCCGCCGCCGAAGCGGCCTCCGCCGGTGCTCTGCACGCAGATGGTGCCCGAATCCTGCTGCGCCCCGCACACCTGGTAGGGGTCGTCCTTGGTCAGCGCCACATGGTAAAGCTGGGCGGTGGAGTAATCCTCCTTCGTCCAGGTCTTGCCGCCGTTGACCGACACGGTGGACCCGCTGTCGTTGCTCACCACCATGCGCTGATCGTTGCTGGGATCAATCCACACGTCATGCGTGTCGCCGCCCCGCACCCGCCGCCAGGTCTTGCCCGCGTCGGTGGAGCGGTAAAAGCCCACGTTCCCGCCGTACAGCGTGTCCTTCTGCTGCGGGTCGGCCACGAGGTCGCTGAAGTAAAACGCCCGCTGCCGCAGCGTGTTCTCGTTGTTCACCAGCGTCCAGGTCGCGCCCGCATCGTCGGAGCGGTACACGCCCCCGTCGTGCGCCTCCACCACCGCATAGACCCGGTTCGCGTCCACCGGGCTCACCGTCACCCCGATCTTGCCGATCACGCCTTGCGGCAGCCCCGGGTTGCGGGTGATCTCCTTCCACGTCGCCCCGCCGTCGGTGGTCTTGAACAGCCCGCTGCCCGGGCCGCCGCTCGACATCCCCCAAGACACCCGCCAGGCTTCCCACAGCGCCGCGTAAAGCACGTTGGGATCATGCGCGTCCATGGAGAGGTCCACCGCCCCGGTCTTGTCGTCGCGGAACAGGATCTTCTTCCACGTTTGGCCGCCGTCGGTTGACTTGAACACGCCGCGCTCGGCGTTAGGCGCCGACGGATGCCCCAACGCCGCCACGTAGACGATGTCGGGATTCTGCGGATCAATGCGGATGCGCGAGATGATCTGCGTATCGGTCAGCCCCATGTGCCGCCACGTCTTGCCGCCGTCGGTCGACTTGTACACCCCGTCGCCCTGCATGATGTTGCCGCGCAGTTCCTTCTCGCCCATGCCGATGTAGACGATATCGGGATTCGACGCCGCCACCGCCACCGCGCCCACCGACGAGCTCTGAATCTTGCCGTCGGTCACCGGCGCCCAGGTGGCGCCGCCGTCGGTGGTCTTCCACAAGCCGCCGCCGGTGGCGCCGGAGTAGTACTCGAACGGCCGCGCCGCCGACCCCGCGCTGGCGATCGAGCGCCCGGCCCGCGCCGGCCCCAGGTTCTGCCACTGCAGGTTCTTGAACAGCGACGCCGGATACGCCGACTGCGCTCCCGCGCCCGCCGCTCCCACCGCCATGGCCAATGCCAGAACCGCCACCGTCCGATATGACCGCATCATCCCCTCCCGTGCGCGCTCGCGCCCGCCCAGCATAGCCAATCGCCCGCGGCAGGGCAATACAATTGCTGTCGTTGCGCCCGGAGAAAGGGCTGGTCTCTATTCGTTCGCCAGCAAACGGCAGGCCCGGCTGGCAAGAATGGTGGCATCGGCGGTTACCAGCGTGAGTTCGTTGACCTTCGCGGTAGCAACCAGAAAGCGGTCGGCGGGGTCGCGCCGGACCAAGGCGTGGCGTGCCACTTCAAGCGCCACCGCGGTGGTCAGCGGCGCCTCCCGCCAACCCATTTTCTTGTACGCGCGTTCCACCCAGTCGGCCACCGAACAGGTAACCGCAAAACGCCCTCGCTCCACCAACAGCGCCAGCTCCCAAATGCTGATGGGTGATAACCAAATTTCGTTCCGCCCATCCGTGAGCGACAGCTTGGTTCTCGGCCCCAGCCGGTCGGGTGCCGCCGCCGCCCACAGCCAGATGTGGGTGTCGAGCAGCAGTTTCACGGCAGGTCCGTAGACCAGTCCCGTTCCGTACTTACCGGCTTCACCAGGTTGCCCTTGATGATGGCAGTCCCTGCCATGCAGCCCAGCCAATCGTGACGCTGCCGGGGCGGGCGCACGGGGCCCAGCTCAGCCACCGGCCGGCCATGGCGCGTGATGGTGATCCGCTTGTGCGTGCGATGCACCTCGTCCACCACGGACAGGCAGGTTGCCTTGAATTTCGAAATGGGCACCGATTCCATGGAACTATTTTAAATGGACCACTAAAAGTGGTCAATACGCGGGGGCCCCGCCGTTGGCACTGTGGGCCAAATCGACGCGGAAGGCTGCGAAAGGGCTCCAGGGGTCCCCGGCCCGGTCGAGCGTCAAGCGGGTCAAGTGGCGCAGCCACCCGGGGTCCCGCGCCAGTCAATCGTCGCGGCAGGCTGGTCACTGGCGCTCAGCGCCCGTGCGGTGGATCGGAGCCCAACGGGCGCGGCCAAGGAGCACGAACAAGTCGCCGATCAGCGCGGAGATCGGCAGCCAGAGCAGAGCGTGCGGCCCGCCGCTGGCCAGCGAATGGATCGCCCCCACCATGATGATGGCCAGCCCGCCCGCCGCCACCGGCGTCAGCCCGGGCGCGATGCGCAGGGCGCTGGGCAGAATCAACCCCAGCGCGCCCAGCAACTCGCACAGGCCCAGAAACGGGAAAAACAGCGATCCGCCCCCATGCAGCAGGCCCGGCGCCATGGCCAGCTTGGCCCAGCCGGTGTACAGATACAGCCCACAAAGAACAATCTGCACCGTCCAAAGAGCGGCAGAGAGGCCTGCGGGCCGGCGAGAAGCGTGCATGCGCATGGGATGCCGCGCGTCCGTCCCGGGTGCAAAACATCTTCACTGTCCGGCGTTCGTGCACTCCGCGCCGTAAAATGAAAACAAGCACTTCGGCCCATGCCTTTTCGCCTCCAGATCTTCCCTGCCCGCGCCGCGGCGGCGCAATAGCCGGGCATGGCGCGTCACTGGCACCTGCTCGGCTTGGACGCACCCACCGTGGCCGCGCTGTGGGCCTGGTTTTTCGCCCGCAGTCTCGGCCGCACCTTGCCGCTGGCCGCGGTGGCGCTGCTGGCGCTGGCGACCTGG
>JBQCEU010000100.1:0-50316 GCA_051959955.1 Terriglobales bacterium | reverse complement strand
TATCGGAGATGAAGCCCCCGGTGGCCAGTACAAGGATCCGCTCACCCGGCATCTTCCCGATCGCGTCCACAACGTTCCGGACATAGGTCAGCGTATCCAGAGCAATGCCACGCTCCTGGGAAAACGTCGCTTGCGCCTGCGCCAGCGCCATCTGCCCGGACGCACCGCCGGCATTGAGCTCATTCACCGCTCCATCACTCAGGTTGTCGCCCGTAGGTTGGCTCTTGCCGTTGCAGTTGGCGGCCTCCGCGTCCACCGATTGCAGCGCCAGCATGTCGTGGTGCTGCACGATCAGGTCCGCCTCGTAGGGCGTAACGCGCGGGCAATCGAACATGCTGCGGCCCGCGCGCGGATGCGTCCTAATGCGGGCCACGGCCGCCTGCAAACGCGCGGCGTCGGTAGTGAAGTCCTGTTCGACCGTTCCGGAAGTGGTGAAGATGGCCAGCCTGGACCCCGGCTGCATCTGCTCGCCAATGAATCGCTCGGCGGCGTTGCGTGCGTTCTTCAGGTCGCGCTCGTCCGTGCTGACATCGTCAAAGATCAGACCAAGGTAGCGCGTTGGCGCCGCCGCGTTGGGCAGGCCCGTGCCTGTGCCGGTCACCCGCCGCTTCGGTCCGGAAGCTGACCAGGTGACAAAGAAGCCGCTGATCCCGCGCTCGCGGCCGTTGTCTACGATGCGAAAGTTTTCCTTGTCGAGCCCGGCGATGGGTGTGCCATCCGGCTGTCGCACCACCACATCCAAGTCCACGCTACTGGTCTCGGTGGCAATTCGCAATGGGACCAAGGTGTAGCTGCCCGACTCGATTTTCACTTCCTTTGAGCCAGGCGCCTGCGCCAACCCAAAGGCGGCCAGAACTCCCGTCAGAAACAGCGCGGTGCAAAAGGCCGTGCGGCGTCCCATAGCGCGAGACTCCTCCGTAATTGGGCGCGTGTCAATGGGGGGGAGGGAGGATGAATCGCGGCTTGATATGCCGCACTAACAACCGGCAGAACAGAAAATACTTTCAGCCAAAGCGGGCGAGGGCCGCCAGTACGGCTGTCTCGGAGCGCAGGATGCGCGGGCCGAGCGAGACCGGAGCGAAACCAGAGGTCGCGGCGGCCTCCGCCTCCTCCGGCGCCAAGCCTCCTTCCGGACCGGCCAGCATCACGAGGGAACCTCTGGCGGGGGCAGCCAGGGGAGCCGTGGCAGATTCCGAAAGCACCAGTCGGGTGCCCGCATGCGGCAA
Organism: Terriglobales bacterium; assembly: GCA_051959955.1. Taxonomy (GTDB): domain Bacteria; phylum Acidobacteriota; class Terriglobia; order Terriglobales; family SCQP01; genus SCQP01. Next base: position 49,090 of record JBQCEU010000100.1, on the reverse strand, counting down.
GGCCAGCCACGCCGCCAGGGCTTGCGGCTCAGCGACTTCCGGCCAGGCGGCGCGCCGCGACTGTTCCGCCGCGCCGCGCGCGATCTGCTGCCAACGGGCGCGGCGGGCCGGGGCGGCGGCGGCGAGCTTGGGATCGGTGCGGCGGGTGGACAGCGGCGTGAGGCGGCTGACGCCGAGCTCGGTAGCCTTCTCCACCATCCACTCACAGCGGTCGAACTTGAAGAGCCCCACCCCGAGCGAGATCTCCCGTTCCGGCGCGGGCGCCGGCAGTTCCTCGACAACGGCAAAATCCACGCGCGCCGGCCGCACGGCGGTGATCCGGGCCAGATAGACGCGGCCGTTGAACGCCAGTTCATAGACCTGACCCGGCTCGGCGCGCAGCACGCGGGCGAGATGATGGGCGTTGGCGCCCTCCAGCCGCGCCGCTCCCTCCGCCAGCGCGTCGGCAAAGAAACGGCGGCGCGCCATGGCTACCCGACTAAATCGCGCACTTTTTCGAACCGGCCGGCGTCGTGGGGCAGGTTCTGGTTGGGCATCAGCCGATCGAGTTCCTGCAGCAGTTGCTTCTGCTCGCGCGTCAGCTTCTTGGGAACCTCGATCTGCACGAACACGTGCAGGTCGCCGCGGCCACGGCCGTTCACCCGCGGTGCACCCTTGCCCTTCAACGGCGTCAGCTCCGCGCCACTCGCCGTTCCCGCAGGCACATGGGCATCCTCCTCGCCCCAGGGCGTCGGCACCCGGACCGTGCAGCCCAGCGCCGCCTGCGGAAACGAGATCGGAATGGAGCAGACCAGCTCCGTCCCCTTGCGCTGAAAAAACGGGTGCGCCCGCACGTGGATGAGCACGTAGAGGTCCCCGGCCGGACCGCCGCCCACCCCCGCCTCGCCTTCGCCGCTCAACCGCAACTGCATGCCTTCTTCAATCCCCGCCGGCACGGCCACGGTGCGGCGGATCTCCCGCTGCACTCTCCCCTGCCCCCGGCAAAGCGGGCAGGGATCATGAATCACCGCGCCCGCGCCGCCGCAGGCCGGGCAGGTGCGCGCCACGCTGAAAAATCCCTGTTGAAACCGCACCTGGCCCCGCCCGCCGCAGGTGGAGCAGGTGGCGGGAGCGACGCCGCCGCGGGTGCGCTTGCCCTGGCAGGCGTCGCAGACCGTGAGGCGCTCGAACTTGATCTCCACCTCCGCGCCTTCCATGGACTGTTCGAAGGAGATCTCCAGGTCGTAGCGCAGATCGCCGCCGCGCTGCGCCCCCTTGCGCGGCCGCCGCGTCCCGCCGAACAGATCCCCAAAACCGAAGAAGTCGCCGAAGATGTCGGCGAAGTCGGTGAACGCGCTGGGGTCAAAACCGCCGCCGTTGCCGCCCACCCCGGCGTGCCCGAAGCGGTCGTACTGGGCCCGCTTCTGGCTGTCGGAGAGCACGCTGTAGGCTTCCGAGGCCTGCTTGAAGGCTTCCTCCGAGGCCGCGTCCCCCTGATTGCGGTCCGGGTGATACTTCATCGCCAGCCGCCGGTAGGCGCTCTTGATCTCCGTCTCCCCGGCGTCGCGGGCCACGCCCAGGATCTCGTAATAATCCCGTTTTTCGCTCATGCCAGGCGTCAGGAGGCCCGCCGCGCCACGCGCACCATCGCCGGACGCACCAGGCGATCGCGCAGCTTGTAACCCCGCTGCAGTTGCTCCACCACGTGGCCGTCGGCGACGGTGTCGGTGTCCACCATCTCCAGGGCTTCATGGAGATGGGGATCGAAGGGCTGGCCCGCCGGCGCGTCCACCGCCTCCAGGCCGGCTTTCCGCACCGCATCCAGCAATTGCCGGTGCAGGGCCTCCAGGCCGCTGCGCATCTCCCCGCTGGCGCTGGCGCCGGCATGGGCCGCGGCCAGCTCAAAGCTGTCGAGCACGGGCAGAAACGGCCGTACGGCGTCCATCACCGCCCGCGCGTGGGCGTCCTGCAGGTCGCGCGCGAAGCGCTTGCGCGCATTGTCGGCCTCCGCCAGGGCGCGCAATAACTTGTCCTGCAGCCCGTCCCGTTCGGCGGTCAGGCGGGCAACTTCGGCCTCCAACTCGGCCGGTGGTTCGCTCGCCGCCAGCTCGTGCTCCGGGCCGATCATGGTCTCGTTCGGGTTGGCTTGCGGATCAGACATGATTAGGTCGTCGTTTCTCCCAGCACACGGCGGCAGACTTCCCGCACCAGCGTTACCGCTCCCAGGGCGCGCTGGTATTCCATCCGGGTTGACCCCAGGATGCCGATGGCGCCGCTGCCGTAGTTGGCGCTGATCAGCGACAATTCCGGCAGGTTGTCATCCAGCCCCACTCGCACCCGCAGCCAGCACCGCGCCTCGCCTCCGCTCTCACCCTGGGTCCACTCCACCCATTCATCGGAGGCGTCCTGATCGAGGCCGGTCAGCAGGCGAAGCCACCGCTCCTTTTGCTGCAACTGCTCCAGCATTGCGGCCAGATGTTCGGTATCCAGCATGCCGGCCAGATGGCTGGCCCCCTGGAAAAAGACCTCGCCGCCGTCCTGCGCCTCCAGAACGCCGCAGTGCGAGAGCACCACCACCCGCTTCAGCAGCGCGTCGTAGGCGGCGCGTTCCTCCTCCAGCCGGTGCCACAGCTCGCGCTGTATGCGGGCCAGGGTGGCGCCGCTGAAGTGTTGGTTGAAGAAGCGCGAGGCCTCGTCCAGCTCCGCCTGGGTATAAGCTTCGGGCACGCGCCCCACCCGTTCCCGCACCTGCCCGTCAGCGGCCACCAGGATCACCAGCACGCGGCGGTCGGTCAGGCGGAAAAAGCGCAGGTACTTCAACCCCGCATCCCGCCATGGAGCCAGCGCCACCATGCCTACTTGCTGGGAACTTTCCGAAAGAAATTCCGAGGCGCGCAGCCACAGCGTGGTTTCGTCCCCGGCGGCGCGCAGCGAGTGTTCGAGCTCTTGGGCGGCGGCCGTGTCCGTCGTCGGCGCCGGCGCGTCGAGCTGCTGCAACCACCACCGAATGGCCCGCGTCGTGGGCACCCGGCCCGCCGAGGTGTGCGGCTGCGTCAGGTAGCCGGAACGGACAAGATCGCCGAAGACGTTGCGCACTGTCGCCGAGCAAATGCCGGTGAGCTGGGTCTCGGCCAGCAGGCGCGACCCCACTGGCGCCCCGGTCGCCAAATACGTCTCGACCAGCGCCTGCAAAACCGCTGCTTGCCGGCCTTCCGGCTGGCCAGCCACGACCTCGTGAGGCAGATCACGCACGCTTTAATTATAACAATTCGCTCAAAGCCTTATAGGGACGGCTCTGGGCTTCGGCGACGGCCTGATAGGTGAGGGCGCCACGGTAGGTATTGACCCCGGCGTAGAGGCCCGGATCCGACTGCACCGCTGCCACCACGCCGTGATCAGCCAGCTTGCGTACGTATGCAAAGGTGGCATTGGTGAGCGCCAGGGTGGAGGTGCGTGGCACGGCAGCCGGCATATTGGTCACGCATTAGTGCACCACATCCATCTCGATATACGAGGGGTGGGTGTGGGTGGTGGGATGAGCGGTCTCAATGCACCCGCCCTGATCAATGGAAACATCCACGATCACCGCCCCCCGCTTCATCTGCGAAACCATCTCTCGGGTGACCAGCTTGGGGGCGCTGGCGCCCGGAATGAGCACCGCTCCGATGAGCAGATCGGCCTCGCGCGCGGCATCGGCGATGTTGGCCGGGTTGGCATACATGGTGATCACCCGGCCGCCGAACTGGTCATCGAGCTGGCGCAGCCTGAGTGCGCTGCGGTCGGCCACCGTGACCACCGCCCCCAGCCCCGCCGCCATCTTGACCGAGTTGGTTCCCACGATACCGCCGCCGATCACCAGCACGCGTGCCGGCCGCACCCCCGGCACGCCGCCCAGCAGCATGCCGCGGCCGCCGTAACGCCGCTCCAGAAACTGCGCCCCCACTTGGACGGCCAGGCGCCCTGCCACTTCGCTCATGGGCTCGAGCAAGGGCAAACGGTGCGGACCCTCGCTGACCGTCTCGTAGGCGATGGCAGTCACCTCTTTTTGCAGAAGCTGTTCCGTCAGCTCCGGCAGCGGCGCCAAATGCAGATAGGTAAACAGCACCAGGCCGGGGCGGAAAAACCTGTACTCCGGGTCTATCGGTTCTTTCACCTTGCAGACCATCTCGGCCCGCGACCAGAGTTCCTTGGCTGAGGTGACCATCTCGGCCCCCGCGCGTTTGTACTCCTCGTCGTCGAAAAACGAAGCCTGACCGGCGCCGGTTTCCACCAGCACCTGATGGCCCAAGCCGGTGAGTTCGTGGACCCCGCCCGGCACCAGGCCGACCCGGGTCTCGTGATCCTTCAGTTCGCGGGGGACACCAATGATCATGGCTGCTTATTCACCTGTATCAATCTGCGCGCGTTGCAGACGGCCGCTGAAGTCCACATACAGCGTCTTCCACTCGCTGTAGACGTCGAGGGTGGCCAATCCGCTCTCCCGATGTCCATTGCCGGTATTCCGAACTCCACCAAAGGGAAGATGGACTTCGGCGCCGATGGTGGGGGCGTTGATGTATACAATGCCGGTGTCGAGATCGCGCAGGGCGCGGAAGGCGGCATTGACATTGGCCGTGTAGAGCGACGACGACAGTCCGTAAGGCACATCGTTGGCGATGGCGATCGCGTCTTCCAATCCCTCGCAGCTCAGCAGCGAAACCACCGGGCCAAAGATTTCCTCTTGCGCGATGCGCATCTTCGGCTTCACGCCCGCAAAAATGGTGGGCGCGATGAAGTAGCCCTGGCCGCAAGCGCCGCTGGTGACCTGTTCGCCGCCCAGCACCAGCCGGGCGCCTTCGCTCTTGCCGATCGCGATGTAGTCCAGGATGCGCCGCATTTGCTTCTCATTGACCACCGGCCCGACCTGCACGCCCGCTTCCAGACCGTTGCCCAGCTTGAGCTCCCGCGCGCGCTTTTCCAAGGCTGCCAGAAAGCGGTCGTGGATGCCCCGCTGCAGGATGATGCGGCTGGTGGCCGTGCACCGCTGCCCGCTGGTGCCGAAGGCCCCCCACAGGCAGCCGTCCACCGCCAGCTCCAGATCGGCGTCGTCGAGCACGATGATGGCGTTCTTGCCGCCCATCTCCAGGTTGCAGTGCTTGAACCCTGCCGCCGCCTTCTGCCCGACTTCCCTGCCTACCGCCGTCGAGCCGGTGAAGCTGACAATCCGGCTGCGAGGATCGGTCACCAGCGGCGCCCCCGCTTCCGGGCCGCGCCCAAACACTACATTCACCACCCCCGGCGGCAGGCCGGCATCGCTCAGCGTCTGCACGAAGTTCATGGCCGAAAGCGGGGTGTCGTCGGCGGGCTTGAGCACGGCGGTATTGCCGCACAGCAGGCAGGGCGCCAGCTTCCAGCTCGGGATCGCCATCGGAAAGTTCCAAGGCGTAATCAACGCCGCCACACCCAGCGGAGCGCGGGTGGTCATGCAGACTTTGTTCGCCAGCTCGGAAGGCGTGGTCTGACCGTACAGGCGGCGCCCTTCGCCCGCCATGAAATAGAGCATGTCGATCGCTTCCTGAACGTCGCCGCGCGTTTCCTCGAGCACCTTGCCCATCTCGCGCGTCATCGTAACGGCGTAGGCTTCCTTGCGCTCCACCAGGAGCTGGGCGGCGCGGAAGAGGATCTCGGCACGCCGCGGCGCGGGGGTGGCGCGCCAGCCGGGGAAGGCGGCGGCGGCGGCGGCCAGAGCGGCATCGGCATCCTGGGCATCCGAGGCGGGGACGCGGGCAACCAGCTCGCGCGCATCCGCCGGGTTGTGGCGCTCCAGCCAGGCGCCCGAATGCGGCTCGCTCCAGCGGCCGCCGATCCAATTCTTTAGCGTGGTGGTTTCTGGCATGCGATACCAGTTTACAAGGCTCGGCCCTCCCCCAGCGCAACAGTCGCCGCTCAAAAGACATCCCATGGCAGGGAAAAGGAGGTTGGCCATGCAGGTACGGACGGCCGAGGCCCAGTGGTGGGGCGATTTGAAGCAGGGCAAGGGGACCATGCACTTTGCCGATTACCAGGGACCGTTCACCTATGCTTCCCGCATGGAAACCGGCGCCGGCACCAATCCAGAGGAGCTGCTGGGCGCCGCCCACGCCGGCTGTTACTCCATGGCCTTGGCCGTGGCTCTCAGCCGTGCCCACGCCGAACCACTCCACATCTTCACCCGGGCGCAGGTGCATTTTGGCCTGCAGGACGGCGCCTACGCCATCAGCGCCATAGACCTGGCCTGCGAAGCCGCGGTGCGGGGCATCAGCGAAGAGCAGTTCCAGCAGGTTACCGAGGAAGCCCGGCGCAACTGCCCGGTCTCACGCGCCCTCGCCGCCACGCCGATCCGCCTCTCAGCCATTCTGGTAGCGTCTCCGGGCGAGCGAAAAACGGCCTAACGGCCGCAGCCTCGGCCAACTCGCGGTCACGCCGGGCAATCGCATAGCCTATGACCCGCACGCTTGCCCAAACTGCTGCCCGCCAGCAATGGATTGATCCCGTAGCCGATGGCCTGCATCGCGGGTTGGACACGGTGATCGAGAGCCTCGGTCCGCGGCGCGATCAGCTCCGTGCCTGGGCCCATGGTGAACCGCTCGGCCACCCCCTGCACGCCATGCTCACCGATGTGCCCTTGGGCGCTTGGACCACGGCTCTGATTTTCGATCTCATGGCCGGCCGCCAGCCGCGGCAGCCTTGGGCCAGCGCTGCCCGCGGAGCGATCGGCATCGGTTTGGCCGGCGCCCTCGCCGCCGCAGTCACCGGGCTGGCCGACTGGCACCAGATCACCGACCGTGAAGTGCGGCGCATTGGCCTGGTGCATGGCCTCGTGAACGTGCTGGGGGTGAGCGCCTTCACCCTCTCCTTCTTGCGTCGCCGGCGGCCTGGCCATGGTCGGCGTTCGGCCTTGGCCGGCTTCGCCCTGGCCGCGACCGCGGCCCAGCTCGGCGGCACCCTCGTCTATCAGCACCGCATCGGGATTCGCGGCGCGGTGTTGCCGCAAGCCAGCCAGCCCGCCGCCTGACAACCTGTTCCTATTCGGCCCCCCTCTTGGCCGCTGCCCGAAGGCGCGACCCACCGGCGGCCGCCCCACGGCGGCACCGCCGTTTCGGGGCTCTGCTGGTGAGGCATCCGGCCTCGCCGGCGGCCACAGCACGCGGCGGTGCTTGAGGGGGGCCAGTATTTGGGATGCCCGCCCTGGGCCTAAGGTTGCGGCTTGCCCCCGCCGTTGGACGCCACGGCGGTGCTGGCCGCGGGATGCACCAGCCCCAGCGCCAGCAGCGCCCGCGCATCAGGCGCAAACCGCGTCTGCCAGTGGTGATCGGCCTGGTATTTCTTCATGGCAGCGGCTGTGGCCGCATCCCATTGACCGCTGGCCACTTTGAGGTACCCGGCCCCGATCAGCGCCTGCTGAATCTCCGCCGCCCGCTGCCCGCTCATGGTCTCTGGCTTGGGTGCCGCATGATGGACGGCCTTCCGGGCTCGCTTGGGATGGGGCTTCGGGTGCTGCCAGGGAGCAGCGACAAGAACCGCATAGAGCAGGAAATTCATGGCAAGTTGACCGCCAGTGGCGGCGGCAGTGTACCGCCCAACAACCAGCGGCTCACCCCGCCCTGATCGTCGTGGCGTGCCACCAGTATCGCCACATCGGCGCCCGGCCGCAACGACCGGATCAAAGCCGTGAAAGCACGGCGGCTGCCGACCGGCTGGCGGTTGCATTGCAGGATCTCGTCTCCCGCCTCAACCCCGATCTGGTCAGCGAACGAATCCGGGGTGACCCCAATCACCTCCACCGGCGCCTTGGTGGAGTCTTCCAACACCATGCCCAGATTGGGCTGCGTCCGCGCCGACGCCGCTACGGCTCCGATCCGGTCGCCCGCGGGCGGCGGGTAAAGCTGGTCACGATCGGCAACCCGCACCGTCGCGGTGCGGCTCTGACCATCGCGTTCGTAGCCTACCCGCAGCGAAGTCCCGACCGGCAGGAACTCGATCCTCTGCATGAGCGTCGAGCCATCCGCGACCGGCTGCTGATCAAGCGACGTGATGACATCTCCGGCTTTCAGGCCGGCGCTGGCCGCCGGGCCCTTGGCCGCAACTTGTGTCAGGGGAACGCCACTCGGCAGCCCATAAACGCGGCGCACGGCTGGGTCAAGCTGGCTCTCGAAGTAAACACCGATGGAACCCCGGGTCACCTTCCCATGCTGCAGGAGCGCCGGGATGACGTGCGCAACCAGATCGCTGGGCAGCGCGAAGCCGATGCCCTGATAGCCATCCGATTCGGTGTAGATGGCAGTGTTGATGCCGATCACCTCCCCGCGGAGATCCACCAGCGGCCCACCGCTGTTGCCCGGGTTGATGGGCGCGTCGGTTTGAATGAAACTTTCGAATTGCTTCGATGGATCCACCGACCGATGGAGGGAGCTGATAATGCCGGCGGTCACCGTGCCGTCCAGGCCGAACGGGCTGCCAATCGCCACCACCCAGTCGCCCACCGCCAGGCGCGCGGAATCACCGAACCGCACCGTGGGCAGCGGGTGCGTGGCATCAATCTTGAGCAGCGCCAGGTCCGTGTCGGGATCTTCTCCTACCAAGCGCGCGAAGTAGGGGCGGGAATCGCCTGCCACCGAGACTTGGATGCGCACCGCGCGCCGCACCACATGGCGATTGGTAAGCACGTAGCCGCGCGCATCCACGATCACGCCCGAGCCTTGACTGTGATCCAGCCGGGGGAAGTCCGGAGCCTTGCGATTGGCCGGTTGGCGAAAACGGCCACGCACCGGCCGGCTGCTCTGCACCGCGATGGTGACCACCGCCGGCGCCACGCGGCTCTCCGCCGCCGCCAGCGACTGGGTGAGCGCCGGCGCGCTGCCATGGCTGGGATTCCTCCACCGCGCCAACGCCCAACCGCCGCATAGGCCCACCACCCGCACTACCACCAGCACCCACCACCTCAACCCCGCCGGTCCGGCGGCGGGGGAAGCGGGCGGCAGCGGCGCATGCAATTCGTCCATGGGTGCCTGCCTGGGTGCCGGCCTGCGGGTGGGTTATTCGACCAGGCTCTCCACAAAGGCCCGTAGCTTGCGGCTGCGCGAAGGATGCCGCAGCTTGCGCAGCGCCTTGGCCTCGATCTGGCGGATGCGCTCGCGCGTCACCGCAAACGACTGCCCCACTTCTTCCAGGGTGTGCTCGCTGCCGTCGTCCAGGCCGAAGCGCATCTTGATCACTTTCTCCTCCCGCGGCGTCAGCGTCTTGAGCACCTGCGAGGTCTGCTCCTTCAGGTTGACGTTGATCACCGCATCCGCGGGCGAGATCACCCCGCGATCTTCGATGAAATCGCCGAGATGGGAATCCTCTTCTTCTCCGATCGGGGTTTCCAGTGAGATCGGTTCCTGGGCGATCTTCAGCACCTTGCGCACCTTGGCGACGGGAATCTCCATGCGCTTGGCAATCTCTTCGCTGGTGGGCTCGCGCCCCAGCTCCTGCACCAGTTGCCGCGAGGTGCGGATGAGCTTGTTGATGGTCTCGATCATATGCACCGGAATACGGATGGTGCGTGCCTGATCGGCGATGGCCCGCGTGATCGCCTGGCGAATCCACCAGGTGGCATAGGTCGAGAACTTGTAGCCGCGGCGGTACTCGAACTTGTCCACCGCCTTCATCAGCCCGATGTTGCCCTCCTGAATGAGATCGAGAAACTGCAGTCCGCGGTTGGTGTACTTTTTGGCGATCGAAACCACCAGGCGCAGATTGGCCTCAATCAGCTCACGCTTGGCCTGCTCCGCCTCGTGGTCCCCCACCACGATGGTCGCGCGGGTGGCCTTCAATTCCGCCGCCGGCGCGCCCGCCTCCGCCTCCAGCATCTGAATCTGCTCCCGCAATTGCCGCTGCTCGCGCTTCAGTTCCTTCTGTGCCTCGGCGCCGCGCGTCGCCGCCAGCTTGTTCTCCAGCTTGCTATGGCGCAACTCCAGCGGCCGGATCTGATCCACAATGCCAAACAGCCGCTCGGTCATGCGCTTGCGGGCCGCGGGCGTGAAGCCCATGCCGCGAATCAGCCGCGACAGCTCCACTTGAGCCCGGGAAAGCTGGTAGTGGCCGCGGCGATGCTCCGGCCCTTTGCGCGGCAGGTGGGCGTATTTCTCGTGCAACTGCTGGGAACGGCGAAACAGCGCCGCCATCTCGTCCATCTGGCCCAGAACTTCGGCGGTGCGCTTCTTCAGCACCTCTTCGGAGATCTCGTCCTCTTCCACGTCCACCGGCACGAACTCTTTCACCCCGCGCGCGCCTTGCCGCAGCTCTTCCCCTTCGGCCAGCAGTTCCTTGATCACGATCGGTGAACGCGACAGCGCCTTGAGCACGCGCAGTTGGCCCCGCTCGATGCGCTTGGCAATTTCAACTTCTCCCTCGCGGGTGAGCAGCGGCACTGTACCCATCTCGCGCAGGTACATGCGCACCGGGTCATTGGTCTTTTCCAGCGCGCCCGGGGTGAGATCGAGGTCAGCTTCCTCCTCCTCCAGGCCGGCATGCTCGGCCGCCTCCTCGTGGGGCTCTTCGATGGCTTCCACTCCGGGTCGGCGCCCGAACCGCGACATCAAGTCGTCCAGATCGTCGCTGGAATGCACCTCGCTGTTGAGCTCGCCGCTGTCGTCCTCGGAGCGGAAGGCACGCTTCTTGCCGGTGTGAACCAGCTTGCTGATCTCATCAAACTTGTCGTCTATGGCCAAAATTGCTCCTCGTTCCAGGTGGCGCCACGCGCCCGGGCTGATGCCGCAAACCTATATTTTACTTGGATGGACAGCGGTTTGGCCATGAAAACCTGCCACCGCCGCGCCCCTTCTCCAATAGATGAAAGGTGGGGGCCAGAAGTTTCGACCCACGATCACTTTCTGCTTTGGGCGTCGGCGGCGGTTTTCTCCCGCAAGAGTGCTGCCAAACCCGCTTTGTCGCCTGCCGCGGCCGCCGCTCGGATTCGCTCCTGTAGTTGCCGCCGCTCCCTCGCCCGCCGCCGCTGCCGCAGGTTCTCGAGGGCAGCCTCCAAGTCGGCTTCACTCAGCGGTGGATCGTGGACGCCGCGGGCATCCGAGCTAAGCACAATCTGTGCCATCCAGGGCCGCTCGGCTTCCCCCAACCGTTCGGTCAGTTGCTGCCAGTCGCTCCCCGCGGGCGCACTCGCCAGCGCTTCAAACATGCTCTCCGTCGCCAAGCCGGCCAGCAGCCCCTCCTCCGCGACCATGGCCGCGATCTCGCCTCGGCGTGGCTCCCATTCCAACCAGGCACGGAGTAGCACCCGCTCGGCGTAGAGGGTCTCCGGCGGGCGGAGGGCTTCGCCGGTTAACTGGTTTTGCCGCTGCCGGGCGGCGGCGATGAGCTGGCGCGTCAGCAGGGGCTGGTCAATGCCTAGTTGCGAGGCCAGGTTCTCGGCCACGCTCTGCCTCAAAATAGGCTCATGGATATGACTAATAAATGGCAGTAAATGATTGACCGCCTGCAACTTCCCTTCGCCTCGGCGCAGGTCGTACTGACCCCGCGCCCGCTCCGCCAGATAGTCGAAAAACGACCGGCTGGATCGCAGGGCGGCGGCATAGGCGGGTGCCCCTTGGCGACGGATAAACAGGTCGGGGTCGAGGCCGCCTTCCAGCACAACCACCCGCATCTTGAACCCCTCCTCCAGCAGCAGGCCAATGGACCGTTCCGCGGCCGCCGCCCCGGCCGTGTCCGGATCGAAGTTCACCACCGCGTTCTTGCTCATGCGCCCGAGCGGGACGATCTGGGCGGAGGTAAGCGCCGTGCCGCAGCTTGCTACCACATTCTGGAAGCCGGCCAGGAACACGCGCAGGCAGTCAAAATAGCCTTCCACCAGGATGGTGTGATCCAGGTTGCGAATCGCCTCGCGGGCGCGGTCGAGGTTGTAGAGCACTTTGCCTTTGGTATAGAGGGGGTGCTCGGGAGAATTGAGGTACTTGGGCGTCCTGTCGTCGCTCACCAGGCTGCGGCCGCCAAATGCGATGGTCTGGCCCCGTTCGTCGTGGATGGGGAAAATGAGCCGGTGGCGGAAGCGATCGTAGAGATCGCTCCAGCGCAGGCCATGGGGATCAGGCTCGGGCTGCTGGCGGGCCGCGCTCTCGCGGCGAAGCTGACACAGCCCGGAACGCAGGGCGAGAGCCGGCGTAACCTTCTGCGCCTCGAGATACTGGGCGAGGCTGCGGCCCGATTCCGGGGCGTAGCCGAGATGGAACGGCTGTACCGCCGCGAAGGGCAACTCACGCGACTCCAGGTAGGCGCGGGCGGCAGCGCCCAAACGGCCCGCCAGGCACTCGGCGAAGAAATCCCGCGCCGCGGCATGGATGCGCAAGAGCTCGCGGCGCTGCGGATCGGCGGCAGCCGGATCAGCGCTGCGCGGCACTTCCACCCCCATCCGCTCGGCAACCAGCTCCACCGCTTCGGGAAAGCCAATCTTGCGCAAGTCCATGAAAAAGCGGTAAACGTCGCCGTGGGCGTGGCAGCCGAAACAATAGTAGAAGCGCTTGGCGGTGTGAACGTGAAACGAAGGTGTCTTCTCGTTGTGAAACGGGCAGAGGCCGATAAAGCCATTGCCGCCCGGACGCAGAGCCACCACCTCGCCGATGATTTTGGCCAGGTCGGCACGCTGCTTGAGTTGATCCGAGAACTGAGACATCTGCTTTGGCTATTGTGCCTTGACCCGGGCGCGATTGCCTTCGCCGGCGACTCCCGCCTGCCGGCCCGCTCGGCCGTCATCCTGTCGCGCCCGGCTGTGCCCGCCGTCATGGACGTGGTCGCGCTAAGATTAAGGCACCGCAATGCCCCTGATTCGACTACTGGCGGACCAGGAAGACGAAGACAAGCTGCCGCCGCCGCCCCCGCTGTTACGGGGGGCCGAATTCCATGTCGAATCGCTGCTGTTGGAGCTGGGCGAAGAGCGGCGCAAGCGACGGCGGCAAGCGGCGGCCTTCTGGTCGGTGATTGGCCACCTGGCGGTCATCATTTTGCTTTTGCTAAGCCCCAAGCTGTTCGGGCCGGTGGTGGTGCGCTTGCCTTCGCCACAGCAAGATCTCGAACAACAGCCACAACTGACTTTCCTGGAATTGCCCAAAGACCTGGTAAAGCCCAAACCGCCGGTCAACCCCAAAGCGCTGAGCGACCAGAACCGGCACTTCGATCGGCAGGACAAGATCCGCGATTCCTTGAGCACGCCCGCTCCGCGCCTGGCCCCCAAGCCCGTCCCCGCAACCCCGCCGCCCGGGCCGGTAACCAAACAGCCGCCAGTAGCCGCTCCGCCGCCCCAACCCGCCGCCGCACCGCCCACCGCCGCGCCCAAAGAACAGCCCAAAGCCGAGCCTCCCGGCTTGAAATTGGAAGATGTACCGAAGCCGATCCCCAACCCCCAGTTGAAGTTGAACATCAGCCCGGCGACCGCCCTGCAGCGCGCTATCGAAGGCGCGGCGCGCGACGGGGCCCGGGGACAACGCAGCATGACCCAGGTCACTCCCCTGCCCCGGCCCCCGGCAGGTGGTGGCAGTTCATCACCGGGGGAGACGGGAGCGGGCGTCGAGATCCTCACCGACACCCAAGGCGTGGATTTTTCCTCCTACCTGCAGCGCATCATCGAGATCGTGCGGCGCAACTGGTACGCCGTCATGCCCGAAGCCGTCTACCTGGGAGCCCAGGGCCGGGTGGTGGTGGTCTTCAACATCGCCAGCAACGGCAGCATCCCCCAGCCCCCCGGCATTCGCCCGACCTCCCTGTCCGGTCAGGCGGCGCTCGATCAAGCCGCCCAGGCTTCCATCAGCGCTTCCAATCCCTTCCCCCCCTTGCCGCCCGCCTTTCACGGCCCCTTGATCACGCTGCAATTTTCCTTCTATTACAACTTGACCCCGCCCGGGCAAAACTGATGCCCGCTTTTCTGCAGCCGCTGCGCTTCGCCTGGTCCTCCACCCGCGGCCACCATTGGCGCCCCTGGCGCAGCCCGCTCGTGCGCTGGCGGATCGAAACCTTCTCCGGCGTTCCGGCGGAGGACATTACCCTGGGCTTGTTCCTGCGCTTTTGCTGGCGGCAACGGAGCGAGCTGCGCCGCTTCCTGCGCTGGACGGCCGAGATGCGCGCCTATCGAAACCGCGGAAGGCATCCCGGCATCTCGGCCCAAGCCGGACCCTGAAGGCCAGCCCTGGCTTTTGTACAATGACTGCGGGATGGAGTGGTCTCTCGTCATCGTCGCTTTCTTGCTGGGGAGCATTCCCTTTGGGTTCCTCCTCTTCCGCCTTCACAACGGCGGGGACATTCGCCGCGCCGGCAGCGGGAACATCGGCGCCACCAATGTTCTGCGCACCGGCGGCAGGAAGCTGGGCATCTTGACGCTGGTTTTGGATGCCGCCAAGGGCTGGGTGGCGCTGTGGCTGGGGCTGCACTTTGCCCCCGGCCATTCCCTGCTTCTGGCCGCCATGCTGCTGGCGGTGATTCTGGGGCACATGTACACCCCGTGGCTCCGGTTCCAGGGCGGCAAAGGCGTGGCCACGGCGCTGGGTGCCTTTCTGGCGTGGGCGCCGTGGGCGCTGGCGGGCGCGCTCGTCGTCTTTCTGATTGTCCTCGCCATCTGGCGCTATGTTTCGCTCGCCTCCATCTGCGCCACCATTGCCCTGCCGCTGCTGCTCACACCGCTGAGCGGCCACGTGACCGCCCCGGAACTGGCTGCGGCGGGCCTGGCGGCGGCGCTGATTCTCTGGCGTCACCGCGGCAACATGCAGCGCCTCCGCCGCGGCACCGAACACAAGTTTGGAGCGCGCGTGGAGCGGGCCGCATGATGCCGGCCGCGGGTCGGAAACATCTGTCGGTGGTGGGCGCCGGAAGCTGGGGCACGGCGCTGGCGATTGAGTTCAATCGTCAGGGATACGAAGTCGGGCTGTGGGTCTATGAGCGCGAGCTGGCTGAACGCATGGCCGCCGAACGCGAAAACGACGTGTTCTTGCGCGGGTTTGCGCTAGCGGAGAACATCTCTCCCAGCCACGAGTTGCAGGTCGCCGCCGCGCCGCTGGTGGTGATCGCCGTCCCCTCCCATGCCCTGCGCCGGGTGCTCACCGGACTGCGGCCGCTTCTCGGCCCGGCCGCCGAGGTGGTGCTGGCCACCAAGGG
This sequence comes from Terriglobales bacterium, assembly GCA_051959955.1. Taxonomy (GTDB): domain Bacteria; phylum Acidobacteriota; class Terriglobia; order Terriglobales; family SCQP01; genus SCQP01. Next base: position 33,961 of record JBQCEU010000100.1, on the reverse strand, counting down.
ATTGGAGGAGCACACCTGCCTGCGTGTGTCGGAGGTAGCCCTCGAGGTGCTGGGCACGGACTGGGCGCCGCGGCTGGCCACCTTGAGCGGCCCGACCTTTGCGCGCGAGGTGGCGGCAGGCGACCCCACGGCGGTGGTGCTGGCGGCGGCCTCCGCCGCGCTCGCCGCCTCGCTGCAACAACGGCTCTCTTCACCCACCCTGAGGATTTACACCTCCACCGACCTCGTCGGTGTGGAACTGGCGGCCTCGCTCAAGAACGTCATTGCGATTGCCGCCGGCATCTGTCAGGGCCTGGGGCTGGGATCGAACACCCGCGCGGCGCTGATCGCCCGCGGACTGGCCGAGATGGGCCGCCTGGCGCGGGCCATGGGCGGCGCCGAAGAGACCCTCGCCGGCCTCGCCGGACTGGGCGATCTGGTGCTGACCTGCACCGGCGAATTGAGCCGCAACCGCGCCCTGGGCATCGCCCTGGGCACGGGCCAATCCCTGGCCGAAGCTCAGGCGGCGACGCCCATGGTGGCCGAAGGCGTCCGCACCGCCGCCGCCGCCACCCAGTTGGCCGCCCGCTGGGGCGTCGAAATGCCCATCCTCCGCCAGATGCACCGCGTCCTGTTCGAGCATCTCGCTCCCCGACAAGCCGTGGCCGAGCTCATGGGCCGCGCCCTGCGCGCCGAACGCTAGCTCCCGGCGGCTTTTTCTACCGCCCGCGGCGCGGCCGCGCCGTCGGCGGCAGCAGCTTGTTCAGGCGCAGATACGCGGCCTGCTGGCTGTAGTGATCGGCCCAATCGTCGGAGAGCGAGAGGATGAGCTGCGCCTGGCTCACCTTGCGCCCGCCAAACGAGGACACTTCCTTGCCCAGATCCGCGTCGCTGAGTGAGGCGAGCGATTGCTGGCAATAGTCAAACGACTTCTGCAGGAAGGCGACCAGCTCGTCCTTGGGGGAGGTGGGCGTCAGCGTCGTCTTGATGGCCGGGGCGGCGCCGCTCACCCACTGGCACATGCTCTGGTTGGAGTTGGCGACGTGCAACACCAACTGGCCGAAGCTCATGGACTCCGGCGTGGGCTTGAAGCTGTACTTGTCGGCCGGCATCTCCTTCGCGGCGGCCACCATCTTGTTGGTGGCGCTCTTGAGCGAGTTGCGCAGCGCGGTGGCAACCGGGTTGGCGGCTTGCGCCCCGGCCAGGGCGGAGCAGGCGGCGAGGGCGCAGGCGGCCAGAACTATGCGGTTAATCTTCATGGCAAGGCTCCTTGGGTGAGAGATCCGCTCTCTTCCATCATGCTAGCAGTGACCAGGCGGAAGATTGAAGAATGATTCTGCCGCAGCCACATCCGACAGGATTTGAGCCTTGAGGGCCTCCGGCGATGCGAAACGTTGCTCGTCGCGCAGCCGGTCGAGAAAGACGATCGCCAGCGTGTCGCCCCAGTGGGCGGGGATGCCGCCGGCCGGCGGGCGCAGCAGGTGCGACTCTACGCTCAATGGCCCGCCTTCGCCGAAAGTGGGGCGCACCCCGACGTTGGTCAGCGCCGGCTGCGCCGCCCCACCCGCCACCGACACCTGCGTGAAGTAGACCCCGTTGCCCGGCAATAGCTCTTCATAGTGATGCAGGTTGAGGGTCGGGACAGTGCGCTGCCGGCCAATGCCGCGGCCCGGCGCGACCAGGCCGCGCACCGCGAAGCTGCGCCCCAGCAGTTCCCTGGCCTGCGCCACCTCGCCGGCGGCGATCACCGCCCGCACCCGCGAGCTCGACACCACCTCGCCGCCCACCCTCACCGCCGGGTGAATGGTCACGGCGAAGCCCAATTCCGCGCCCAGCGCACGCAGGGTGGCCACCGTCCCCTCCTGGCGGTGGCCGAAGCGAAAATCCTCGCCTTCGTGCACCGCCTGTGCCCCCACCCCGGCCACCAGAATCTGTTGCACAAACTCATGCGGGGTGAGTAGCGAGAGCTCGCGATGAAAGGGCAGTTCCAGCAGCACATCCACCCCGCAGGCGGCAATGAGCTCGGCCTTGCTGCTGTCGGGGGTGATCAGCCGCGGGGCGGCCTCCGGGCGAAGAATCCGCGCCGGATGCGGTGCGAACGTCACCGCCATGGAGGGCAGTCCGCGCCGTTGGGCGTCGGCCGCGGCGGCGCTCAGGAGTTCTTGATGCCCCCGGTGCACCCCGTCGAAGTTGCCCACCGTAGCCACGCTGGCCAGCGTGCCCGCCGCAGGAAGCTGCTGCAGGATGCGCACTAGAGCTCAACCTCCAGCCGCAGGCCGTCGTAAGCCAGATGGACGCCGGCGGGAAGCTGTTCTTCCGTCGCGGCGTGGGCCATCTCATGCGCGATGTGGGTCAAAAAGGTCCGCCGCGGCCGCAATGCTTCCACCAGTTGCAGCGATTGCGCCAGATGAAAGTGGGTGGGGTGCGGACGGAGGCGGAGCGCGTCCACAATGAGCACGTCCAATCCGCCCAGGCGCTCCTGGCTGGCGGCCGGAACCTCACTCACGTCGGTAAGGTAGGCGTTCGCGCCGAAGCGGTAGCCCAGAATGGGCAGCGAACCGTGCAGCACTTCGATCGGCTCAAAATGCGCCCCCAACATCTCCACCGGCCCGGTGATCTCCCGCGCATCCACCCGCGGAATGGAGCTGGCCGTGTAGCTGGCTTGAAACACATACTGAAACACCCGGCGGAGGTCGGCCAGCGTCGCGGCATTGCCGAAGATGGGCAACGGCTCGGGACGGCCGAAATTGAAGGGCCGGATGTCGTCCATGCCCATGATGTGGTCGGCGTGGCTGTGGGTAAAAAAGACGGCATCGAGGGCGGGAATGCCGGCGCGCAGCGCCTGCGTGCGGAAGTCCGGCGTGGTGTCAAACACCACGTTGTGCCCCCCAAAGCTGAGCCAGATGCTGGGCCGCAGCCGATGGTCCCGCGGATCGCGCGACTGGCAGACTTCGCAGCCGCAGCCCAGGGTGGGCACACCGGTCGAGGTGCCGGAGCCGAGGACGGTGAGGGTGCCTTTCACTGGATCAGGAGCTCAGGGATCAGCGTTTGCGGCCGCCCGGCGGCGGCGGCAGGGGCGGCATCCGCGTCGCGGCGCGCATCAGCTCGACATAGGCAAGGCGCAGATCGTAGAGCACGGCGCTCATGAGCTGTTCCTCCTGCGCCTCGCGGTTGCCGTGGGTTTTTTGCTGCAGCATCCCCAGCAGATCGATGGTCTCCCGTGCACCCTCGATATCCACCTGCCCGGGTTGGCCGGGCTGCAACTCCGCCCCCATCTGCATCATGGCGGTGGCGTAGAGATCCTGGAGCAGGCCTGCGAAGGTGATGTCGCGCGCCGCCAGACGCTCCGGACGCGGCGGCGGCGCCTTGGCCCCGCCCGCCGCCGGCTCGGCCGGCTTGGGCTTCGCCGCCGCCGCCGCCGCTGGAGGCGGGGGCGGCGGCGTGGGACGCTCTTCGAACTCCTGCTGATCCACCTCCGAACGCCGCTCGCCGCTTTCGGTACAGTGACGGCGGTCGCTCACTTTCAGGACTGGTTCGTCGTGCTGGGAATTGGTGTCGGCCATGTCCGGTTATCAGTATACGGCCCACCGCCCAGCCGCCGCGTGTCCAGCCGCCGGATGTAGCTGTCGGTCATGCCCGCCAGATAGTCGCCGATCACCCGCGCCGCCCGGCCCTCGCCGGCCGCCTGGCGATAGGTCATCGGCAGCTTCTCCGGGTGCGCCAGAAAATGCTCGAATACCCGCCGCACCGTCGCCGCCGCCTGCTCGTGCTCTTCCGCCAACTGGGCATGGTGGTACATGTTCTCGTAGAGGAAGCGCTTGAGTTCCTGACGCTCCCTCTCAACCGCCGTCGAGAAAGCCGCGAGCCGCACCGGATGCCTGCGGATGGCCTCCACCGAGTCGAATTGCCCAAGCTGCGGTGCCAGGTTTTGGATCAGATCGGTGGCGAAGTGGTCGAGTAGCCGGCGCAGCATCTCGTTGAAGCGGAGTTTGGGCGGCAGAGCGCCGTACTGGCGGTCCACCACCTCCAACAGCCGCCCCACGACCGGAACTTGCGCAATCTGCGGCTGGGTCAGCAGGCCGGCTTCGCTGCCGTCGTCCAAGTCGGCGGTCGAGTAGGCAATTTCGTCGGTGAGGTCAATTAATTGCGCCTCCAGCGGCGGCCGCAGTTCGAGCAGGTACTCGGCCAATTCCGGATGCTCGGCGGCGGTGTAGTCGTGGGAATGCTTCACCAGCCCTTCGCGCACCTCAAAGGTCAGGTTCAGGCCGGGAAAACTGGCATACCGAACCTCGAATTGCTCGACGATGCGCAGCGCCTGCAGGTTGTGGTCAAAGCTTTCGCCCCAGGGCCGCATCAGTTCATCCAGGGCCTGCTCCCCGGTGTGCCCGAAGGGCGGGTGGCCCAGGTCGTGCGCCAGCGCGAGCGTCTCCACCAGATCGGTATTGAGCCCCAAGGCGGCGGCCACGGTGCGGGAAATTTGCGCCACCTCCAGCGTATGGGTGAGCCGGGTACGGAAATGGTCGGAGAACCGGCGGGAGAATACCTGCGTCTTGTTTTCCAGCCGCCGGAAGGCTCGGGCGTGAAAAATCCGGTCACGGTCGCGCTGGAAGTCGCTGCGGTAGGGATGCGCGGGCTCGCTGTAGCGGCGGCCCTGAGAGTGCCATAGACCGCAGGCGGCAGGCGGGGCAGCCAAAGGCATGCCCTCAATTATAGGGGGCGGCGGGGGGGTTGGAATGCGGGGGGAGCATTGGGGTATCATAGGAGAGGAAAGTCCGGTGCCGACCCGAAGAGTGGGCGCAAGCCCACTTTTTTGTTGGCATTGACCGTCAGGGAGCCAGGGCGAAGATGAAAGGTTCGCCACATATCGAAGGCTTGGTGGATCAAGTGGTGGCTGCGGCCGGCCTTGAGCTCGTAAAGCTGGAGTTCAAGGGCGAAAGCGGCCAGAAGTTGTTACGGGTGTATGTGGATCAGCCCGGTGGCGTGGGGCTGGCCGATTGTGAGCGGGCAAGCCGGGCCTTGAGCGCGGCCCTGGACGAGCGGGAAGCGGCCGGAGAGCCGACCCTGCCCGGCCCCTTCACGCTGGAAGTGTCGTCGCCGGGGCTGGATCGGCCGCTGGTCAAGCCCCAGGATTACGAACGCTTCGCCGGCCAGCGGGCACGTCTAAAAACCCGGACCCCGGTGGCCGAGAGCTGCTCGTGGACGGGAATATTGGAGGGGTGCGTGGCCGGTGGCATCCGGCTGCGGCCGGAGGCGAAGGGCGCTGTGGAGATGGTGACCATCGCTTTCGACAACATCGAGCGGGCGCAGTTGGCGCCCCTCTGGCCCACTCCGGGAAAGCCGGGAAGGGCCCGGAAACGGGTCTGACCCGCGGGTGAAATTATGGCAAGTCCACTGCAACAACAAATCGAGCTGATCAGCCGCGACAAGGGCATTGACCCGGCCATCGTGGTGAGCGCCGTCGAGGACGCCTATCTGGCGGCCACGCGCAAGCATCTGAAGACGCAGGAAGAGCTGGAGTCGGTGCTGAACAAGGACACCGGCGAAATCTCGGTGTACGCCGTCAAGAAAGTGGCCGGGGAGGTGACCGACCCGGCCCTGGAAATCTCCCTCCTCGAGGCCCGCGCCATTGACCCCGCCGCCGAAGTCGGCGGCGAGGTGCGCATCAAGAAGGACACCGAGGGCCTGGGCCGCATCGCCGCCCAGATGGCCAAGCAGATCATCTTCCAGAAAGTCCGCGAAGCCGAGCGCGACACCGTCTACAACGAGTACATCGGCCGGGTGGGCGAGGTGGTCAACGTCACCGTCAAGCGCACCGAAGGCCCCGACGTCATCGTGGACCTGGGCCACACCGAGGCCCGGCTGGGACGCCGCGATCAGTCCCGTCTGGAGTCGTTCGCCAACGGCGAACGGGTGCGGGTCGTCATCCGCGGCGTGGAGAAGGCGGCCAAGGGGCCGCAGGTGATGGTCTCGCGCGCTGATCCGGCCCTGGTCCAGAAGCTGTTCGAGGCCGAGGTGCCGGAAATCTACGACGGCACGGTGGTCATCAAGGGCGTCGCCCGCGAAGCCGGCGAGCGCACCAAGATCGCGGTATTCTCCCGCGACAAGGATGTGGACTGCGTCGGCGCCTGCGTGGGCATGAAGGGCATGCGGGTGCAGAGCATCATCCGCGAACTCCGCGGCGAAAAAATCGACATCATCGAGTACAGCGAGGACCCGGTGCAGTTTGCCGCCAACGCCCTCAGTCCCGCCAAAATCAGCCGCGTCACCATCCTCGATGCCGAAAGCCGCCATTTGGAAGTCGTGGTGGACGACAGCCAGCTCTCCCTCGCCATCGGCAAAAAGGGCCAGAACGTGCGCCTCGCCGCCAAGCTGCTGGGCTGGAAAATTGACATCAAAAGCGAAGAGGAGAAGCGCCGCGAGGTCGAGGAACAGATGTCGGCGCTGGTGGGTGAGGGCGTGGCCAGCGAGACGCCATTGTCGCAGTTGAGCGAGCTCAGCGAACGCATCACCACCCGCCTGGGCGAGTCCGGCATCGCCACCGTGGAACAGTTGGGCAGCTTGACGCCCGAGCAGTTGCAGGAGATCCCCGGCATCGGCCCGAAGGCCGTGGCCAAGATCTTTGTCGCGGTGAACCGTTTCTTTGGCGTACTCGAGGGCGGATCGGCTGAAACTGCCGGCGAGGCGTCTGCCGCCGGACCGGAGCTCACCGCGACGCCCGAAGGGGAATTGGAAGCGACCGGACAGGATCTGGAAGCCGAACAAGAGCGGGGCGTGATGAACGCACCCCTGGCCGATGAAGCCGAATTGCCGGCGCGCGATGGCTTGGAGCCGGCGGCGGACTCGGCCCAGGCCCGCAGCCAGGATGCCGACGCCGAGGCTTCGGGATCGGAGCTGGCCAGCAACAGCGAGCCCGAGGGCGCGGAATCACCTGAGAACAAAACGCCGGAGCACAATATCTAGGATGGCGAACATTCGCATCAACAATCTTGCCAAGGAGCTGGAAGTCAAGTCGCGCCTGATTCTGGACGCGCTGACGGCGATCGGCTTTACCGAGCACAAGACGCACTCCAGTTCGCTGGAAGAAGATGTCGCCGAACGGGTGCGGCGTTATATCCGCGGCGAAGAACAGCCTGCGCCCGCCCCGCCCGCGGCCCCGCCCCCCGCATCGGCCGAGCCGAAACCCGCCGGCACGCCCCAGGCGCTCGCACCCGAGGCAGCCGACACCTCAGCCGCGCCCGCGGCCAAACCCCGTGTGCCTGCTCTGCGGCGGGCGGCACCCTCTCCGGCGGCGCAGCCGCCCGCGGCGGCGCCGAAGCTCCCGACCGCGCCCGAGCGGCCCATCTATCGCGCCCCGGTGCATCCTCCGGCCGCCCCGCCCGCCCCGGCGGTCAAACCCGAACCGGCCGAACCGGTGCGCCCAGCCGCCGCCGCGCGCCCCGCCGCGCCGGCCACCCCCGCCACCTCCGCCCGGCCCGTGGCGCCGCCGCCCGGGCGCCCGCTGGCACCCGCCGTCCCCACCCCGCCGCCGCCGGCCCCCACCATTCGCCGGCCCACCCTCAACGTGGCAACCCCCGCGGCAGGCGCCTCCGTGGCACCCACCACCGCTCCCGGCGCCCGCCGCGTGATCGTGCCGGTGGCCCCCACCCGCCCCACCTACACCGCGCCGGAACGGCCCCTGCGCCCCGCTCCGGGACGGCCGATCGTGCCCGCCCCCGGACGCCCCATCTATCAGCGCACCCCCCTGGCGCCCCGCCCCGGAGCGCCGCGGCCGGGAGTCGGCGCCGCCGCCCCCGACGGTCGCCGCCCCATGCATCCCACAAGGCCCGGCAGCGGCCGCGAGACCGCCGCGCCCCGGGGCGCCCATCATGCCCGCCGTGAGCCGCGCAGCAAGGAAGGATCCCAGAAATACCAGCCCGCCTCCGCCGCCACGCCGGTCATGGCCACCGCCAGCGCCATCACCATCAGCGAAGGCGTGACCGTGAAGGATTTGTCGGAACGGCTGGGACTGCGCGCCAAGGACGTCATCCGCAAGCTCCTCGACCGCGGCTTGTTCGTCACCGTCAACCAGTCGCTCGATACCGAGATCGCCACCCAGATCGCCCGGGACTTCGGCGCCGCCGCCACCACCGTCAGCATCGAACAGGAGACCCTGGGCGCCGAGCCCCAGGCGGAAGAGTCCGCCGACGGCCAGGCCGGCGCCAACCTTGTGCCGCGCGCCCCCGTCGTCACCATCATGGGTCACGTGGACCACGGCAAAACTTCGCTCCTCGATGCCATCCGCGCCACCAGCGTCGCCGCCGGCGAAGCGGGCGGCATCACCCAGCACATCGGCGCCTATCAGGTGGAGATCAGCGACAAGAACTCGCCTGCCTACGGCCGCCGCGTGGTGTTCATTGACACCCCCGGCCACGCCGCCTTCACCCGCATGCGTGCCCGCGGTGCCAAGGTCACCGACATCGTCGTCCTGGTGGTCGCCGCCGACGACGGCGTGATGCCTCAGACGCTCGAGGCCATTGACCATGCCAAGGCCGCCGGCGTACCCATCGTGGTGGCGGTCAACAAGATTGACAAGCCCGACGCCCAGCCCGACCGGGTCAAGAAGCAGCTCGCCGACCGCGGCCTGCTGGCCGAGGATTGGGGCGGTACCACCGTCACCGTGCCCGTCAGCGCCAAGGCCAAAACCAATCTGAATCTGCTGTTGGAGATGATCCTGCTGGTCAGCGACCTCCAGGAACTCAAGGCCGATCCCGATCGCCCCGCCCAGGGCGTGGTGCTCGAAGCCCAGCTCGATCGCGGCCGCGGCACCGTGGCCACCATGCTGGTGCAGAACGGCACCCTGCGCGAAGGCGATACCCTGATTGTTGGCTCCATCATGGGCCGCGTCCGCGCCATGTTCGACGATCGCGGCCGCCCGATCAAGGAAGCCGGACCCTCCACCCCCGCCGCCGTGCTCGGCCTCGACGGCGTGCCCGGCGCCGGTGACAACTGGCTGGTGGTCAATGACCGCCTCAAGGCCAAGCAGATCGCCGGCTTCCGCGAGGAGAAGGAACGGGAAGCAGCCATGGCCCGCTCCTCACGCCTCAACCTCGAAGCCCTCAGCCAGCAGTTGGCGCGCGGCGACGTCAAGGAATTGAACCTGGTCATCAAGGCCGACGTGCAAGGGTCGGAAGAGGTGCTGGTCGACACCCTGCAGAAGCTTTCCACCGACAAGGTCAAGCTGCGCATCATCCACTCCGGCGTGGGCGCCATCACCGAGAGCGACGTATTGCTGGCCTCCGCCTCGCGCGCCGTGGTGATCGGCTTCAACGTCCGCCCGGAGCGCAAGGCCCAGGATCTGGCCGAGCAGGAGAAGGTGGATATCCGCCTGCACTCCATTATTTACGAGCTCACCGACGAGATTCTGAAGGCCATGCAGGGCCTGCTCGAGCCCACCTTCAAGGAGACGGTGCTGGGCCGCGCCGAAGTGCAGCAGACCTTCCGCATCCCCAAGGCCGGCACCATCGCCGGCTGCCTGGTGAAGGATGGCAAGCTCACCCGCGACTCCCAGGTGCGCGTCCTCCGCGACGGCGCCGTGGTCTACACCGGCAAGCTGGCCTCGCTCAAACGTTTCAAGGATGATGTCAGCGAAGTGCGCTCCGGCATGGAGTGTGGCGCTTCGGTGGCCAATTTCAACGACATCAAACAAGGCGACGTGTTGGAGGCTTTCTCGGTGGAGAAGGTCGCCACCCTGCTCGCCTGACCCGGATGTACGGCATGGCGGTGGGCTGGGTGCGAATCGAGATCGTGCTCCCTGAGGCCGGTTCGCTCAAGGACCGCCGCCAGGTGGTGCGCAGCGTCAAGGACCGCCTGCGCCGCCAATTCAACGTCTCGGTCGCCGAACTGGATGAAGATCGCGACCTCTGGCAGAGGGCCACGCTGGGCATCGCCGCCGTGAACGGCGACGCCGGCTATCTGCTCGGCCAACTGGAACAGGCGGCGGCCGCCGCCGAGCGCATGCTCGCCGGCCAGGACGTGCGCCGCGGCCAGGCTGAAATTCTGATCTAGACTTCTCCCATGCCCCATCGCCAGGAACGCATCGCCGAGACTTTGCGGGATGAACTCAACGAACTCATCGAGGGCGAATTGGGCGATCCCCGCATTGGCCTGGCCACGGTGAGCGAAGTGAAACTCGAGCCTCCCATGCGGCTGGCCCTGGTATATGTCGCCGTCGCCGGCGACGCCCGCGAGCAGCAGCAGGCTTTGCAGGGACTGATGGCCGCGCGTGGGTTTCTCAAAGCCGAGTTGGCTCACCGGCTGCAAATCCGCCGCGTGCCCGACCTGCGCTTCGAACTCGACCGCTCGTCGGAGTACACCGCCCGCATGGAGGCGCTGCTGCGTCGCTCGCGGCAGCGAAACCCGGAATCTACCGAAAACTAGGGGGAGAAGATGCCAGAAGTCACGATTACCGTTCGTCGCAAAGGCTCGCTCAAGGTGGAGGGACCGTTTCGCCTGATTGACAGCGAGGGCAATGAAATTCCCTTGCCCACCAACAAGCCGGCTGTCTCGCTCTGCCGCTGCGGCCATTCCCGCAACAAGCCTTTTTGCGATTCCTCCCATCGCGACTGCGGCTGGGATGCCCCCGAAGCCCACATCTTGGCGCGCGAAAAGCAGGAGAAGGAAAAGCAGCCAGCCAATAGTGCCGTCTAGCTAGCAGCAGTAGCCAAGTAGTGGATGGTACCGGCGCATTTGTGGTTTTTGAAAACTTGACCCAAAGTTTTTATTGATTTTGGGATTTCCGCGCTACACTTGGCTTATCCACACACTTGACCGTGCCTCCGCAAGGGGCCACGAATTTCGCCGGAGCGCTCGCTGCACTCCGGCGTTTTTTTGTCCGCTCTCGTTCTCCGGCTGGTGGAGCCCCGCGCCAGTCAATGAAGCCGCGTAAGATGAACTTATGACCCTGGCCAACAATTTCCTCGCTCCCTTGGCGGAGGTGGACCCCGACGTGGCTCGGGCGATTGCGGCCGAAGCCCGGCGGCAACACGAGCATCTCGAGCTCATCGCCTCGGAGAACTTCGTCAGCGCCGCCGTCTTGGAGGCGGCGGGATCGGTGTTTACCAACAAGTACGCCGAAGGCTATCCCGGCAAGCGCTACTACGGCGGCTGCGAATACGCCGACGCGGTCGAGGAACTGGCGCGGCAAAGGGCCCGGGAGTTGTTTGGAGCTGAGTTCGCCAACGTCCAGCCCCACTCCGGCTCGCAGGCCAACCAGGAGGCCTACGCCGCGGTACTGCAGCCCGGCGACACGGTCATGGGACTCAACCTGGCGCATGGCGGCCACCTGACCCACGGCCATCCGCTCAGCTTCTCCGGCAAGACCTATCACATCGTCCCGTATGGCGTGGACAAGGACACCGAGACCATTGACTACCAGGCGCTGGCCGACACCGCCCGCCAGGCGCGGCCCAAACTGATCATCGGCGGCGGCAGCGCCTACCCCCGGATCATTGATTTCGCCCGCATGCGCGCCATCGCCGATGAAGTGGGGGCGCTCTATCTGGTGGACATGGCCCACTTTGCCGGACTGGTGGCGGGCGGCGCCCATCCCAGCCCGGTTCCCCACGCCCAGATCGTCACCACCACCACCCACAAGACACTGCGCGGGCCTCGCGGCGGCTTGATTCTCGCCCGCCAGGAGTACGGCCCGGCGGTGGATAAATCGGTCTTCCCAGGCTCCCAGGGCGGACCCCTGGTGCACATTGTCGCCGCCAAGGCGGTCTGCCTGCTGGAGGCCTCGCAGCCGGAGTTCCGCTCCTATGCGGCGCAGGTGGTGGCCAACGCCCGGGCGCTGGCGGCGCAACTGCACGACGAAGGGTTCCGCATCGTCTCCGGCGGCACCGACACCCACCTCATGCTGGTGGATGTCTTCAGCCAGGGGATCCGCGGCAAGGAGGCCGAGAACGCCTTGCATGCGGCCAACATTACCGTCAACAAAAATGCCATTCCCTTCGACACCAACCCGCCCATGAATCCGAGTGGGATACGGCTGGGAACCCCGGCGCTGACCACCCGCGGCATGGGCGTCGGCGAGATGCAGCAGATCGGCCGCTGGATCGCCCACGTGCTCCACCACCGCCAGGAGCCCGCCGAGTTGGAAAAGGTGCAGCGGCAGGTGCGGCAATTGGCTGCGGGCTTTCCCTTGTACCCGCTCGGGCAGCCAGCGGCTTCGGCGCGCTAATTGCAACGCCGGGGGAAGTTCATCCATCCAAAGGAATAGAGGGGGTGGGTGCATGGAACTCAAGGAGCGTGCTCCGCAATGGTTGCTGCTGGGGTTGAGCTTGCTGCTGGCGGTGAGCATAGCCACCGCCCAGGCCAACCCCGCCGCCCAGGCCTCGGCGGTTCAGGATCAACGGCTGCAGGCCGAGGTGCAGCAGAAGATCGCCAAAAAGAAGGACATGGGCCAGGTGCGGGTCCAGGTGGACGACCGGGTGGCGAAACTCACCGGCGCCGTGCCCAACCTGCGGGCCAAGCTGGAAGCGGCCAATCAGGCGCGCGGCGTGGACGGCGTGGACGGCGTGGTGAACCAGATTGCCGTGCACACCGAAGCCGTCCCCGATGCCCAGCTAAAACGTGAAATCGCCGACCGCCTCACCTACGACCGCATGGGCATGGGCCAGACCTTCAACGCCCTGACCGTGGGCGTGAATAACGGTGTGGTCACGGTGGGAGGGCAGGTCCGTGACTACCCCGACCGCGACTCCGCCGTGGACATCATCGTAGATACCACCGGCGTCAAAGGCGTGATTGACAACATCGAAGTGGCGCCGCTGTCGCCCATGGATGACCAGATCCGGCTGGCCGCGGCCCGCGCCATCTACGGCAATCCCTCCATGATCCGCTACGCCAATGATCCCGCGCACCCCATCCGCATCCTCGTGGAGAACGGACGCGTCACCTTGGTGGGCGTGGTTGACACCCAGGTGGATAAATCCGTGGCGGGGAATGCGGTGCGCGGCCTGCCGGGCGTGCTGGGAGTGAAAAACGACCTCGTCGTCGCCGGCGGCAAGTAAACTCCCGCCGGCTTCCCTTGCGCCCGCTCAGCCTTCTCCGCCGTCGGCCAGCAGCGCCAAAAATTCGGCTACTGCCCGAATGCCGCCGTGGAAACTCGTCAAGGCAAATTTCTCGTTCGGGCTGTGCAGCCCGTCGTCGGGCAACCCGAAGCCCATCATCACCGTCGGAACCTTCAACTCGGAATCGAACAGCGCGACGATGGGAACCGATCCGCCCGAGCGGATGAATACCGGCTCGGCTCCAAACGTGCGCTGCAAGGCCGTCACCCCGGCGCGCACAAAACGGTTTCTGGGATCCACCAACACCGGATCGGCGGTATTGAGCAGCTTGACCGTGCACTGAAATCCTTTCGGCGTCAGGCGCTCGACCGCGGCCTTGAAGAGAGTGAAGATCTCGGCCGGTTTTTGTTGGGGCACCAGCCGCATGCTCATTTTGGCGGAGGCGCGCGCGGGGATCACCGTCTTGGAACCGGGGCCGGTGAAGCCGCCTGGCATGCCGTGGACGTCAAAGGTGGGCCGCGACCAGGTGCGCTCCTGCACCGAGTATCCCGCTTCGCCCACCAGCGCCGACGCCCGCACTTCCTCTTCCAGATACTGCTTCTCATCAAACGGCAGGCGCTTCCAGGCAGCCATCTCTTCCGCGCTGGGCGGCAGCACGGAATCGTAAAATCCCGGAATCAGAATCTTGCCCTCGGGTGACTTCAGGCCGGCGATGATGCGTGCCAGAGCCTCGAAAGGGTTGGGCGCAACGCCGCCGTACAGCCCCGAATGCAGGTCGCGGCCCGGTCCCTGGATTTCCACCTCGGCGTACACCATGCCCCGCAGTCCCACATCCAGAGAGGGCAGGCCGGGGGCGAACATGGCGGTGTCGCTGACCACCACGCAATCACACGCCAGAGCCTTCTTGTTCTGACGCACATATGCATCCACGGCCTCGCCGCCGACTTCCTCTTCCCCCTCGATCAGAAACTTCATGTTGACCGGCAACTTGCGCTGGGTCTGCATCCAAGCGTCCATAGCCTGTACCTGGGCGTAGACCTGGCCCTTGTCGTCGGCAGCGCCGCGAGCGTAGAGGTTGCCCTCGCGCACCGTGGGGTCGAAGGGCGGGGTCACCCATTCCGCCAATGGATCCGGGGGCTGGACGTCGTAATGGCCATAGAACAGAACCGTCGGCTGGCCGGGGGCATGCAGCCAATCGGCGTACAGGATGGGGTTCGCTTGGGCGAGCCCCTTGGGCAGTACCGCCTTGACGTGTTCCAGGCCAATTGCCGTCAGTCGCTTGGCCAAAAAGTCGAGCGCGCGGGCCATGTCGGGCTTGTGCGCCGGCAACGTGCTGATGCTGGGGATGCGTAAAAAGTCCATCAGCCCGGTGAGCGACTGGCTGGCATTGGATTCGAGATACGCGAGAAGGGGCTGAGGCAGTGAACTCATGATCCAGGTGGATAACCAGCAACAGTATAGGCGCGGGGGCGGCAGGCCGCGGGTGAAAAACGGTGGTGCCGTCCTCATACTGGCCGCCCACCCTGACGACGAAGCCGTGGGCGTGTGGGGGTGGGTGCAACAGCACCCTGGACCTATCACTGTGGCCTACTTGACCGATGGGGCCCCGCGCGATGCGCGCTGGCGCGCGCCCGCCGGCCACGGCGGCCGCACCAGCCGCCTGGTCTACAAGCAAGCGCGCCGGCGGGAGGCGAAGGCGGCTTGGCGCGGCTTCCCTCAAGCCCGCTTGGCCTTCAGCAATGTCCTGGATCAGGAGCTGAGTCACAGGCTGGCGCCAGCCGAAGCCTGGCTGCGTCACATTGCGGAGCAAACGCGCCCACAACTGATCCTGGCGCCGGCCTTCGAGGGCGGGCATCCCGATCACGATGCCGCCAATTTACTCGCCGCCAGGCTGAGCCGGAGGCTCGGCCTGGAAGCCTGGGAGTACGCGCTGTACACGACCCGTGCGGGCGCGATGGTCCGGCAACACTTCCCGGAGGCGCCCGAATGGAGTGTGACGCTTCGCGGCTCCCCGGCCGCGGCCAAGCAGGCGGCCCTCGCCCTCTATGCCTCACAGCGGGCCACCTTGGCCCCATTTGATGCCCATCGCGAGGCGCTGCGCCCCCTGCCACGGCACAACTACCGGCGGCGGCCGTGCGCCCCCTGTGTCTATGAACTCTGGGGCTGGCCTTGGAGCGGCGAGGAGATTGCCGCCCGCTTCGCCGCCTTCCTGGACGCCGGTGCATGAAGTTGTTGCTGCTCAGCTACCCGTTGACGCCGGTGACCAGTGCGGCCTGCGGCGGCACCGAGCAGATGGTCTATCTGCTGCTGCAAGCATTGGACAGGCAGCCCCCGACCCAGGTCACTTGGGTGGGGGCGGAAGGGAGCCGCTCCTGGCCCCGCATCCAGTTCATCTCCTGGCCCCGTCTGCTGGCGCAATTCCACTTGAGCGGGTTGCCGCCCCTTCCCATCTCCCAACCGGCGCTGGAAGCGCTCCTGGCGCGGTGCCGCACGGCGGCGAGACGTCTCGCCCGGCGCTTGGCACAGACAGACGGCCTCGACCTCGTCCACAATCTCGGCGGACTTTTCCAGGCTGGGCCGGGCGACTTCCCCGCCCCCCTGCTGTTCACCCGTCACCTCGCGCGCGCCTTGTATCCGCACAACCCGTCCCCACCGCCGCCTGGTGTTCACTGGCAGTGCGTCAGCCACACCCAGGCGCGGGAGTATGGGCCGGCAGCATGTTGCGGGGTGATTCCCAATGGAGTAGATCTGCTTCGGTTCACACTCCGCCGCTCCCCGGCAGACATTCGCGCGCCGCTGCTGTACTTGGGCCGCATCTGCCCCGAAAAGGCGCCCCACGCCGCCATCGCCATCGCCCGCTCCGCCCGCCGGCCTCTTTGGTTGGTGGGCGACATCGGCCCCTTCCCCGCCCACCAAAACTACTTCGCCTCGCGGATTGCCCCGCATCTCAACAGCGATGTACGTTGGCTGCCTCCCCCCTCCGCCCAATCCAAGCTGGATCTCCTGGCGGCGGCCGCTGCGGTCGTGATTCCGTCGCGCATCGCCGAGACCAGCTCCCTCGCGGCGATGGAAGCAGCGGCCTGCGGGGTGCCGGTGCTCGCCGCGCCCATCGGAGCGCTGCCCGAGGTCGTCGCCGATGGCGAAACTGGCTTTGTGGGCGACGACGATCGTCTGGCCGAAGCGGCCGCCAGGCACTTGCCGGCCATCAATCCCCGAGCCTGCCGGCAGCGCGCGGAACGCAACTTCGACGCTCGCAGCATGACCGCCGCCTATGCCAGCCTGTACCGCCGTCTGGCGCGCCAGCCTGTGCATTAACCGCCCGGTACAATGGAAGGCTATGCTGCATCTTGCCATCCGCATTGTGCTGGTGCGGGTGCGAAACCCGCTCAACATCGGGGCGGCGGCGCGAGCCATGGCCAACTTTGGGCTTGAAGATCTTGCCCTGGTCGAGCCCTACGCGGCCGCCTGGGACACGGTGCGGTCGGCGCGGGCCGGCTTGGCCGTCCTCGAGCACGCGCGGACCTTTGCCACGCTCCCCGAGGCGGTCGCCGGGTGCGATGCCGTGGTGGGGACATCGGCCGGAACCGGGAGGGTACCGGAACTGCCACTCGAGGAATGGCAGACGGTGGCCGCCTCGCTGCCGGCGGGCCGGACGGCGCTGGTGTTTGGCTCGGAGAAGACCGGCTTGGGAGTGGAGGAAATCAGCTACTGCCACCGCTTGGCTCGCATCTCCACCCGGCCGGAGGCGCCTTCGATGAATTTGGGCCAGGCGGTTGCCGTGTGCGCCTATGAACTGACGCGCTCGGTCCAGGCCGCCCCCCCGGCCCGCCTCACCGGGCTGGACGCCGCCCAGCGCGAACGCGTGGTGCAGGCCTGGATGCCTCTGCTCGAGCGGCTCGGTACAGTGCAACCGGAACACCGCGGCGGCCAGCAGCGGCTGGTAAGGGAAATGTTGAGCCGCTGGCGGCCGACTTCCGCCGATGCGCGGCGCCTGCTGGGGATCGCGCGCCAGCTTGGGCACATGCTGGGCGGCCGCAGGCCGACCTAACCGCCGCCGGGGGTCTGCGTCCAATGGGGCAGATGACGAACGTAGCCGGCGACGTGGACGCGGACAATTCCGCCGCCGCCCTCGCGGGAGAGCTCGATTTGGGCTCCAGCGCCGACTTCCGCTCCATCGTCGAGCTCTACAGCGCCCGGCTGTACCGGCTCGCCTACCGCATGACCGCCAACCGCCAGGACGCCGAAGATTTGGTACAGGAAACCTTCCTCCGCGCCTACCGCAGCCGCGCCCGCTTCCAGGCGCGGGCCGGCGTGGGGACCTGGCTGCACCGCATCTGCACCAACGCCGCCCTTGACCTTCTCCGGCGCCATCGGGCACGACCGCAGACAGCCCTCAGCGCGGACGGGGAGTCCGATCCGGCCGAGCTTCTGCCTGGCGCCCAGCCATCGCCGGAGCGGCTGCTCTTGAGCGCGGAAGCCAGCCGCCGCATCGGCACCGCCTTGAACCACCTCACCCCGGTGGAGCGGGCCGCCTTTGTACTGCGGCACTACGAGCAGCTTTCGATTGAAGAGATTGGGGCGGCGTTGGGGTTGCGCACTTCAGCCACCAAGAACACCATTTTCCGCGGCGTTCGCAAGCTGCGGCAGCAGTTGGAGCAGGCGCGATGAAGCACGCTGATGACAAGCAATTGATGGCCCACGCCATGGGCTTTGGCGACCAGGCAACGGCCGCGCACCTCGAAGACTGCGCGGCCTGCCGCCAACGTCTCGAGGGCTGGCAGCAGCCGCTGCGGATGGCTGCGCGGTGGGACTCGCCGGAAGCCGATGCCCTCCTGCCCGCCCGCGTCTGGGCGCGGATGGACGGGATCCTCGATTCCCCTGTCCCCCAGCGCTCCTGGCGCTGGGCTTGGAGCGGCGCGGCGGCCCTGGCGGCGGTGCTGGTGCTGATGGGTTGGTGGGCGCGGCCGCGGGCGGCGGCCCCGGCCGCACGGGCCGCGGTGGCGGAAAGCCCTTCGGCCTCTCCCTTGTTGCGGGCCGCGGTGGGTGAACATCTGGACCAGGCCCAGGCGCTGCTGCTGGAAGTCAAGCACGCTCCCGCCGCTGCCGGAACCGTACCCATGGCCGACGCCAGGCGCCAGGCCCGCGAACTGCTCGCCGCCAACCGCCTCTACGCCGCCGATGCCGCCGCCCATGGCGACCTGACCGCGGCGCATGTGCTGGGATTGCTGGAACCGCCGCTCTTGGAGATTGCCCACAGTCCGAATCGCCTCGACAGCGTCCAATGGCAGAGGATGCAGGAACGCTTCGCGGCCAGTGGGTTGCTGTTCAAGCTGCGGGTGTTCGATCAGACATTAACCGCGCGCCGGCAGGCGCCAACTTCCGAACGCAATGGTGACCTATGAAGCATGAAACCTGTTTTCTGACCTCGGCACTGGCTCTGGCCCTGGCGGTCGGTTTGGGAGCCCAGACCGCGCCCCCGCCTCCGCCCCTGGCCGCTCCGCCCACTCCGGTGGTCGCGCCTCCCCCGCCGCCGCAGGTGATCAAGCAATACCAGGAAGCCCTCGATGCCATCAACTCCGCGCAGTGGGATAAGGCTTCGGCGCAATTTGAAGAGCTGGCGGCCAAGCTCGAGGCGGCCCGCGCCAAAATGGGCGATGCCTCGCTGTACTGGCAGGCCTTCGCCGACAACAAATTGGGAAAGCTGGACGCCTCGATGGCGGCGCTCGACCGCCTGCACGCCCTCTATCCCGCCAGCGACTGGTCCCAGGACGCGGCGGCGCTGAAACTGCAACTGCGCCAGGCCACCGGTGCCGTCGTCACCCCCGACCTGCAAAAGGGCGATGATCTCAAGCTGCTGGCGCTCAATGGCCTGATGAACAGCAACTCCGCCGAAGCGCTGCCCATGCTGGAGAAGGTAATCAACGGCAACGCCTCGCCGGCGGTCAAGACCCGGGCTCTGTTCGTGCTGGCGCAGAACCACTCTCCCGCCGCTCTGCAGGAACTTACCGAAATTGCCAAAAACAATCCCAACCCCGAGGTGCGCGACCACGCGGTGCGCTATCTGGGCATGGCCGGAGGCGAGAAAGGCCGCGCCGCGCTGGCGAGCATCTATGCCGGCAATGCCACCCGGCCCATGCGCGAAAACATCCTGCGCGCCTACATGGTCGGCGGCGACCGCGCCGATCTGCTGGCCGCCGCCAGGAGCGAATCCGACCCCGCGCTGCGCCAGGAGGCGATTCGCAATCTGGCGCTGGCGGGCGGCAAGGATGAGTTGTGGCAGCTCTACCAATCCAATCCTCCCGTGGACGCCAAGCTGACCATCATCCGATCGCTCGGCATGGCAGGCGATACCGATCACCTGATCCCGCTGGCCAAGGCCGAGAGTAACCCCAAGATGAGGCTGGAGGCCATCCGCAGCCTGGGTATGAACGGCTCGCCCAAGGTGGCGGCCGCGCTGGAGTCGCTCTATCCAGGCGCGAGTGACCGCGAAACCAGCCGCGCGGTGATCCGCTCGCTCTTCATCCGCAACGACGCCGCCGGCCTGGTGGCGCTGGCGCGCAAGGAGCAGGACCCGGAACTGAAGCGCGACCTCGTGCAGCAGCTCTCGCTCATGCACTCCAAGGCCGCCACCGACTACCTGATGGAAATCCTCAATCAGTAAGGAACTGCCATGCGCCCACTCGCCACTTCCCTTCTGCTGCTCACCGCCGCCGCGCTGACGGCCGCCCAAACCCCGAATTTCACCCACGCGCAGCTCACCACCGCGCCCGCCGCCAACCTCGCCGCCCAACTGCAGGCGGCGGAACACTCGAGCGGCCCGCGCTGGTGGGGCTACAGCGTCATGGGCATGCCCCAGCACAACCGCGACTGCGGCGATACCGCCTATCTGGAAACCGGCAACAGCCGCATCCGTGAGGATGGCGATACCCCTCTGCAATCCCGCCCGCTGCTCATAATGCTTCGTCTGGAAAACGGCACGGTGGACAAGGTGCGGAGCTTCGACGCCACTTGCACGCTGGATGCCGGTGGCCTCCCCGTCACCTGGCTCACGGGCGCCGATGCCGCCCAGAGTGCACGCCTCCTGCAGGGGTTGGCGCAAGCGGGCAATGCGTCCGCAACTGCGCCGCTGGCCCTGAGCGCCGGCGATGCCGCCGGGCAGGCGCTGCAGGGGCTGGCTTCCGGATCAGCTCCGGAGAAGGTGCGCGAGCAGGCGGTGTTCTGGCTGGGCGCGGCGCGCGGCCCCGCCGGATTCTCCGCCCTGCAGCGTCTGGAGCGCTCGCCCGACCTCTCCCCGGCCCTGCGGCGGCGTCTGGTGTTTGCCTTTTCCGTCAGCCATGAACCCGAGGCGGTTGACGAGATGATCCGCATGGCCAAGACGGATCCCTCGCCTGAGGTGCGTGGTCAGGCGCTGTTTTGGCTCGGACAAAAGGCCAGCCAGAAGGCTGCCGGTGCGATCGCGGATGCCGTCCAAAACGACCCGGACACCCAGGTTAAAGAGCGCGCGGTATTCGGCCTCAGCCAGTTGCCCCACGGTGACGGGGTGCCGCTACTCATTCATGTTGCCGAAAGCAATTCCAACCCGGCCGTGCGCAAGCGCGCCATGTTCTGGCTGGGCCAGTCGAAAGACCCGCGCGCGCTGGCCTTTTTCGAGAAGATCCTCCTCGGACCTGCCTCCAAGCCCTAAGGCTTCAATAGCGGGAGGCGGCCACGTTGGGATCGGTGAGCTCGATCTGCTGCACTTCCAGAACCGGCGAGCTGGCGGATTTCTTTCCGGTGACGGTTACCCACAGGTGGTCGGGCTTGTCGCTGGCCTCCACCGCGGCGAGGGCGCGCCTGCTGCCCTGCGCGTCAAAGGGGGTGAAGTGCCCCTTGGCATCCACCACGCCGTAGGTCAGCTTGGCGCAGCGCAGCAGGCAATCGCGCGGGTGGTCAGCCGGGTGGTTGGCAAAAGCTGTGAGGCAGTGGCGATCTATCAGCCATCCCGAGGTCGTCACCGCCCCGGCCCGCCAGCGGACAACTCCCACCGCCAGAATCAGAAGCACAATCGCCGCGGCCCAGGCGCCAGTCCACTGCGGCTGCCACCATCGCCGCCGCTTGATGAGCGCTGGCTGCCGGGCGGCCGGACGCAGGTCAGCCACCAGCAAAGGCTCCTCCAGACCGCTTTCCAGCGCCTGGCGCAAACGCCCCGAAGCCTCCGGCGCCGGTGCAAAGTAGCGCTCATCGGCCAAAAGGGCTTGCGAGACCTGAAGGTTCTGCAGCAAGGCGCGGCACCGCGGACAGTCCTCCATGTGCGAGCGGAACTGGGCACAATAGGCGGCGTTCAACTCACCATCCAGATGATCCGTCAACCACGCCAGCCACTGTTGGCAGGTGCTTTCCATCGCGCTCATCCCCTCTCGCCGTGTAGCCGGCCCAGTGGTCCCGCCAGCCTTTCCCGCAGTTGCAGCCGGGCTCGCAAAAGCCGTGTCTTGACGTTGGCCACGCTCATGCCCAGCAGTTCGGCCGTCTCCTGTGTCGAGAGCAGTTGCATGTCGCGCATGGCGATCACCTCGCGATAGCCCGGTGGCAGGCCCCGCAGCGCCTGATGCAGGATCCGTTCCATCTCCTCTCGCCCCAGCTTCTGCTCCGGGTTTTCCCGCCACTCGGCCACGTCGCGCGGCATCATACCCTCTTCGGTTGGGCGCGGTTCGTCGAGCGATTCCCAAAGTCCGGCATGGTTCTTCCGCAGTTTCATACGCGCCGTGTTGAGCAGAATCTGGGTAAGCCAGGTCTGGAACTTGGCCTCGGCGCGGAACTGCGACAGGTGCTCGAAGGCCCGCAGGAAGGTCTCCTGGACGGTCTCCTCGGCATCGGCCGGACTGCCCGTAATGGCCAGAGCCGAGCGATAAAGCCTGCGCTCGTAGCGGCTGACAAGGTTGTAGAAAGCCTCCCGGTTCCCAGCACACGCCTGCCGTACGAGGATGAGGTCTTCATCAACTGCGGGTACGGGCTCGGGCATGCACCATCCTTCTTCGACGCGCGGGCGGGAGGGGAGTTACACTTCCACGGCTGGGACAATTCTACCCCGGCACTCCCCCCAACCGATCCGGGCTGCTCCCGCCTTCTGGCAGTAGGCGCGCAGTGTAATTTCGTCCCCGTTTTCAAGAAAGGCTCGGGTTTCGCCGCCGGGCAGGGTCACCGGCTCACGGCCGCCTGAGGTCAGTTCCAGAAGGCACCCCCGCGCCTCCGGCTCGGGCCCGGAGATGGTTCCGCTTCCCAGCAGATCGCCGCTGCGGAGATTACAGCCGTTGCTGGCGTGATGGACCAGCAACTGCGCCATCGTCCAGTAAAGATCGCGAAAATTGGCGCGGCTGAGACGTACCGGCGCCAGCTTTTCCCTGCGCATGCGGTCGGTCTGCAGCCAGGCCTCCACCGTCATATTCAGCCCGCCGGCCGCGCGGTTGCCCACAGCGTCGAGATACGGCAGCGGCTCGGGATCGCCGGCCGGACGCTCCGCGGCGGGAACGCGATAGGGCGCCAGGGCTTCCATGGTGACCACCCAGGGTGAGATGGACGTGGCGAAGTTCTTTGCCAGAAACGGGCCCAGCGGCTGATACTCCCACCGCTGCATATCGCGGGCTGACCAATCGTTGAGCAAACACAGGCCGAAAATATGGCTTTCGGCCGCCACCATCGGGATCGGATGCCCCAGGGCATTCCCTTGACCTACAAATATGCCAACCTCCAGTTCGTAATCCAACTGCCGGGTAGGCGCGAAACTTGGCGCCGCCCCTTCCGCTCCAGGCAGTTGACCAACCGGACGTCGGATTCTTTCCGGGCTGACCACCACCGAGGAACTGCGGCCGTGGTAGCCAACTGGGATGTACTTGTAATTCGGCAGCAGGGGGTTGGTGGGGCGGAAGAGCTTGCCCACGTTGGTGGCGTGATGGATGGAGGCGTAAAAGTCGGTGTAGTCGCCGATGGCCGCCGGAAGCTGGAGCGTGGCCTCGGCTTGCGGCAGCAGCGCCCGGGCGGTGCGCTCGCGATCGCTCTCATGGCTGGCGCTGAGCAATTCCGTCAGCCGGCGGCGCAGTTGGCTCAACCGGGCGGGATCCTGCTCCATGAGGGAGTTCAGCACCGGTTGCCGGCAGGCCTCCCGCAAAGCTTCCGGCAGGCCGGCAAGCAGCCCCACCGCATCGGCGGCGCGAAGATCAAGGATCTGGTCGCCGATGGCGACACCCAGGCGCGCTTCCCGGCCCAGCGCCGAGAAGGCGCCATAAGGCAGATTGGCCAGCGGAAAATCGGTCTCGGCCTCTGCCGCCGACGGCAGCCACGCCGTCGCTGTCACTGGCCGCAGTGCTGATCGAAGGCTTCCGTCAGCGCTTGGGCAATTTCGGGAGCGGTACGGCCCTCGATCTGGCGGCGTTCCAGCATGAACACCAACTGCCCGTCCTTGAGCAGCCCGACCGAAGGCGACGACGGTTCGAAGCCGGTGAAGTAGCCCCGGGCGCGCTCGGTGGCCTCCAGGTCGGCGCCTGCAAAAACCGTGATGGCGCGGTCGGGGCGCCGCCCATGTTGCAGGGCCTGCGTTATTCCCGGCCGGGCTTTGCCGGCGGCACAGCCGCAGACGGAGTTGACCACCACCAGTGTGGTTCCTGGCTGGGCTACCGCCTGATCCACCTCGGACGGGGTGCGTGCCTGCTCGACGCCAATGCGGGTTAGCTCCTCGCGCATGGGGGCAATCATGAACTCGGGATACATGGCGACTCCTTTTTGAATCAATGGGGGTTCAACAGATAAAGAAACCATCCGCCGGCGATGGTGCCACCCACAAACCAGGCGAAGGCAATAAGCCCATAGCGGAGCTGCTCACGCAGCCCCTCGCGCAGCGTGATGCCAAAAATCACCGATGCGAACAGCGAAAACAACACCACGGCGGTAAGATGCGAGAATCCCATGGACTAACGCTTCCTCCCCAGCACCACGTCGCGCGCGTCGGCGGCGGCCAGCAGATTGAGCAGCCCGGCGGCGATCAGAAAATTGGTGCCATAGTCGCCAAGCACCGAATAGGGGTTGCCCGCGCCGGCTCCCACCAGCCGGGTGAGGAAGTAGAGCGCGCCCGCGCACAGATCGCCGATCCAGCCCAACATATCGAGAATATTGCTGGTGTTGAAGCCGAACACCCGGCCGCGCATGGCCAGCCCCAGGCCAAACATCCCCACCACCGACACCAGCACCAGGCTGCCGCGCACCCACTTGCGCGCCACGAAGTAGCCCATGCCGGGGAGCAGCCAGCCCAACAGCAGCACCCACCAGGCGCCGGCGGCCGCGGACTGGGAGGTTGACTGGGAAGGCTTGGCGTTGGCCACAGGTTGGCTCATCGTGGGCAATGTTCATATTCTCACGATTTCCGCCTGCCGCGGCGCCGTTACCTCCACCGTGCCCTCGCCAATGTAGAGATTTACCTCCGAACGGACCCCAAACGGCTGTTGCTGCGGGCAGTAGACGCCGGGCTCGATGGTGAAAGCCGAGCGGGGCAGGATTTGGCGCACATCGTGAGTTTCAAAGTCGTCCAGGTTGGCGCCGCTGGAGTGCACGTCCCGGCCCAGCGAATGGCCGGTGCGATGCACAAAAAACTCGCCCAGGCCGGCTGCCTGAATGACCTTGCGCACTCTCTGATCCACCTCGAAGCCGTGCAGCGGCCGGCCGGCCGTGATCGCCTGCTCGACCAGCTCGATACCCGCCTCCCGCGCGTCCCGCACCACGCTGAAAACCTTCCCCATGGCATCCGGCGGCGCCGATTCGCCCGCCCGCAGGCAGTAGCCAACCCAGGTGACGTCGTAGAAGGCGGATTCCGCCCGCGGTACCTTCGCTTCCCTGCCCCAGACATCGAGCAACAGCAGGCTGCCGGCCGTGATGGCGGCCGAGCCTTGCGCTTGCGGCTGATAGTGAGGGTCGCCGGCATGGGCGTTGACGGCCACAATTGGCTCCTCGCCGGCCCCGGCCACCACCAGCCCGCCCTCGCGCATCCGCTCCGCCATCCACTGCTGCAGTTCATACTCGCTGATCGGTCGCTGGGCGTCCAACGCTGCGCGGACCTGCCCGAAGGCCGCCCGGATGGTGGCGTCAATGACCCTTCCCGCCCGCCGATGGCTGGCCAGCATGGCTGGCGTCCAGGCGGCATCGAACCGCGAAATCAGATCGGCGGAGCTCACCACCTCACAGCCCAGCGCGCGCACCTGTTCGACCGTGCCCGCATCGGCCATCGAAATGGCCGGCAGCTCGCATCCCGGTGAATACTGCATCGCTATCCGCGGCCCCGCTTCCGCGCCCAGCAACAATTTCAGTTGTACGGTCAGCTCCGCCCATTGCGAGTACAGCGCGCGCGCCCCAGGCAGGCCATCGAGCGCGGCGGATTCGATCCGGTGGACAAGCTTGCGCGGCTCGCCTTCTGCGGGGATGAAGTAATACCAGCGTCGGCTCGCCATCTGCCCCTCCGGGAGCCCCAGAATGCGATAGGCGATGGGATCGCGGCGGTGATGGTCATAAAAGAGCCAGCCGTCAAGCTTATGGGCCTTCAATTCCAACTGGATAGCGTGCAGATCCATAACGGTTTCCTTAAGGGTTCCCCCGGCGCGAACCAAACAGCGCCGTGCCCAGGCGCACCAGGGTGGCGCCCTCTTCCACGGCAACGGCAAAATCGTGCGACATGCCCATGGACAGTTCCCATCGTTCCGGGCTGCTGGGCAGAATGGCGCGCAGGCGTTCGCTCAGCGCGCGGAGGGCGGCGAAATGGGGGCGGCTGGCTTCCGGATCGGCGGCGGCGGGCGGTACCGCCATCAGGCCGATGAGCCGAAGTTGTGGCAGTGCCGCCAGGGCGCGAACTACTTCCTCCGTCTCCCCGGGGGCAAGTCCATGTTTTTGCGGTTCTTGGGCGAGGTTGATCTCCAGCATCACCTGCACCGGAGCGCGAGCGAGGCGCGCCAGCCGGGCCGCGAGATCCAGCGATGCTACCGTCTCAATCACATCGAACGCCTGCAGCGCCCGCGCTGCTTTATTCGATTGCAAAGGACCGAGCAGATGCCATTCCGCGGCCAGGTCGGCCAGCTCCGGTTCTTTGGCCAAGCGCTCCTGCACGCGATTCTCACCGAAAAGCCGAATGCCGGCCACCCACGCTTCGCGAATTCGCTGGGGCGTGACCGTCTTGGTGGCGGCCAAAAGTCGGACCTCGTCCCCGCGACGCCCTCCCCGCGCGCAGGCGGCGGCGATGGCCTGCTGGGCCCGGTCCACGGCGGCGGCAATGGAAAGTTCGGCCATCCGTTCTTGAATATAGCAGCCGTCACGGGTTGTACAATCTTGACGGATGCGGGGGCGGTTCATCAGCTTCGAAGGCATTGACGGCAGCGGCAAGAGCACGCAACTGGCACGCCTGGCGGCCGCCCTCCGCGGCCGTGGACTCGATGTGGTAACCACGCGCGAACCGGGCGGGACCGCCGTCGGCGAACAGATTCGCTCCCTGGTGCTCGGCGCTCAGCCCGCTCCCATGGCAGAGCTGGCACTGATGGCGGCCTCGCGCGCCCAAAGTGTGGCCGAGCTGATCGAGCCCGCCCTGGCGGCCGGGCGCTGGGTGCTCTGCGACCGCTTTCATGACGCCACCGAGGCCTATCAAGGCGGCGGCCGCGGTCTCGACCGCCAGGCGATCCGCAGCCTGCACGGCATCTTGTGCCACGGCCTCAAACCCGATCTGACCCTGATCTTCGACCTGGAGCCGGAAGTGAGCGTGGCACGCGCCCGCAAGCTGCCGGAAGCGGGCCGCTTCGAGGCCGAGAGCTTGGGGTTTTTTGCCCGCGTGGCTGCCGCGTATCGGGAAATCGCCGCGCGCGAGCCGGTGCGCTGCCGCCTCGTCCCGGCCCACGGCAGCGTGGAGGCAGTGGCAGCCCGGGTTCTGTCGGCTCTGGACGCAGCCGCCGAAGGGCAGACCCATGTGGAGTGATTTCATCGGCAACCCTGCCGCCGTGGAACAGTTGCGGCAACTCGCCGCCTCCCGCCAGGGACCCATGCAGCGCACCCTGGTGCTGGCCGGGCCGGATGGCATCGGCAAAACTACCCTGGCGGTCATGCTGGGCCAGGCGCTGAACTGCCTCCATCCCCCGGCGCCGGGTGAGTTCTGCGGGAGTTGCGATCTCTGCGTTCAGACCACCCGCCTTGACAATCTGGCCGAGCAAGTGGAAGCTGCGCTGACCCACCGCGCCGCCGAAGTCAAGACCAACGCCCGTGCCGCCGCCCCGCTGCAGTTGGCCCTGCATCCGGCGATTCGTCTCTATCCTCCCGACGGCGACTTTCTCTCTCTCCCGCAGGCGCGGGCCATCATTCACCAGACCCAACTGCTGCCCGATGCCGGCCGGACCTGGACCCTGATCATTCCCGATCTTGATCAGGCGCGCTGGGCGACGCAGGCGGCGCTGCTCAAAACCCTGGAGGAGCCGCCCCCCGGCGTGGTGCTGATCGCCCTGGCGCGCAATCCCGGCGCCCTGCTCCCCACCGTGCGCTCACGGGCGCTGGAGGTCCGCCTCTCGCCCTTGCCCGCCGATGAACTGGCCCAGGCTTTGCAAGCGCGCCAGCGCAGCGGCGCCGACGCCGCCTTGGCGGCCCGCCTGGCCCAGGGCCGCCCCGGTCGCGCCCTGCAGTTCAATTTGGACTCCTATCGTGAGCTAAGGCGCGAAGTCCTTCAGTTTCTTCAAGCGGGAGTCGCCGGCCGGCCGCTGACCTCAGTCTTTCGACTGAGTGAGTCTACCCGCTCCAGCAAAGAAAAGTTTGAATCGCTGCTGGAAATTCTCTATAGTGTCTTGCAAGATATTCTTTATCTCCAATCGGACTTTTCCGCAGGAATCGGCAATGTGGACTCCGTGGCCGAACTCAAGCAGTTGGCCCAACAAATCGCTCCGGCAGGCATGCCTGACGCCATCGCCGGACTGGACCGCATCCAGGCTGCTGCACGCCGCAATGCGTTCCGGCCGCTGGCGCTAGCCAGTTGGGCGCTGGCACTGTCCTCAGCCCGCTGACCCCCGCAGGTGAGAGCCAGGGAGGAGATCGAGGAGCCGAATGTTATGGCCTCGCTGAACGACACCACTGCCCGCCGCTCGCCCGACTCCGAACTGGTTAGCAACCGGAAACTGATACGCCCCTCTCTCGCCGATGTTCGTGGTCAGTTGAGCCGCGGCGCGGCGGCCGCCCCCGCTCTCGCCGCCACCCCCACCCTGCCCCCGGCCCGCCTGCCCAAAAAGCCGGTCCCGCCGGAAACCACCAACGCCGAGAGCTTTTATTTCTTGAAGCAGATGCAGTCCAAGACCGAAATGGTCCTGGTGCTGCGCGATGGCGAGCGGGTCCGCGGGGTGATCGAGTGGTATGACCGCCACTGCATCAAGGTCCATCGCACCGGCGAGCCCAACCTGCTGATCTACAAAGCCATCATCAAGTACATGTACAAAGCCGAGGACGAGGCGCGCGCCTAGCTCGTGCCGTTTCGCGGCCTGCGCCGCCTCCGGCAGTTATAATGTTAGCGGTCGGCCTCCGGCCCCTGCCAACGTGTCCACCGCTGCCGCTCACGCCGTGAATCCCCCTCCGCCTCCTCATCCGCCCCGGCCGCTGCGACGTGGGGTGGCGCTGCTGCCTTCCCTCTTCACCGTCGCCAATCTGGGCATGGGCTGGTACGCCATCCAGCAAAGCATCCTTGCCCTGCAGGCGCCGCTCGATGCGGCCAACCTCCTCGATACAGCCGCCAAGGCCATCGGCTGGGCGATTCTCCTCGACGGGTTGGACGGCCGCATCGCCCGCATGGCCAACGCCACCAGCGCCTTCGGTCGCGAGTTCGATTCCCTCGCCGACGTGATCAGCTTTGGCGTGGCGCCGGCGGTGATGGCCTACGTCTGGGGGCTGCGCTTCCTCGAAGCTTCGCCCCATGCGGTGGTGGCCCTGAACCGGGTGGCGCAGATCGCGGTGTTTCTTTTTGTCGTGGCCGGTGCCGCGCGGCTGGCGCGCTTCAACATCGCCACCCACGAGTCCCACCCTTCCAATCCCGGCAAGCCGGGCAAGCGCTACTTCGTCGGCATGCCTATCCCCGCCGCCGCCGGTTCCATCGCCGCCATCGTCCATTTCTTCGCCTCCCCGTCTTTCTTCTTTATGTCGGTCAATACCTCGCCGGTGCTGGCCGGCTTCTGGCTGGCGCTGGTGGTCGGCCTGGCCTTCCTGATGGTCAGCACCTGGCGGTTTTACAGCTTCAAGGAGATTGACCTGGGGCGGCGCCATCCCTACGTCTTCATGGTGAGCCTGGCGGCCTTGATGGCGGGCCTCTGGTACTACTCGGAGGTGGTGCTGCTGGGGCTGGTCATCGTCTACGCCGGCTCGGCGCTGTGCTGGCGCGCCATTTACTATCTCCACCTCTACCGGCAGCGGCACGCGGCCGCGGACGAGGCATGACGGCTTACCGCATCGCCATCGTCGGCGCCGCCACGCTGCTGGGCAGGGAGCTCGCCGTGGGCTTGCGCGAGCGGAATTTCCCCGCCTATCCCCCCGCGCTGCTGGAAGTCCGCGCCCCCGGCGCGGGCAAAAGCGCCGAGCGCGGTCTGCTCGAGTTTGGCGACGAACCCATGGCCACCGAGGCCTGCACACCGGATGCGCTCGCCGACCGTGACCTGCTGCTGCTGGCGGGCGCTGCCCAGGAAGCCCGGCAGGCGCTCGCCATGGCGGCGCCGCAAACCCTTGTGGTGGACCTGGCCGGTGCGCTCGAGGCGGAAGGCGACGGCGCGCTTCTGGCCGGCCTGGAGACCCCTCCCGGCGAAGACCCCGGGCAGGTACGCCTCATCCGCGTGGCCCATCCCGCCGCCCAAGCCCTCGCCCATCTTCTCGACCGGCTGGCGCTCGCTGGCCCGTCCACCGCAGAGGCCGCCACCGTGTTTGAGCCGGCCAGCCAGCAGGGTTGGCCGGGAATGCGGGAACTCGAACAGCAGACCACCCGGCTGCTCAGCCTGCAAAGCATTCCCGAGGAAGTCTTCGGCGCCCAGTTGGCCTTCAATCTGCGCGCCGGCCGTGATGCCGCGGATCTGCGCCGCCGCATTACCGCCGAAACCGCCGCGCTCCGCACCGTGCCGGCCGCCGCCCCGCCGGCGCTCGAAGTCCTGCAAGCCCCGCTGTTTCACGCCACCCTGCTGTCGTTGTACGTCAAGCACGGGCGGGAACCCGAGGCGGAGGCCGTAACAGCCAGCCTGCGCAGCCCCTGGCTGACTTCATGCCCCGCGCCCGACGCCCTGGCCGCCGGCGGCAGCGACACCATCCAGCTCGGGCCGCCGCGGCGCGACCCCGCCGGCGGCTACTGGATCACCGCCGCCCTCGATAATCTGCGGCGCACCGTGCACGCCGGCCTCGACGCCGCCCTGACCGTTCTCGAGGCGCGCCGCCGGTGAAGCGCACGCTCCCCCTCTGGCTGGCCGCGGCTTTCTGCCTCAGCGGCTGCGGCTACCATCTCGCTGGCCACGGCGCCGTGCTGCCGGCCGGCACCCGCGTCCTGGCGGTCCTGCCCTTCGCCAACCACACCCGCCAGCCGGGATTTTCCCAGGCCTTGAGCGCCGCCGTGGCGCGCGCCTTTGAGGAGCGCGCCCGCTACCGCATCCAACCCACCCTGGCCGGCAGCGACGCCGCCGTCCACGGCGATCTGCGCAGCGTCAGCATCAATCCCGTCACCTTTGACGCCGCCAGCGGCCGGGCAACCACCGTCGAGGTGGTCATCCATCTGCAAGCCTGGGTGACCGCCGAGCCCTCCGGCCGCGAGCTGTTCCGCAACAACGACCTGGTCTTCCACGAGCAGTATCAAACCAGTGCCCAGCAGCAGAATTTTTTCGAGGAAAACTCGACCGCCTTTCTGCGGCTCAACCAGGAAGTGGCCCGCACCCTGGTGGCCGATATTCTGGAGGCATTTTGAGCCCGGCTTTCCCCCTGCAGCCGCTGCAGCCGGTGTACACCCTGGCCGGCGACGAAAGCTATTTCCGCGACCGCTTCCGCGCCGCGCTGCGGGAGCAGTTGCCCCCGGAGACGCTGGAGTTCGGCTGGCGCGACGAAGACCTCGCCGCCACTCCCCTGGACGCGATCCTCGACTGGGCTTTGAACCCCTCCCTGATGGCCCCGCTGCAGGTGTTTTGGGTGCGCAGTGCTCGCGAGCTCTACGGACGCGGCGCCGCCGCGGCGGAGTCGGGCGGCGAAGAGCCCGCCACCGCCGGCAAGAAAAAGCACGGCGCCTTCCCCGACAATCTGCGGCGCTTCACCGAACATGCCGGCTCGCCCCCGACGGCGGTGGTGGTGTTCGTCGCCGACCATATTCATATCCCCGCCGACCGCAACCGCATGGGTCTGGAAGACAAGTCGCGCCTGCAACGCATCGAAACAACCCTGGGCGCTGTGGGGCCGGTGATCGCCTGTGCTCAGGCGGGCGAGGCCCAGGCCGCGGCACTGGCCCAGCAGATGGCGATGGATTTGGGCGCCTCCTTGACCGCCCCCCAGGCGAGGCGGCTGGCCGAGGTGCTCGAAGGTCAACTGGCTCTGCTGCAGCGCGAAATCGAAAAGCTCGCCCTATACGCCTCAGGCGGCGCTATCACCGACCAGGACATCGCGACCCTGGTCACCGGCGCGGCTTCGGCTTCCGCCTTCGAGCTGGCCGAGTGCATGGCCCGCGGCGACCGGGCCGGGGCCTTGGGCCGGCTCCGGAGCTGGCTGGCAAGCGAGGGCGAGAGCGAAGCCATCGGCCTGGTATTCCAGCTCAGTCGCGCCTTCTCGATGGCGCTGCTGGCTCGGGAGGCGCGCGTCGCCGACCGCAGCGGCCTGTACCGCGCCCTGCCCGAAGGCCTCCGGCCGCCTGGTTTCGCCGCCGACAGCATCCTGTCCGTCGCGCGCCGCATGCCGGAAGCCCGCCTGCGCAAGCTGCTGCCCGCGCTCCACGAGGCCGACGTGGCGCTGCGTAGTTCGCCCCCGTCCGTGGGTTGGGTGCTGGAACGGGTGCTGGCCGTCAGTGCCCGGGATTGAGCTGCAAATGGTGGGCCGCATGCGCGGCCACCGCCGCGGGGGTGAACCACAGCCGAAGGCCCTCGCCGCGCAAGTATGCGGTGAAATTGTCGCTGTAGTGGGGATCGAAGAGACGGCCCGACTCGCCCGTGACCAGGGTCAGCGAAGAGTCATCCCAATCCCCCAGGTCGGCGATAAAGCGCATGCTGGGGCCCAGGGTCGAGCTGTTGCCCAAGGCCGTATTGCGGGCCTGCTTGACCGTGAGCGGGCTGCCATCCAGCTCCACCGGACCTAGGTCGGCATGTTGGCGGAGGAATGGAATCCGGGAATAGATCGGATGCAAAAGGGAAAGCGTCTCCCTCCGTCCCCAAGGCTGCGGCCCGCGCCCCACCACCTCTGCCAGGCAGTGCAGCAGTAACTGGTCCCAGGCGTGGGCGCCGCTGTAGCCCGGCGGCAGCCATTGTGCCGGATGGGCTTGGACCAGCCATTGCTCGAACACCGGCGCCATGTCCCAGTGATACTTCCGCGCAAGACGTTCGCCTGTTTTGGCCGCCACCACCTCATGGAGCAGCTCCTCGCGGGTTTGGTAGGCGAGCGTGGCGGCCACCGAAGTGTGGCTCATGTCGCCGCGGTAGCCCTCGAGCTGGTGCAGCGCCGCCTGCACCGCGGCCGGCGCGACCACGTCTTTTCCAGCCGCGACCAGGGCGGCGGCAAAATCACCATCCTGTTCCGAGATGACATCGGTCTGCACCCGGCCCATCGCCCGTGCATTCCACCGCGGCAGGCCGCCGAGAAGGGCATAGATCCGGCGCGTGCGGTTGGGCGCATCCCACGTCGTGGAGAGAGTGGGCCGGTAGCCGTCGGGCGCGATCCGGCCGTTGGCGGTCGCCAGAATGCCGCCGGCGGGATCGAAAACCCGCGGAAGCTGCGAGAACGGAATCCAGCCTTGCCAGCCGTAGGCCGCGCTGGCGCCGGGCACCGGCACCGCGCCGTCAAAGCCCGCGCGGCGCGGGATCCATCCGGCGAGCTGGTAGCCGATGTGACCGCTGGTGTCGGCGTAGACGAAGTTTTGCGGAGGACCGCCGAAATCGGCGAGCGCGGTGGTGAACTCCTGCCAGTTCTGCGCCTGATCGAGGGCGAAAAAAACGTGGGTGGCCTGCAGCGCGCCGGGACTGTACAGGCTCCAGGCGAGCGCCAGTTTGCCACCGCCATCGGAGGCAATTAGCGGACCGTGAGGCGTGACCGGAACATCCAGGGTCACCTCCCCTTGCCCCTTCACCCGGATGACTTCGTGCCAGTGCTCCAGCGGGCGCCAGCCCTGCGGCGTGAGCACATTGCCCTTGCCGTCGAGCGTCTCCCGGTACAAATCCTGCACGTCGGCCATGGAATTGGTTACGCCCCAGGCGATGGCCTGGTTGTGGCCGACGATGATGCCCGGCACGCCCGTAATGGCCACGCCCGCTACCTCCACCTGCGGCGACGTCAACTCTGCCGCCCACCACAGGCCCGGAATTTGGAACTGCAGGTGGGGATCATTGGCAAGGATGGGATGCCCGCTGAAGCTGTGGGCGCCCGAGACCACCCAGTTGTTACTGCCGCCGTGCCGCCCGGTCGCCGCTCCCCAAACCGCGGCAAAAACCGGGAGCTCGCTGCGCTGGCCAGCCGGCCGGCCAGAGGCAGCCCGGTAGCTGCCCGGTGGAATGTCCCAGGGCGAGCGTTCAGGAAAGAGTTGGGCGGCAAGCGCGGGCCCGAGCTTGGCCGTAAAAGTCTCGCGCATCAGCTTGCTGTCGTAGCCCGAGGCCAGCACGTTGTACATGTAGGCCGCCAGAGCAAGCGAATCGCGCGGCTGCCATGCCTCGGGACGGTAGCGAAGCAGGCGGAACTCGAGCGGCAGCAGGGCGCCGCGG
>JBQCEU010000099.1:0-6283 GCA_051959955.1 Terriglobales bacterium | reverse complement strand
CGCGAAGCCCTGCCGCGCCTTCTGGAGATGCGGAGCCGGGCGCGGCCGCCCGGCGCAGCGCCGCTGGCGGCCTAAGAGAGCGGGGCGCGCGGCGCAGCCGCGTTGGGGGCCCCCGCGATCAATACTGATAAAAGCTGAGCTCGTGGGTGCCGTTCTGGATCCACACGCGCGCCTGCCGGCTCTGGATATCGTTGATGGTGACGATCGCCACCAGGCCGCTGGCGTGCCCGCCCGGCGGCGGCCCCAGCTCGTCAACGTGGTAGGTCTTGATGATGCCCCATTCGCTGCTCGGCCCCCAGTCGCGCATGAAGGCGTCCATGGAGTACATCTTCGGGTTGGCCTGCCAGATGTAGTAAGCCTGTTGGTAGTTCTTCGCCACGATGGCATCGAAGAAGCGGTCCACCGTGTGGCGGGCGATGTAGCGCGGCCAGTACAGCACGCCGATAACCGCCACGATCACCACCACGGCGGCGATGATGCCCAGCACACGGTTGCGCCGCGCCTTTTTGGCATCGTAGGCGGGTGCGTCAAGCAGGGTCATACGCTTATTTGAACACGGCTGGGCAGCACACGGCGGCGGCCACGCCGGCGGGCCCGCTCCAGCGCCAACCCGATCAGCCGGTCGAGCAGGGCGGGGAAGGGAACCCCGCTCGCCGCCCACATCATCGGGTACATGCTGATGGAGGTGAAGCCGGGCATGGTGTTGATCTCGTTCAAGTAGAGCGTGCCGGTGCGCCGCTCGAGGAAAAAATCCACCCGCGCCAGCCCCTCGCAGCCGCAGGCCTGGTAGGCGCGCACCGCCAGCTCGCGCACCGCCCGCGCCGTGCGCGCCGGAATGGGCGCCGGCACCAGGGTGCGCGAGCCGGCGTCGGCGTACTTGGCGGCGTAATCGTAGAACTCGCGCCCGGGGATCACCTCGCCGGGCGCCGCCGCCTTCGGTTCGCGGTTGCCCAGCACCGCGCACTCGATTTCGCGGGCGTCAATGCCCTGTTCGATCACCAGCTTGTCGTCGAAGCGGAAGGCCTCGCGCAGCGCCGCCGCCAGCTCCGCGCGTTCGCGGACCTTCGAAATGCCCACCGAGGATCCCATGTTGGCGGGCTTGATGAACAGCGGATAGCGCAGGCTTTTTTCAATGCCCGCGGTTGCCTTCCGCGGCGACCGCTTCCACTCCCTCGCCTCGAGGCTTACGTAAGGCCCCACCGGCAGCCCGGCGGCGGTGAACAGCCGCTTGGCCACTTCCTTGTCCATGGCCGCCGCCGAACCCAGTACGCCGGATCCGACAGAGGGAAGGCCCAGCATCTCCAGCATTCCCTGGATGGCTCCGTCTTCGCCGTACGGTCCGTGCAGCACCGGGAAAACCACGTCCAGCCGCCGCAGCGCGGTCCAATCGGGCGTCCAGGCGCCCTCGCGGCTGATCAGAATGGGCGTCACCTGATACTTCCCGCGGGCGAGGGCGGCCATCACCGCCTTGCCCGACACCAGTGAGACTTCGTGCTCGCCGCTGCGCCCGCCGAAGATGACGCCCACCCGCAGCTTCTTCCCGCGCCCTGCCGCCATTCCCTAGGCTCCCACCGGCGCGCCGGCGTCCTTGTAGCGTTTCGGCCGGCGGTTGGCGGCCAGAATCTTCTTGCGCAGCCGCAGCGACTTGGGGGTGATCTCGACGAACTCGTCGTCGGCGATGAACTCCAGCGCCTGCTCCAGCGTGGGCGCGCGGAAGGGGACCAGGCGGATGGCTTCGTCGGCCACCGAGGCGCGCATGTTGGTCAGTTTCTTTTCCTTGGTGGCGTTCACATCCATGTCGCCCTCGCGGGCGCTCTCGCCCACGATCATGCCCTCGTAGACCTCCACGCCGGCGCCCAGGAACAGCACCCCGCGCTCCTGGATGTTGTTGAGCGCATAGGTTGTCGTCTGGCCGGCGCGGTCGGCCACCAGCGAACCGGTGGGGCGCACCGCCATCTCGCCCATGTAGGGAACCCAGCCGGCGAAGAGGGAATGGATCAGCGCCGTGCCGCGGGTTTCGGTCAACAGCGCGCTGCGCAGTCCGATCAGCCCGCGGGCGGGGATTTTGAACTCCATGCGCACCCGGCCGGAACCGTGGTTGACCATCTGCTGCATCTCGCCCTTGCGCGCCCCCAGCTTCTCGATCACCACGCCCACAAACGCCTCGGGGCAGTCCACCACCACCTGCTCCTGCGGCTCCAGGCGGGCGCCATTTTCAGTCTTGATGACGATCTCCGGCTTGCCCACCATCAGCTCGTAGCCTTCGCGCCGCATGGTTTCGATCAGGATGGCGAGCTGCAACTCGCCGCGGCCGAGCACGCGGAAGCTGTCGGCGCTCGCGGTGGGCTCGACCCGGATGCTGACGTTGGTCAGCAGTTCCTTGTCCAGGTGCTCGCGCAGGTGGCGGGAGGTGACGAACTCGCCCTCGCGTCCGGCCAGCGGCGAGGTGTTGACGGTGAACACCATGGCCAGCGTGGGCTCGTCAATCAGCACCGGCGGCAGCGGGGCGGGATGCTCGGCGTCGGTGATGGTCTCGCCGATCTGGATGCCCTCGACCCCGGCGATGGCCACGATGTCGCCGGCGGCGGCCTCTTCGGTCTCTTCCCGCTGCAAGCCGCGGAAGGTATAGAGCTTGGTGATCTTCGTCTTCACCAACTGCCCGTCCACCTTGGCGATGCCCACTTCCTGTCCGATCCGCACCCGCCCCTGGAACACCCGCCCGATGGCGATGCGGCCAAGGTAGTCGCTGTAATCGAGATTGAGCACCTGCAGTTGCAGCGTGGCCTCGGGATCGCCCGCCGGCGCGGGAATGGTGTGGACAATCGCCTCGAACAGCGGCTCGAGGTTTTCGCCGGCTGTGGCGGCATCGCGCGAAGCCGTGCCCGCCTTGCCGTTGGTGTAGAGCACGGGGAAGTCGAGCTGCTCCTCGGTGGCGTCGAGATCAATGAAGAGGTCGTAGATCTCATTGAGCACCTCGGCCGGCCGGGCATCCTGGCGGTCAATCTTGTTGAGCACCACCACCGGCGCCAGCCGCTTGCGCAGCGCCTTCTGCAGCACGTAGCGGGTCTGGGGCAGCGGTCCCTCGCTGGCGTCCACCAGCAGCACCACGCCGTCCACCATGTTCAGCGCCCGCTCGACCTCGCCGCCGAAGTCGCTGTGGCCGGGGGTGTCCACGATGTTGATGCGGATGTCGTGGTACCAGAGGGCGGTGTTCTTGGCGAGGATGGTGATGCCGCGCTCCCGCTCCAGGTCGTTGCTGTCCATCACGCGCTCGGCCACCGCCTGGTTGGCGCGGAAGATGCCGCTCTGCCGCAGCATGGCGTCCACCAGGGTGGTTTTGCCATGGTCCACATGGGCGATGATGGCAATATTCCGGATGGCAGCCAAGGACATGATTTTCAAGGGGTTCCTGCTTCCAGTTTAGCAGGCGGCGCGGCGCAGCCGCGCGGGCCTGGGGTCCGCTGCGCGAGCCGGGCGCGCGGACTCTCAGACCAGCGGGCGATTTTTGTCTCGTTTTTCGGGTGGTTCCGCTGATTCGGCTGGAGTTAGCTTGTTACAGGGGTGAGCTGCTCCCTTTTCTGGGTCCAGTAGTTTTCAAGCGGCCCGGCATCGCGTTGCGGCGAAGACCCGCTGGGGCAGCGGGGCTGCTTGCGGCGCCGGACTCATGGGTTAGATGCACGCGGGCGCGCGGGCTATAGTACGCACCTGAATTTTGACAAAATTGTGACATTTTCCATCCGCGTCGCTTCTTGCTTGACAACCGGCTACTAACACGCAAAGACTCGCTCCGTGAGAAGCAGTTGTGAGCCACACGGAGTGATAGGCATGAAACGCTTGAGTGTCCGGTTGGCCTTCCGCTTGCTCTCTCTCTCTCTCTCCCCCCCTCTCCCTTCTTGCCCTAAATAGCGCCGCGGCGGCGCAGAGGCCCGCGTCGCCGCCCGCCGGCTGGCTTCCCTGGGCGCGGGCCCGCAGGCGGGCTGGACCGCCGCGGGCGAGGCCACGGTCGTCAGCAGCCGCGGCCGCGAAACCGGCGTTATCAAGATTGCCGCCTGGGGCGCGAGCCACTGCCGCGTCACCCTCGACCTCTCGATCCCCGGCGAGCCCCGCCGCTACCAAGCCGTGCTCGACGACGCCCGCCTCCACCTCACCGGGCCGCAAGAGCTCACCCGCGCGCTCGCCGCTCCTGGCTGGCGCGAGGGCTGCGTTGCTTACGGCGCACCCGTCGCCCTCGCGGGGGCAGCCATTGCGTTTTGGGTGGCACGCAGGAGGGTCGGCGGGGGCCTCTAGCAAACGGCCAAGGCAAATGCGGACTACGAGGGCTCTCGGCACCGACTTCCCGCAAACCTGGAACCGCTACGCGTATGTTGGGGCACGTCGCTCGAGGCCACCGATCCGCTGGGGCTGTGCCCCGGTCCTCCGTGCGTACATGCGCCGGGTCAGGTTGTGGGCGTTAACTCCACTGACCTGCCCCCCCTCAGTTCACTCAACCCCGAGTATGATTCGGGGCTTGAGGCAGTGGAGGGGGGATATCGCAGACGAAGCACAAGGTGGCGCGAATGATCGCCGCGGTGTGGCCCGGAGATCGGCGGCTCGCTGCGACTGGGGCGGATGGGTCCGGGGCACGATAGTATACGCAAGGGTTCTGGATGCGAGTGCTGCACATCTATGGCGGCAACCTTTTCGGGGGCGTGGAGCGGTTGCTGGTGACGCTGGCCGAGCGGCGCGCCATGACGCCGGAGGTCGAGGCGCGGTTTGCGCTTTGCTTTCACGGGCGCTTGTGGCGGGAGTTGGAGCGCGCCGGGGTCGAGGTGCAGGGGTTGGGGGCGGTGCGCGCCAGCCGGCCCTGGCAGGTGGCGCGGGCGCGGCGCGGGTTGCGGCGGTGGCTGGCGGCGATGCCAGAAGGCGAACGGCCGCAGGCGGCGATCTGCCACGCATGGTGGACCTATGCCATCTTCGGGCCGGCCTGCCGGCGGGCGGGGTTGAAGGTGGGGCTGTGGATGCACGACTGCGCCTCGGGGCGGGGGTGGCTCGAACGCTGGGCGGGGCGGCAGCGGCCGGACTTTATCTTTACCTGGGGCGAGATCATCGCTGCCACCGCGCCGCGACTGTTTCCCGGCATGACAGCGCGGCCGCTGGCGCCGCCGCAGACGGCGATACCGGCGCTCGGCGACGCCGAGCGCGGCGAGATGCGGCGGAAGCTGGAAACCGGTGAGAGCACTGTGGTCATCCTCATGGCCAGCCGGCTGGAGCCGTGGAAGGGGCACGGGCTGTTGCTGGAGGCGCTGGCGCGGTTGCAGGAGTCGGGCTGGGTGGCGTGGATCGCGGGCGGGCCGCAGCGGCCGCATGAAGAGCATTACTACATCGAGTTGCAGCAGCAGGCGGAACGGCTGCGTATCGCCGGGCGGGTGCGCTGGCTGGGGCAGCGCGACGACGTGGCGGCGCTGATGGGCGCGGCCGACATTTTCTGCCAACCCAACACCACCCCCGAGCCGTTTGGCATGGTGTTCGTCGAGGCGCTGGCGGCGGGGCTGCCTATCGTCGCCACCGGCGGCGGCGGCGCAAGCGAAATTGTGAGCGAAAATGCGGGCGTGCTGACCGCGCCGGCAGCGGAGGAGGTGGCGCGGGCGCTGGCGGAGTTGATCGCCAGCCCGGCGCGCCGGCAACAACTGGCGGCAGGGGCGCGGGCGCGGGCGGCTGATTTCGAGCCGGGGGCGCGCATGCGGGTGCTGGCGGCGGCGCTGCACGAGGTGACGGCATGAGCACCGGGCAGGCCGCCGCGGTGGCCGCGCTGTCACAGGGCGCGAGCAACGACGACGTAATCGGTTGGGTGGCCGCGACGGTGCGGGCGCACATGCCGCGCGGCTTGACCCTCGCCGATGCGGGCTGCGGTCAGGCGGCGCTGGCGGCGGCGCTCGACGGCCACCTCGGCCGGTATATCGGCCTGGACGTGGTGGCGTACCCTGGAACCCCGGTGACGGCCAACCGCGAATTCCTTCTGGCCGACCTGAACCACACTCCCTTTCCGTTGCCCGATGCCATCGCCGATGCCGCGGTGGCGGTCGAGACGATCGAGCACCTGGAAAACCCGCGCGCCCTGATGCGCGAGTTGACGCGGCTGACGCGGCCGGGAGGTTGGGTGCTGGTCACCACCCCCAACCAGTTAAGCTGGCTCAGTAAAATGTCGCTCGTGCTGCGCCATCAGTTCACCGCCTTTCAGGAAGCGCCGGGGCTGTACCCGACCCACATCACCGCGCTGCTGGAGAGCGACCTGCGTCACCTGGCC
>JBQCEU010000098.1:0-13536 GCA_051959955.1 Terriglobales bacterium | reverse complement strand
CGGTTTGGTGACGACGGCCACGGTCAGGGCGCCGATCTCGTTGGCCAGGGAGGCGATGACGGGAGCGGCGCCGGTGCCGGTGCCGCCGCCCAGGCCGGCGGTGACGAAGACCATGTCGGCGCCTTCGAGGACCTGCAGGATCTTTTCCGTGTCCTCGAGGGCGGCCTGACGGCCGACTTCCGGGTCGCTGCCGGCGCCGCGGCCGCTGGTGAGTTTGCCGCCGAGCTGAATCTTGACCGGCGCCAGCGAGAGTTTGAGCGCCTGGCTGTCGGTATTGGCGGCGATGAAGTCCACGCCGTCGAGGCGGGCATCAATCATGCGGTTGACGGCGTTGCCGCCGCCGCCGCCGACGCCAATCACCTTGATGCGGGCGGCGCTGCGGTCTTCATCTTCCAGAACAAGTCGAATGGGGGATTCCGGGCTCACGATTGTCAGAATAGTATACTGGCCGCATGGGCGTAACCCCGTGTGAGAAAATCTGGCGCAACGGCGCCATGGTGGCCTGGGACGATGCTCGCATCCATGTGCTGTCGCATGTGGTGAGCTACGGTTCGGCGCTGTTCGAGGGTATCCGGTGCTACGCCACGCCGCAGGGACCGGCCATCTTCCGTCTGCAGGACCATATGCAGCGTTTGCTGAACTCGGCCAAGGTCTACCGGATGGATCCTGGCTACACCCGGGCCCAACTTTGCCAGGCGGCCTGCGAATTGATCCGCGTCAACCGCCTGCCGCAGGCCTACCTGCGTCCGATCGTGCTGCGCGGGTACGGGGCCATGGGGGTGGGCGTACGGCCGGGAGACAATCCGGTGGAAACCTACATGGCCGCCTGGGATTGGGGCGCTTATCTGGGCGGGAAGGCGCAGACGGAAGGGGTGGACGTACGGGTGTCGTCGTGGCAGCGGATTGCTCCCAATACCCTGCCGGCGATGGCCAAGGCGGCGGCGAACTACATGAATTCGCAGCTCATGAAGCAGGAGGCCTACGCCGACGGCTACAGCGAGGGCATCGCGCTCGATGCCCAGGGACAAATCAGCGAAGGCAGCGGCGAGAACATTTTCCTGCTGCGCGACGGCAAGCTGTACACGCCGCCTCGGAGCTCGTCGGTGCTGCCGGGCATCACGCGGGACTCGGTGATGCGCATTGCCGGAGACATGGGACTGGAGGTGATCGAGCAGCCGCAGCCTCGGGAGGCGTTGTACCTGTCCGAGGAGGTGTTTTTCTGCGGCACCGCGGTGGAGATTACCCCCATCAGGTCGGTGGACCGGATCCCGGTGGGCGCCGGCACGCGCGGACCGGTCACCGCCGCCATTCAGGAGCGTTTCTTCGCGCTGGCCAAGGGCGAGGCGGAAGACATTTATGGCTGGAGGACGCTGACGGAGACTCCGGTGGGGGCACGCTAGCGGCCGGCAGGAAGAAGATTCAACGCGGGCCAACCACGGAGGCCTCTGCCGCGGGTGCGTAATGGCTGGCGACGTAGTCTTCGAGGATGGTGATGAACTCTTCCGCCAAGCCCTCGCCGTGCAAGGTCTTGAAGAGGCGGCCATCCACGTAGACCGGCGCCTTGGGATCCTCGAAGGTGCCGGGCAGTGAG
Organism: Terriglobales bacterium; assembly: GCA_051959955.1. Taxonomy (GTDB): domain Bacteria; phylum Acidobacteriota; class Terriglobia; order Terriglobales; family SCQP01; genus SCQP01. The sequence goes on along the minus strand of JBQCEU010000098.1, from coordinate 11,945 downwards.
ATGCCGAGATTGGCCTGACGACTCTCCCCCGGGCCATTGACCACACAACCCATGACCGCCACATGCATTTGCTCGACGCCCGGGCGTTCGCGCCGCCAGACAGGCATGCGCCGCTGGATGTGATCCTGGATGCGTTCGGCCATGGACTGGAAGAAGGTGCTGGTGGTGCGGCCGCAGCCGGGGCAGGCGGTGACCTGGGGAGTAAACGGGCGCAGTTCGAGCGATTGCAGAATCTGTTGGGCGGCGCGCACTTCGTCGCGGCGATCCCCGTTGGGCGCGGGGGTGAGCGAGACGCGGATGGTGTCGCCAAGTCCCTCTTGCAGCAGGACCGCCATGGCGGCGGTGGAGGCCACGAGTCCCTTCATGCCCATGCCGGCTTCCGTCAATCCCAGATGCAGCGGATAGTCGCAGGCGGCGGCCAGCTTGCGGTAGACGGTAATCAGGTCCTGGACACCGCTGAGCTTGGCGCTGAGAATGATGCGGTCGTGGGGCAGGCCGTGGCGCTCGGCGGCGGCGGCCGAGTCGAGGGCGGAGGCCACGATAGCCTCGATCATGACCTGCTTGGCGGAGAGCGGCCGGGACCGGCGTGAGTTCTCGTCCATCATGCGGGTGAGCAGTGCCTGATCCAGAGAGCCCCAGTTAACGCCAATGCGGACGGGCTTGCCAAATTCCAGCGCGGTCTCGATCAGCGTCTGGAAGTTGCCGTAGTCCTTGCGGCCGATATCGGCATTGCCGGGGTTGATGCGGTACTTGGCGAGCGTGGCGGCGCAAGCGGGATACTTGCGGAGCAGGACATGGCCGTTGTAATGGAAGTCACCGATGATGGGTACGGTGCAGCCCTGGCGGGCGAGCGTCGCGGCGATGGCCGGAACGGCCCGGGCCGCGGCTTCGGTATTCACGGTCACGCGCACCAACTCGGAACCAGCCTGCGCCAGGGCGAGAACCTGGGCGGCCGTGGCGTCCACGTCGGCGGTGTCGGTGTTGGTCATGGACTGCACCACGATCGGGTGCGTACCGCCCACCCAGACCCCGCCCACATTCACCGCCGCCGCAGGCCGGCGCGTCATCAGTTTCTCACCACCACGGCGCGCACGATATCGTTGTACACCACAACCGTCATGAGGATCAGCAGGAAGGCGAAGCCGGCCTGGTAGACGCGTTCCTTGATCTTCATGCTGACGTCATGGCGCAGGATGGACTCGATGAACAGGAACAGGATCATGCCGCCGTCCAGCACCGGGATGGGCAGGAGGTTGAGGATGCCCAGGTTGAGGCTGATCAGCGAGGTGACCGAGAACAACGGCAGCAGACTGCTGGCGCGTGCCGCGTCGCCGGTGATCGAAGCGATGCCGACGGGGCCCTGCAAGGTCTGGATGGAGGCGTTGTGGGAGACCAGCTTGCCGACCAGGTCGAGGATCACCATGCTGTACTGCTTGTTGTCCTGCAAGGAGTGCTTGAAGGCTTCACTAAAGGGCAGCTTGAGGTAGGTGGTGTCGCTGACGAAGGTGGCGCCGATCATCCACTGACGCCGGCCCTGGTTTTCCGCCAGGGCCGGCGTAACGGTGATGGACAGGTTCTGGCCGTGGCGTTCAACCTCGAGGCTGACCGGGTGACCGGGAACGCCCATTTTGGCGCCGTCCAGCGGGGGCTGGGCGGCTTGATTTTGCGCCACGAGATTGCCGGGATCGAGGACTTCGCGGCCGTTGATGCGGAGCACGCGGTCATTTTCCTGGAGGCCCGCGGCGGCGGCGGGGGAACCGGCGGTGATGGGACCGAAACGGGTGACTTCCTCGGGAGCAAGGCCGACCAGCGGCGGGTTGTCAGCACCGGCGTCGAGCGGCGTCAGGGTGGTGTGGAACGTCTGTCCGTTGCGCTCGACGGTCATCTTGAGGGGATGTTCCACCGAGACGGCGATCTTCAGGAATACCGTCTCCCAAGTGGGGTCGGCGACGCCATCCACGCGGACGATATGATCGCGAGGCTGCAGGCCGGCCTGGGCGGCGGGGGAGCCGGGCTGCACTTCGGCAATCACCGCCGGGCGGTCGAGCACAGGGTTATGGGGATACTCGCGCATGTAGACCGGAATCAACAGGCCCACGGCCAACACGGCATTCATGAAGGGACCGGCGATGGCGATGATGAAGCGTTGCCAGCGGGGCTTGGACAGGAACTCATCGGGCTTGCCGCTGGGCTGGTCCATGGGGTTTTCGCCCGCCATCTTGACGTAGCCGCCCAAGGGCAACAGGCTAAGGCGATAGTCGGTGCCGCCGGCGGTGAAGCCCAGCAGGCGCTTGCCGAAGCCCAGCGAAAAGGTCTCGACTCTGACGCCGAAGCTCTTGGCGGCCAGGAAGTGGCCCAGCTCGTGCACAAACACGATGACGCCGAGCACTACGGCCACAGCCAGCGTATTGACCAGAATGTGATTCATCGTCCCACCAGCCGGAGAGCGGCAGCGGCTTCCCTCGCTGCCACACGCGCCCGGCGATCCAGCTCCCGCACCGCTTCGATGCTCTCGACCGGCGGAGCCCCAAGCCGCTGCAGGGTTTCCTCCACTACAGCTGCGATGGCTGGAAACCCTATCCGCCCGGCGACAAACTCTTCCAATGCAGTTTCATCGGCGGCGTTGAGGATAGCTCCAGCCCCTCCACCGGCGCGACCCGCCTGCCGGGCCAACTCCAAACAAGGAAACGCGTTGCCGTCCGGCAGTTCGAAATCCAAATGCCCTATCTGTTCCAATTTTAGCCGTTTTCGGCTGCTCGGGGAGCGGTGGGGGTAAGTGAGGGCATATTGGATGGGAGTTCGCATATCCACGGTTCCCAACTGTGCCACCACCGACCCGTCGTGGAACTCCACCAGGGAGTGGACGATGGACTGGGGATGCACCAGAACGCGGATACGGTCTTCGGGCAGGCCGAAGAGATAGCTGGCCTCGAGGATCTCAAACCCCTTGTTCATCAGGGTGGCGGAATCCAAACTGATGCGCGCGCCCATGTTCCAAGTGGGATGGCGGAGGGCGGCAGCGGGGGTGACGGACTCGAGCTGGGCGAGGCTGAAGCCACGAAACGGCCCGCCGGAGGCCGTCAGTACGAGCTGGGCGACCTCGGAGGCAGCGCCGCTGCGCAGGCACTGGTGAATGGCACTGTGCTCACTGTCCACGGGGAGAATTTCGGAGCCGGAGTGGTGGGCGATGGCCAGTAGAACGGGCCCGGCGGCTACCAAGGCTTCCTTATTAGCCAAGGCGAGGCGGCAGCCGGTGGCGAGGGCAGCGGCAATGGCCTGGAGGGCGGCGACGCCGACGGTGGCGGCGACGACGATGGAAGCGCCGCATTCGGCGGCGGCGGCACGGAGGCCTTCCGCTCCCGCAGCCACGTGGGGCCGAAAGCCGGCGGCGGCAAGTTTGGCGCGCACGGCGGCGGCGGCGGGTTCATCGGCCATCGCCACCAGTTCGGGCCGCCAGGCGAGGGCCTGCTCACACATGCGCTCCACGTTGCGGCCGGCGGAGAGCGCGACCACCTGGAAGTCGTCCCGCAAGTGGGTCAGCACGTCCAGGGTGCTGCCGCCGATGGAACCGGTCGAACCGAGCAGGGCCAGGCGCCGCGGGGCAGATGAGGACATGGTGAGTGGCAGTAAGAAACCGGGAGCGCGCTTAGCAATTAGCGGTGAAAACTGGCTACATAGTACCAGAGGAACGGGGTGGCAAACAGCAGGGCATCAATGCGGTCGAGGATGCCGCCGTGGCCGGGCAACAGCGCGCCGGAATCCTTGACGTGGGCGCCGCGCTTCAGCAGGGACTCCACCAAATCTCCCACCTGGGCGCCGATATTGACGGCGCCGCCGAGCAGCGCCAACTCCAGAATGGGCCAGTGATGGGTGGGCAGAGCGACCCAAACCCCGCAGGCCGCGCCGACCAGCAGAGCGGTGAGGAAGGAACCGGCGGCGCCCTCCCAGGTTTTCTTGGGGCTGACGCGCGGCGCCATGTGATGGCGGCCGAGGCTGCGCCCCACATAGAGGGCCGCAATGTCGCCCAGCCAGACAACCGCCAGCAGGAAGACCACCCAGTCAATCCCCATGGGAAGCTGGCGGACCGCGCCCACCAGGCCGAGAAGCAACCCGCAGTAGCCGGCAGCGAGGAGGGTGAAGCCGGCGTCGGCGGCGCTGGAGGTCATGCGCTGCGGATCGGCCAGGGCGCGTACCAGGACGGCCATCCAGGCCGCCACCGCCCCCTCCACCCAGATGTGGGCTGATATGGGCAGAGCCAAGGCCACGACCAGGGCCGCGGAGCAGAGATAGCCGATCCAGCGATAGGGCGCCAGACCCAAACCGTTGCCCAATCGAAAAAACTCCTGGGCGGCCAGCAAGGCAACCGCGGCCAGCAGCAGAGTGAACAGCCAGGCGGGGGCCCAAACCACGGCCGCCAGCGCGGGGATGGCCAGCAGCACGGCGGTGAGCACGCGTTTCATAGCGGGTCGGGCGGGTGGCCGAGCCCACCGAAGCGGCGTTCCCGGCCCTGAAAATCGAGCACCGCCTGGAGGAGATGCTCCCCGCGGAAATCGGGCCAGAGGACGGGGGTGATCCAGATTTCGGCGTAGGCAAGCTGCCAGAGCAGGAAGTTGCTCACCCGCAATTCACCGCTGCTGCGGATCAGCAGGTCAAGTTCCGGAAGGTGGGCGGTGGAGAGACGGCGGGCGAGGGCGTCGGGAGTAACGCGCAGGCTGGCCAGGGCATCGCGGCCCGCGGCGTCGTCAATCAAGGCCTGGCAGGCATCGGCGATCTCCGTCTGCGCGCTGTAATTGAGAGCCAGGGAAAGCACCATGCCGCGGTTGGCGGCCGTGGCGGCACGGGCGGCATCCAGATCCTGCAGCACGGCGGGCGGGAGCTGCCGCCAGCGCCCGATCACTTCCAGGCGGATGTTCTGGCGGTTGAGAGCGGCGGTTTCACTGCGCAGATAACGCCGCAACAGGCGCATGAGGAAATTGACTTCCCCAGCGGGCCGCCGCCAATTTTCGGCGGAGAAGGCGTAGAGAGTGAGGGCGGGGATCCCCAGGCAGGCGGCGGTTTCCACGGTGGCGCGCACGGCGCGCACACCCGCCAGGTGCCCGCTGACGCGGGGGCGATGGTGGCGGGCAGCCCAGCGGCCGCTGCCATCCATAATGACGGCGATATGACGGGGAAGGCGGCTCGAGTCCACGCGGAGCCACAGCTCCCGGCCGGCCGGCGAGAGGTCTTCCGGAGGGCCGGCGGCGTGGGGCCTGGGCGCGGCAAGGGTGGACATGGCCATCATTATCGCTCGCTCAGCCAGGCGATGACGTCATCCACGGTAACCACGCCGAGCATGCGCTTATGCTCGTCCACCACGGGCAAGGCAAGCAAATTGTATTTATTGAACAGTTCCGCGACCTCTTTTTCCTGGCGGTCGCGTTCGACCGAGATAGGTTCCTCCGCCATGTCGCGGAGCAGGCTGCCGGGGGTGCCGAGGAGGATGCGGCTGAGGGGCACCATGCCCACCAGTTGGCGCTCGCCGTTGAGCAGGAAGACGGTGGTGACGGTCTCGATCTGCCCCTGATACGAACGGGCGGCGGCCACGGCGGCGGCGGCGGTGGCGTTTTCGTTGAGAGCGAGGAACTCGGTGTTCATGCGGCCGCCGGCGGTATTTTCGGGGTACTCGAGCAGGTCGGCGACATCCTCGCGTTCGGCCGCCTTCATTTCGCGCAGGATCTGTTCCGACTGTTCCTCGGGCAGTTCGGCGAGCACGTCCGCGGCCTCATCGGGCTCCATCTCCTCGATGATGTCGGCGGCGCGGTCGCTCTCCAGGCCTTCGATCAGGGAGCGCTGCATTTTGGGGGAGACCTCGCCCAGAATGTCGGCGGCCACCTCGCTGTCGAGGGATCCGAAAACGGCCTCGCGTTCGGCGGGCGCCAACTCCTCCATGATGTCGGCGGCGTCGGCCGGGTGCAGCCGGCCCAGGGCCTGATACGTGATTTGCAGGCGCATGCGCCGCGCCGGGTCGGTTTCGACGAGATCGAAAGTGCGCCAGGGGATGGTGCGGGGCGGCACCCAGGTGCTGGCGGGTTGCAACCAGCGGCGGGGGACTACATCCTGCAGCAGACGGCGGAGCGCGCCGCTGATACCTATCTCGACCTGCAGAGCCCGAAGTTCGACTCCGCCTTCGCGCGGAAACAGGTCGAGACCGACATCGTTGACCCGCACCACCTTGCGGCCATTGACGTCAATAATTTGTTGATCGAGCACATCCCGGCGCAGCAACAGATGGCCGGAATTGGTCTGCATGGGCACCGGCGCCACCTGCCGCATATCCACCGTAAAACCTTCCAGGTCGAGGCCCAACAGGCGCAGGGGGATCTGCCACAGGTTCCCATCGTGGCTGTAGATGAGCTGGCGCACCAGGTTGGCGTCCTGCTCGGGTTCGATCACCAGCTCGCGCACCCGGCCCTGGCGGTGGCCGTCGCCGCCGCGCACGGGGAGGTTGATGAGCTCGGTAAGGTGGAACACGACAGTTAAGTGTGGCACCGGCGGCGGGCATCGGCAAACGCCTGGTCGCTTACCAAGCGGTCATTGGTTCCGGGCAAGAAAATCGGCGACAATAGGGCCGGAGGTTCCGACGACATGCCTACACCCCCGCCCGATCCCAATATCATCGTCTGGTTTGGTGAGCAGTACGTGCGCCTGGGCGACGCCCAGGTCAACATTTTGACCCATGCTCTGAACTATGGCACCGGGGTCTTCGAGGGGATACGTGGAGCGGCGGGCGATGACGGGAACGTGTACCTGATCCGTCAGCGGGAACATTATCAGAGATGGAAGGCCAACTGCGGCATTCTGCGTCTGCAGGTGCCGGCCAGCGTGGATCGGCTGTGTGAGATCACCGCCGAGTTGTGCCGGCGCAACCAATTTCGCTCGAATGTGTACGTGCGTCCGCTGGCCTACAAGGCCTCGGCGCGCATTGGCGTCCACTCCGACGACAACGATGCCTATGCCATTGTGGTGGTACCGTTTGGGCAGTATTTTAACGGCGAGGGCGGGCTCCGGGCGGGGGTAGTGTCGTGGCGGCGGGTGGACGACAACGCCATTCCGGGCCGGGGCAAGATCAGCGGCGCCTACGCCAACAGCGTGCTGGCGGGGGATGAGGCCAAGGCGAATGGCCATGACGAGGCCATTTTCTTGAATCAGGACGGCCACGTGGCGGAGGGAGCGGCCAGCAACCTGTTCATGGTGCGGCACGGGAAGCTGATCACGCCGCCGATAACCGACAACATTCTGGAAGGGATTACGCGCGACAGCGTGATGGAAATGGCCCGCAATGAGCTGGGGCTGGACGTGGTGGAGCGTTCGGTGGATCGCAGCGAGCTGTACATTTGCGATGAACTCTTCTTGTGCGGCACGGCGGTGGAGGTGATTCCGGTGCTGCAGGTGGACCACCGGCCCGTGGGCGACGGCAAGCAGGGCGCACTCACCCGCAAGCTGCGGACGCTGTACATCGAAGCCACGCGTGGCCGCATGCCGGCCTACCGGCGGTGGATCGAGCCTGTGTATCAGTCCGAGGCCGTGCGTGCCTGACGACAATTTTCCTCAACCTGCCGCGCCCACAGCGGGGTCGGAGGCCGGCCCGGAGGTAACCGCAAGCTCCGAGGAGGCACCGAAGCCTCAAGCAGGCGGAGCAAGCGAACCGGCGCCGGCGAAGCGGCGGCGGCGGCCACGGCGGCGCAAACCGCGGCCAGGGGCCGGCGCCCCGGCTGCTGCTCCCCCCCGCGGGGCGACGCGGCAGCAGCCGGCAGTGCCGCGGCCGGCGGCGACGGCCACGGGGCCCGATCCGCGCTTTGACTGGCGCCGGATCGCGCGCACCGCGCTGCTCTCGCGCGCCCTCGACCATTTGGAGGAGACGCAGCTTTATCCCGCCAAGAAGGTGCTCTACCAGTTTTCGGCCCGTGGCCACGAATTGCCGCAGATCGTGCTGGGCAGCCTGCTGATTGGTCCGCACGACGCGGCCAGCGGTTACTACCGCTCACGGCCGCTGCTGCTGACGCTGGGGCTGACTGCGGAAGAGAGCCTGGCAGCAGGCATGGCCAAAGCGGGAGGCATCAGCGATGGGCGCGATATCGGCGCGGTCTACAATCTGCCCCGGCCGGCGAATCAGCCGGGAGCGACGGTATTGCCGATGGCCGGAGGGGTGGGTACGCAATTCACCACCACGGCAGGATGGGCGCGCGCCATTCGCTATCACCGGGATGAGTTGGGCGACGCCAGCTATCGCGGCGCGTTGGCGGTGGCGTTGGGGGGCGAGGCGTCGGTGGCCAGCAATGGCTTCTGGTCGGCCCTGACCATTGCCACCACCGAGCGACTGCCGATGCTGTTCTTGATTGAAGACAATGGTTTCGGGATCTCTGTCCCGGGCCTGCGCCAGACGCCGGGAGGCAACATAGCCCAGACTTTGGCGTCGTTTCGCAATCTGCGCGTCTGGGACGGCGACGGCACCGATCCGGCGGAGGTGGTGCGCTGCATCACCGGGGCGGTGGCGGCGGCGCGGGCGGAGCGGTCGCCGGCGCTGGTGCATTTGACCGTGCCGCGGCTGAGCGGCCATTCCGGACAGGATTCGCAGGCTTACAAGAGTCCCCAACTGCTGGCGGCCGAGCGCGCGCACGATCCCCTGCCCCGGCTGCGGAACTACCTGGTTCCGGCCCTGCTGAGTGAAGCGGAATGGGCGGAGATGGAGCAGTCGGTGGAGGCGGAGGTGACAGCCGGTCTGGCGGCCGCGGAAGCGCGGCCGGAGCCCGATCCCCGCCGCCTGCTGGAAGACATGTGGGCGCCGCCGCGGGCGGTCGCCGCCTCGGCCCCCGAGACCGCGGGCGCGCGGCTGAACATGGTCGCCGCCATCCGGCGCACGCTGGAGGCGGAATTGCGGCAGAACCGGCGGCTGCTGGTGTTCGGCGAGGATGTGGGACCCAAGGGCGGCGTGCACACCGCGACCCAAGGGTTGCAGGCGGAGTTTGGCCCCCGCCGGGTGTTCGATACCAGTCTGTCGGAGGAAGGTATCATCGGGTCGGCGGTGGGCATGGCCCTGGCCGGCCTGCGCCCGGTGGCGGAGATTCAGTTTCGCAAGTACGCCGATCCCGCTTCAGAGCAGCTGCACGACTGCGGCACGTTGCGCTGGCGAACGCGCAATCGCTTTTCCGCGCCGGTGGTGGTGCGCATGCCGGGAGGATTTTTCAAGTGCGGCGACCCCTGGCACAGCCATTCCGGCGAGGTGGAGTTTGTGCATGCGTTTGGCTGGCAGGTGCTGTTTCCCTCCAACGCCGCCGATGCCGTGGGGCTGCTGCGCAGCGCGTTGCGCAGCGACAATCCCAGCATCTTTTTCGAGCACCGCAATTTGCTCGACAGCGCCAGCGCCCGCCGCCCCTATCCGGGCGACGATTACCAGCTTCCCCTGGGCCAGGCGGCGTGCCTGCAGACGGGTACAGAGCTGACGATTGTGACCTGGGGAGCCATGGTCGAGCGGTGCCTGACCGCGGCCGCGGATTTCCCCGGGCAGGTCGAAATCCTCGACTTGCGTACGCTGATGCCGTGGGATCGGGAAGCGGTGCTGACCTCAGTGGGCAAGACCACGCGCTGCCTCATTGTGCACGAAGACACGCTGACCGCGGGCTTCGGCGCCGAAATCGCCGCCGTGCTGGCGCAGGAGGCATTCTATTCGCTGGACGCGCCCGTGGAGCGGCTGGCCGTCCCTGACGTGCCGCTGCCCTACAACGCGCAGCTCATGGAATCCCTGCTGCCAAGGCCGGAGACGATTCGCGAGGCGATCACCCGCTTGATCGGCGGGTAATCGCCCCGTCACGCGCCGTCTTTATTCCGGCCTTTATTCCGGCTTTTTCTCCGCCAAGTACCACTGGCGGACATGGAGCGACTTGTCGGCCACGCGCTTTTCGGCATCCGCCTGGGTCTGCGGCGGCGGCAGGACTACGGTACCGCCCCTCTTCCAGTCAGCCGGGGTGGAGACGCCCTGGGCATCCGTGGTCTGCAGCGCCTCGAACACACGCAACAGCTCATCCACGCTGCGACCGGTGGATTGGGGATAGTAGAGAATGGCGCGGATGATCTGCTTGGGGTCAATGAAGAACACCGCGCGGATGGGGGCCGTGTCGCTGGTTTGGGGGTGAATCATGCCGAAACTGCGGGCCACCTTCATGTCCAGGTCAGCCAGGATCGGGAAGGGGATCTTGGCGCCGCCCATCTCTTCCATGCTGCGCACCCAGGCGATGTGGCTGAACACGCTATCAATGCTCACCCCGATGGGCTGCACGTTGAGCGCCTGAAAGTCGCTGAAGCGCCGGGCGAAGGCCATGAACTCGGTGCTGCACACCGGGGTAAAGTCGGCGGGATGGGAAAACAACATCACCCATTTGCCCTTGAAGTCGCTGAGGCGGATCAGGCCCTGGGTGGATTTGGCTTCGAATTCGGGCGCGGTCTCGCCGATGCGCGGCAGGGATCGGTCCGGAAGACTGACATTTGCGGTGCTCATGATTTGTCCTGGGCTGGCTGCAACAGAAAAGCCCACCGCAGGGTGGGCAGGCAATCGCTTCGTGAAGAACCTAGGCTCCCACGCCGTGCCAGCCGACACCGCGGCGACAACAACCCGCGGCAGTGAAGGCGTCGCACAGCGAGAGCATGATTCAAGCCTAACGAATGCCAGGACGCGGCGTCAACGGCCAGCCGAGGCTTCCAAGAGCACTGCAATTCCCTGCCCTACGCCGATGCACATGGTGCAAAGAGCGAGGCGGCCGCCACCTTGGGCCAAGGCATGGACGGCCGTGGCCGCCAGGCGGGCGCCGCTGGCGCCCAGAGGATGGCCAATGGCGATGGCGCCGCCGTGGGGGTTGACGCGCGGATCGTTGTCGGCGATGCCCAAATCACGCAGCACGGCCAGCGACTGGGAGGCGAAAGCCTCGTTCAGCTCGATCACGTCCATTTGGCTGAGCTGCAGTCCGGCTTTTGCCAATACCTTGCGGGTGGCGGGGGCTGGCCCCATACCCATGATCCGCGGTTCGACACCGACCACGGCGGCGGCTACGACGCGCGCCAAAGGGCGGAGTTGGAATCGCCGTGCGGCCTCCGGGGAGGCCAGGAGAAGGGCGGCCGCGCCGTCGTTTACGCCGCTGGCGTTGCCGGCGGTAATGGTTCCCGTGGGTTTGACAATGGGCCGCAGGCGGGCCAAGGCATCCAGAGTGGTGTCTGGACGCGGGTGTTCGTCGGTTTCCATAAGGCGCATTTCGCCTTTGCGAACCGGGACTGAGACGGGCGCGATTTCATGGCGAAAGAACCCGGCCTGGTGCGCCGCTTTCCACTTCTGCTGGGTGGCGAAGGCAAAGGCATCCTGGTCGGGGCGGCTTATATGGAACTGTTCGGCGACGTTTTCGCCGGTTTCGGGCATGGAATCGGTGCCGTAGTGTTCGGCCAAGGCGGGATTGATGAAGCGCCAGCCGATGGTGGTATCGAAGATTTCGGCGCGGCGGCTGAAGGCCGTCTCGGCCTTGCCCATGACAAACGGCGCTCGCGACATGCTCTCGACCCCTCCGGCAATCACCACGTCGGCCTCGCCACAGCGGATGGCACGCGCCGCCTGGGCCACGGCATCGAGACTCGATCCGCAGAGGCGATTGACCGTGGTTCCGGCTACACTGACCGGCAGTCCGGCGAGCAACACCGCCATGCGTGCGACGTTGCGGTTGTCCTCGCCGGCCTGATTGGCACAGCCGAAGATGACGTCATCAAGAACCGCCGGATCCAGTCCAGGGTTGCGTTCCAGGAGGGCGCGCAGGGGCACGGCGGCCAAATCATCGGTGCGCAATCCGACCAAGGCGCCGCCGTAGCGGCCAAAGGGAGTACGCAGCGCATCGCAGATGAGGGCTTCGACCATAGTTCTAAGGCTAGCATCC
>JBQCEU010000097.1:0-21121 GCA_051959955.1 Terriglobales bacterium | reverse complement strand
CTCGGGCGCAGGGCGTTGCGCACCTCCAGCCACAGCTCGCCGTCATGGCGCTGGGCGCGCAGCTCGACCCGGCCGCCCCCGTGGCATACCGCATTCTCGAGCAGCGGCTGCAGTAAAAAGTGCGGCACCAGCGCGGCGGCGGCGTCCTCGGCCACCGCGATTTCGACCTGCAGCTTGTCCTCGAAGCGCGCCTGCTCGAGCTCGAGATAGAGGCGGCTGGTGTCCAACTCGCGCCCCAGCGGCACGAGTTGGGCGCCGTCGGGGGCCTCGAGCGCATGGCGGAGCAGTTCGCTCAGCCGGGCGAGCATGGCGTCGGCCCGCTCCACGCTCTCGTACATGGCCTGGGAGATGGTGTTGAGGGCGTTGAAGAGGAAATGCGGCTGCAATTGCAGGCGCAGGTTGTCGAGCTGGGCGCGGGTCAGTTCCTCGCGCAGGCGCGCCGCGGTAAGCTCGCGGCGGCGGTTCTCCTGAAACGTGTCCCAGGCCCAGACCACGCCGACCAGCACCGCGAAGCTGATCACCTGGTTGCCGAACTCCATGGGATAGCGCCATTGCAGTTCGCCATAGTTGTAGGCGCCCAGCCCGAGCGCGGGGGCGAGCGCAGTGCGGCTGACGAGCATCAGCGTGGTATGGACGGCGCCGAAGACGGGCAGGGCAAGCAGGTAGGCGCCCAGGGCGCGCAGACGCCCGCCGGGACGCAGCGGCCAGCGCCGCGCCAGCCACACCACCGGCGGAAACAGCAGCGCCAGGGCATACGCGCCGGTGTACTCCTCCAGCGCCCGCATGGCGAAGGTGCCGGTGATGGCGCGGGCGCGATCATCAAAAAAATGATAGAAGCAGCTCAGCGTGCCGATCGCCGTGAAGACGGCAAAGCCCACCAGCAGGGGGCGCCAGCGGAAGGCGGTGCGGCCGGGCAGGGCGTCCATACAAGCGTCAGGGGGTCACCGCGGCGGCGAGCAGCTTGCGCGCGGCCTCGGCGGTGGGCTGGTTGGGTTCGGGCGGTACGGCCAAGTAGCTGGCCAGCAGGGCGTGCGCCCAGGCGGCGTCCTGGCCGGTGTCGAGCAGCGCCTGGGCGGTGAGGAAGTCACCCAGGCGGCTGTCGGGGTGGATCTGGTGGGCGGTGTCGAGCACGGCGCGGGCCGCCTCCGGCTGGCGCAACTGCACCAGGTTGGCTGCGTAATAAGCCGCATAGAGGGCCGACTGGTGATTCATCTCCCACGCCCGGCTCAGCGGACCCACGGCGCCGGCGAAGTCGTGGCGCAGGTACAGCGTCTTGCCGAGCGCGAAAACCCCGCGCGGGTCCTGCGGATAGTCGCGCGCCGCGGCGCGGACCTCGTTGAGCTCGCGCGTGGCGTCCTGGCTGTCCTGGGCGATGGCCGCCCGCGCCAAGTGGCCGTCCACCGGGTCGAGTTGGGCGAGCCGGTCGGCATGTTTGTAGGCGTCGCTGGTGCTGCCGCCCACGGCCGCCGGCAGGGTCAAATCCAGCCGGATCCAGCCCCATTGGATATCCGCCAGGCGGGGGTCCAGCCGCTCGGCGGTCTCCAGCTCCTTCTTGATGCCGTGCAATTGCAGCAGCGCCCGGAACTGGTTCATGGTCTCGGCGCGGCGGGCCAGGGCCTCGAAGCGATAGAGATGGCAGGCGGCACAAGCAGGATCCATCTTGGTCGCCTTGCGGGTCAGTTCGTCGGCGGCCTTCAGGTCGTCGAACTCGGCCTGCAAGTGGCCGTAATAGGCCCAAAGCGCTGCCTGATCCCGGTTTTCGGGCTGGGCCACAGCCGTGGCGATCAACTGCCGGGCTTGCTTCCAACGGCCCCATTCCACCAGATTCTCCGCCTGCTGCAGCAGGCTCGCCGGCGGCGCGGCCGCCCGCCCCAGCGCACAGATCGCCAGCACCCAGACCGTGATGGCCGCCGCCCGTCTCGCGCTCCCCGCCCGCCGCATTCTGGTTGATTCTATACTGTTAAAGCAGGGTGAGGGCGAATGCGCATTCTCTTGGTCGAGGACGAGCACAAGGTCGCCCAATTCATTCGGAAGGGGCTGCAGCAGGAGCACTTTGCCGTGGATTTGGCCAGCGACGGCGAGGAAGCTCTCTATCTGGCCGAGACCAGCCTCTACGACCTGATCATTCTCGACCTGATGCTGCCCAAGGTGAGCGGGTTTTCGGTGCTGGCGACGGTGCGCAAGAAAAACCCCAACGTGCCCATTCTCATCCTCACCGCCCGCGCCTCGGTGGAGGACCGGGTCAAGGGGCTGGAGATCGGCAGCGACGACTACCTGATCAAACCCTTCGCCTTCGCCGAGCTGCGGGCCCGGGTGCGGGCGCTGCTGCGGCGCGAATGGCGGGAGATGAAGCTGCAGTTGCAGGTCGCCGACCTGGTGCTGGACCCGGTGAAACGCAAGGCCTCCCGCGCCGACCGCGACCTGGAACTGTCTCCCAAGGAGTTCATGCTGCTGGAGTATCTGATGCGCAACGCCAATCAGGTGGTCACCCGCACCATGATCGCCGAGCACGTCTGGGACGCCAGCTTTGACAGCTTCACCAACGTGATTGACGTCTACATCAGCTTTCTGCGCAACAAGATAGACAAGGACCGGGGCCACAAGCTGCTGCACAGCGTGCGCGGCGTGGGCTACATGCTGAAGGATGAGGCGGCGCTGGCATGAAGCTGGGCATTCCGCGTCCCAGCTCCACCCGGGGCCAGCTTACCTTCCAGTACACGGTGGTGTTCAGCCTGCTGCTCTGCCTGGCGGCCGGGCTGCTGTACTTCACCCTCAACTGGATTCTTTTCTGGAACATTGACAACGAGCTGCAGAACGAAGCGGCGCTGGTCAAGCAGTATATTTTCTTCGTGCAGGGCAAGCCGGTGCTGCGGCCGCACACCCCGGATCCGGACCAGAGCTACGACCTGAATACCATCTTCAACGTCTCGCAGATTCTCAACACCGAGGGGATTCCGGTGAAATCCTCGCCCGAGCTGGCAGCCTTCGGCTACTCTTTCGAGCCCAAGCAGCTCAGGGGGCTGGTGGCGATGCAGCCGCCGCCCACCTTCACCACCATGGGGGGGCGGCGGGACGAGCAGGTGCGGTTTGTCAATACCATCCTCACCGGCCCCCACGGCCAGCGCTATCTGATGCAGATCGGGACGCGGCTGAAGCCCATCAACGACGCCCAGGACACGTTTTTGTGGGTGATGCTGATGTTGTTGCCGGTGACCGTGGTGCTGAGCGCGGTGGGGGGCTCGGTGATGGCCAAGCGCACCCTCAAGCCGGTCACCGACATGACCCACGCGGTGCAATCCATTACCGCCAGCAACCTGAGCCGCCGCCTGCCCACCCGCGGGCGCAAGGACGAGCTGGAGGAACTGGCGGAAACTTTCAACGCCATGATTGCGCGCTTGCAGCAATCCTTCGATAAAATGAACGAGTTCGCCGCCAATGTCAGCCACGAGCTGCGGACGCCGCTGCAGTCCATGCAGGGGGAGACGGAGCTGGCGTTGCTCGCGGACGCGCCGCTGGCGGAATGCCGGCGGGTGCTGGAGAGCAACCTGGAGGAGATTGACCGCCTGAACCGCATGATCCGCAACCTGTTGGTGCTGGCGCAGGCGGATGCGGGCGAGATGCGGCCGCGGCTGGAGGAGATGGACCTGAACGAACTGGTGCGCGATCTGGTGGAGCAGATGCGGGTGGTGGCGCAGGCGCGCGACCTCGACCTGCGGGCCCACACCTCCGCCCCGGTGCCGCTGCGGGCCGACAGCCTGCGCTTGCGGCAGATGGTGTTGAACCTGATTGACAACGCGGTGAAGTACACCCAGCCCGGGGGGCGAATCGAGGTGCGGGTGGAGCGGGCGCAGGCGCGCGGCCGGGCCGAGGCGCGGGTGCAGGTGCGCGACAGCGGGGTGGGCATCGCGGCCGCCGATCTGCCGTTCATCTTCGACCGCTTCTACCGCGCCGACAAGTCGCGCACCCGCGGCAGCGCCGGGGTGGACGGCTGCGGTCTGGGCCTGCCCATCGTGAAATGGGTGGCGGAGACGCACGGCGGCTCGGTGGAGGTGGTGAGCACGCCCGGCCAGGGCAGCAGCTTCACCGTGCGCCTGCCGCTGGGCGCGCCGGAGGGGACGGAAAGGGTGGACGTGGCATGAGCGGCCGGCCCTCCCATCCCCGCGACGGCGGACGCTGGCAGGTGCGGGTCCTGGTTCCCGGCCTGCCGATGCAGGCCACCTCGGTGCTGCTCTCCCAGGGCCGGCAGCAGATTGTGGTGGACACCGGTTTTTCCCAGCACGACGGCCTGTTGCTCGACGCCCTGCAGCGGGTCCGGGTCCGGCCCGAGGAAGTGACCGGGGTGATCAACACCCACTTTCACCTCGACCACTGCGGCGGCAATTTCCTCTTCCCCCAGGCCTGGGTCTACGGCTCGCGGCTCGACTTCGACTGGTCGCTGGGCATCTACAACGCCGCCTGCTCGGGCGAGACGCGGCGCGAGGTGTACCAGGCTTTTTATCCCGAGGCCGGCGAAGAGGTGTTCGAGCGCATGGACGAGGCGCGGGTGCTGCAACTGTTGCAATGGATGTGGGATCCGGCCTCGCTCGGCGACCGCGACCGCTATCGCTGGTGGGAGGACCAGGAACTGGATATCGAGGGCCTGCGCATCGTGCCCACGCCCGGCCATACCCCCGGCCATCTCTCGCTGGCGGTCCACGGGGTCGAGGGTCCGTACTTGATCGCCGGCGATGCCCGCCCCTTTGCCGACGACAACGGCACCGGCTACGACATGCCGCCCCACAACCAGGCGCAGTTTCTGGCCTCGCGCCGCAAGTTGGACCGCTTCAGCGGCGTGCTCATCCCCGGCCACGACGATCCCCTCACCCTGACCCACCCGGCCCCGGCGCTGGCGGAGAAACACAAATGAGTTCCACTTCCACCGCTTCCGCGCGCGGCATCTCCCGCCGTGTCGAACAGTTCACCGAGAGCGTCATCCGCGAGATGACCCGGCTGGCGATGGAGCATGAGGCCATCAACCTGGCCCAGGGCTTTCCCGACTTCCCCGCCCCCGAACTGATCAAGGAAGCCGCGGTGCGGGCCATCCGCGACGACATCAACCAGTACGCGGTGACCTGGGGCGACCCGGTGCTGCGCCAGGCCATCGCCGCCAAGTACCAGCGCTGGTACGGCATGCCGACCACCGATCGCAACGTCACGGTCTGCTGCGGCTCGACCGAAGCCATGATCTCGACCCTGATGGCGGTTCTCAACCCCGGCGACGAGACGGTGATCTTCGAGCCCTTCTACGAAAATTACGGTCCCGACTCCATCCTCAGCGGCGCGGTGCCGCGCTTCGTCACCCTGCGGCAGTCGGCCGACGGCTGGAATTTTGACCGCGCCGAGCTGGCGGCGGCCTTCAACGAAAAGACGCGGGCCATCATCCTCAACACCCCCAACAACCCCACCGGCAAGGTCTTCACCCGCGCCGAGCTGGAGTTCATCCGCGACCTGTGCTGCCAGTGGGACTGCCTGGCGATCACCGACGAGATCTACGAGCACATTATTTATGACGGCCGCCCCCACATTCCCCTGGCCACGCTGGACGGCATGGCGGAGCGCACCATCACCATCTGCGGCATCTCCAAGACCTTCAGCGTCACCGGCTGGCGGGTGGGCTGGGCGCTGTCGCCGGAGCGGCTGGCGGGGGGTATCCGCAAGGTGCATGATTTCCTGACCGTGGGGGCGCCGGCGCCGCTGCAGATCGCCGCCGCGCACGCCCTCAACGAAGGCGATGATTACTGTCGCCAACTGGCGGCCGACTACACCGCGCGCCGCGCCCGTTTCGTACCCGCGCTGCAGGCCGCCGGCTTCGGCTGCAGCCTGCCGGAGGGCGCCTACTATGTCATGTGCGACGTCACCCCCTTCCTCGACCGCGCCCGCGGCGAGGAGTTTGCCCGCTGGATGGTGCGGTCGGTGGGCGTGGCCACCGTCCCCGGCTCCAGCTTTTATCACCACCCCCAACTCGGCGCCGCCCAGATCCGCTTTTGTTTCTCCAAAGTGGACCCCACCCTCGACGCCGCCGCCCAGCGCCTGCGCAAGCTCTAGCGCCGCCTTGTCTGCTTGCGTCCATCCCCCATCAACTGAAAACCGGCCACTGGCCACTGGTAACCATCCATATGAAAGCCGCCCTCATCTCCGCCGACTGGTCTCCCCGTCCCGACTACCCGCTCACCGCCGAGGAGGAGCGCACCCGCATGGCGCGCATCGGCAGCTCGGTTTGGAAGAACCCTTCCGCCGCCGTCACCACGCTGCCCGACCCCGAGCCCGGGCCGCAGGATGTGATCCTCAAGGTGGCTGCCGCCGGCCTGTGCGGCAGCGACCTGCACTTTTTTGAGACCGACGCCCAGGGCTACATGAAGTATCCCGGCATGGCCCGTTTCCCCAGCGTGCCCGGCCATGAGGTCTCGGGCGAGGTGGTGGCCATTGGCAGCGAGGTGCGCTACCTTCAGCCCGGTGATCTGGTCTGCCTTGACGACATGGTCTGCTGCCACCGCTGCGAGGCCTGCCGCCGCGGCTTTCCCAATCAGTGTGAGGTGCTGGACGATGTAGGCTTCACCATGAACGGCGGCTGCGCCGAGCTGCTGCGCGTGCCCGAGAGCAACTGCTGGAAGATCAACCATCTGCAGGCGCGCTTCGGCAGCAAGGCCAAAACGCTCGAAGCCGGCGCGGTGATCGAGCCCTTTACCGTCGGCTACAACGCGCTCTTCGAGTGCGCCGCCCGCATCAAGCCCGGCGCCTACGCCACCGTGTACGGCGCGGGCTCGATCGGGCTGGCGGTGATCCAGCTTCTGCGCGCCACCGGCGCCGCCCAGGTGCTGTGCTTTGAGGCCAACCCCGGCCGCCGCGCGCTGGCCGAAAAGGTGGGCGCGCATGCCGTGCATGACGCCGGCGACCCCGCCGCCTCCGCCGCCATCGTGATGGACGCCACCGCGGGCGCGGGCGCCGACGTGCAGGTGGAGTGCGCCGGTGCCTTCCAGTCGAGCGTCGTGGCCATGGAGGCCTCGGCCGCCAACGGCAGCCAGATCGTCATCATCGGCCGCGACTCCCATCGCGTGCCGGTGTTCCTCGAGAACCTGCAGGTCAAGAAGGCCAATATCGTCGGCGCCATGGGCAACACCGGCTACGGCACCTATCCCAACGTGCTGCGCATGATGGCCGCCGGCCTGCTCGACCCCACCCTGTTCATCACCGACCGCTATCCGCTGGAGCAGTTCAACGCCGCCCTCAAGATGGCCCAGACCCGCCAGGGCGGCAAAGTGCTGCTCAAGATGAACGGCGCCAGCTAGCGGCGCCCCGCCGGTTAGGCGGCGAGGCGAAACCGCGGATGCGGGCGGCGGCGTCCAGACGCTGCGGGATGGGTTCGGTCGCAGCCCGTACGGGCAATCATGCCGTTGTGGGCGTGTCTCATGTGCGCTGCCACCGAGTGTGCCGCAGTGTTACATTGACAGGCATGAAGCTCGCTGCCGGCGATCTGGACGAGGCTGTGGCCCAAGGTATCTTGACCGCCGAGCAGGCTCAGCGCCTGGCCGCGTGGCTGGCGACGCGGGCGGAAGGTGGCGCGGAAGCGGAGCCGCCCGGCAAGTTCGACCTGCTGCACGTTTTGTACTACGGCGGCGCCCTGCTGGTTTTGGGCGGCATGGGCTGGTGGATGAACCAGGCGATCGAACAACTGTCCGGCGAGGCGGTGTTCGGCTTGGCGGCGGCCTACGCAGCCGCGTTTACCGTACTGGCCACCGCCTTGCGGCGGCGGTATCAGCTTGCCGTCCGTCTCTTCCAATTGTTGGCGGTGGCCATGACGCCTCTCGCCAGCTACGGTCTGGAGCGCGCGGCCGGGGTGTGGCCGGCGCCCCTGACGCTGTCACAACGCTTCCTGCGTGTTCCCGCCCCGACCTATGGACACTGGGCGATCCTTTGTGCCGCCACCTTGATCGTGGGCTTGCTCGCTCTACGCCTCTGGCTCAGCCCGCTCCTGCTGGCCGCCGTGGCGCCTGCTTTTGCCGGCCTCTGCTCCTCAGTTGTCGCGTGGCGTTTCGGCTGGCGTCTCGAACGGGATGCCTGGGTGGGCGTGGGCTGCGGCTTGGTTTTGCTGCTGGCCGCCTGGCTTGTGGATCGGCGCACGCGCGAAGATTTCGGATTCTGGCTCTATCTCTTTGGCGTGATGGCTTTCTGGTCGGGGCTGGCCGCCTTGCCCAAACATGGAGAGATCGGGGAACTGGCTTTTTTCTTTATCAATCTGGCACTCCTCAACGCCTCGCTGCTACTCCAGCGCAAGGTCTTCCTCGTCTTCGGATCGTTCGGCTGTGCTTATTACTTCGGGCACTTGGCATTTACCGTATTCCCCCATTCGTTGGGCGTGCCCCTGTCGCTGAGCACACTCGGTGCCCTGCTCATCCTCTTGGCGGTGCAGTTTCAGCGCCGGAGCGCGCAGCTTGAGGCCACGCTGCTCGCGGCTTTGCCGGAAGGAATGCGGACGGCACTGCCCCGCTATCGCAGCCCAATTTGAAACGCCAACGTGCGGGCGTCCCCCTCGCGCCGCCATCTTCTGGTCGCTGGTCTGCGTCCCAGCTCCTGATGGCTTCTCAGGCCCCGCGGTATCCGGCTCCGCGTCCGCGCTTTGCGTCTTCCACCTTCGCGCCGGCGGCCCAGCCGTCGCTGATCATGGACGTGGGCATGCTGTGGGGGCAGGACACCCGCTTCTATCTGGCCAAGGGCTTCCGCGTGGTGGGCATCGAAGCCCGCCCGGATGTGGTGGCGCACACCCGCCGCGCGTTTGCCGAGGAGGTCGCCACCGGCAGTCTGGAGATTGTGCACTGCGCCGTGGCGTCCCAGGAGGGCCCGGTGCCGTTTTGGGTATTTCCCGACAAAGATGAATGGGGCACGCTCGATCGCGGCTTCGCCCAGCGCAATCTCAGCCGCGGGCTCAGCCACCGCGTCGAAACCGTCCCCGGCCGGCGGTTCGAGCAGGTGCTGGCCGAGTACGGCATCCCCTACTTTCTCAAAATTGACATCGAGGGCGCCGACCTGCTCTGTCTTGCCGCCCTGGCCGAGTTTCGTGACCGGCCGGCTTACCTCTCCATTGAGCTGAACCTCGCCTCGGCGCCGGCGGCGTTGGAACCGCTGCGCCGCCTGCGGGAGTTGGGTTACTCGCGGTTTCAACTGGTCAACCAGGCGCTCAACCCCGCCCGCCGCCCGCCCCGCCCGGCGCTGGAAGGCGACTACGTGCCCACCCGCTTCGCGCCCGGCACTTCCGGATTGTTCGGCGCCGAGCTGCCCGGCCGCTGGCTCGATAAAGCCGCCGCTGCCCGCCGTATCGCCGCCGCTGTCCGCCGCGACCAGCGCTTCGGCGACGGGGGCCGCTGGGCCCGCTGGGCAGTCGCCGGCCGCGCCTGCACCCGCGCCGCCGCTCTGTGCCGCGCCCGCCGCTGGTGGTCCGGCGCCTTGCGCGCCGCCCCCTGGTACGACCTCCACGCCACCCGCTGACTCTTGATGTGTTACGCTGCGAGCCATGCGTCACCTCTGTCTGGCTCTTCTGGTGGCTCTGGCTCCGGCGTGTGTGCTTGCCCAGCAGTCGCCGCCCAAGGATCTTCACGCCGCCGCCGAGCAGGTGGCCAGGTTCTTCCGCGCCGACCCCCACGGCGCCGCCGACCTCTTCACACCTGAATTTCTCGCTCAAGTGCCCCCGGCCAAGCTGGAAGGGCTGCTGCAACAGCTCTATCAGCAGTTGGGTGGGGTGACGGCGATTGACCTGCAACAGCAGCCGGCACCCGACAGTGGAGTGTTTACCTTCCATTTCGAGAAAGGCTACACGGCTCCTGTAACGCTGACCATCGAGGCCGGGAAATCCAACCATTACGTGGCCGGCTTGTTCATTGGCCCGCCCCAAAAATCGCAGGACCGCATGGCCGACGTCTTGGCGGCCATGAAGGCCCTGCCCGGCCAGGTCAGCTTCGCCGCCGAGGAATTGTCCGCCGCCGCCGCGCCCCGGATGGTCGCTGAAGCTCAACCCGATCAGGAATTGGCCATCGGTTCTGCCTTCAAGCTCTACGTCCTGGGCACCCTCGACGCTCAGATCGCAGCCGGAAAGCGCCGGTGGGATCAAGTCATCCCTCTCAGCCTCCGCTCTCTCCGCAGTGGCCAGCTCCAAAGCTGGCCGTTGGGCGCTCCGGTAACGCTGCAAACCCTGGCCTCGATGATGATCTCGATCAGCGACAATACTGCCGCTGATCAGCTTCTGCATACTCTGGGGCCGCCGCAGGTGGAGGCCATGCAGAAGCCGATGGGACATGCCCATCCCGAGCGCAACCAGCCCTTCCTGACAACCGCGGAGATGTTCCAGTTGAAGTATGGGGATCCAGCCCGCCGCGCCGCGTACCTTGCAGGCGATGCGGCTGCCCGCCGCGCCATGCTTGCCAGGCTGCCGGAGAGTGTGGATGAGGCCGCGCTCACCAGCTTCACCACCGCGCCCCGCGATGTGGATACCTTGGAATGGTTTGCATCGGCCCGCGATCTCTGCGCCGCGCTGGCCTGGTTCCAGCCGGCCGCCCATGCCACTGCCCGTGCCGTGCTGGCCATCAACCCCGGCTTGCCGTCGCTCACCTCCCACTGGGACTACGTCGGCTATAAGGGAGGCTCCGAGCCCGGCGTGGTCAGCGGCAACTTTCTCTTGCGCTCGTCCAAGGGGCGCTGGTTCACGGTCTCCGGCATCTGGAACAACCCCGGAGCGGCGGTGAACGAAAACCAATGGTTTGGTCTGCTGGCCCGCGCTATCGCCCTTTTGCGGTGACGGTCGAAGTTGAGGATCAGCGAAGCCCGGCCCGGGCCAGCATCGCCAGGAGCTGGGCCCGCGTGCGCATATCGGGCGCCACGGCCACTATCCTGCCCGTGCGGTCGTAGAGGAAGCTCATCGGGATGCCCGGCAGGCGGTACTCCTGGTTTACCTTGCTGCCCGTATCCAGCAGCACCGGATAGGTGATGTGTGCGTCAGCGGCATACTTGCGTACTTTGGCTTCGTCATCGTCGGAGATGCCGAGGATGACCAAACCCTGTCCGGCGAATTGTTTTGACAGCGATTCCAGATCGGGCATTTCCTTGCGGCAGGGCTGGCACCAGGTGGCCCAGAAATTGACCAGCACCACCTTGCCGGTAAGCTGCTTGCGGCTCCAGGTCGTGCCGTGCAGGTCGGGCAGCGCAAACTCGGCCTGCTGCCGCGCGGCGTCATCGTCTGCCATGGCGGCCTGCGCCTTGGCGAACCAGGGGTCATCCAGTTTGGCGTGCATGTGCTCGTAGCGCACCAGCGAGGCCAACTCGATATAGCCGAAATCGGGCTGGCCGTGGTCGGGCGGCTGTGGTGCGGCCCGCAGCGCCTGCACCAGGGTGTCGGTGACCTGCTGCAATGTGTCACGCCCAAAATCGCCCTCGGTGGCATGGCTGGCCAGGAGTTCCGCCAGCAGCGCCTGGCCCTTGCCGGGCGGCAACTGGCGGACGGCAAGGGCCAGCTTCAGCGTCTCCTGCGCCCGCACCGTATCCGGCAGGCTGCGCAGCGAGCTAATGCGCTTATCCACCGCCTGCTCGGCCGGCGTCAGTTGGGTTTGCCCCAGCGCCGGCATCAGCGCCAGCAGCACGACTCCCACTCCCACAAAAATCCGCATGCGTTCTCCCGCAACCCACTCTACTCTTTACATGCGAAATTGGCCATTAGGGTCGAGATGAGCGTTGTCAATCAGGCGGGTTTGTCCGGCAAAGGCGGCGACGGCGAACAAGGTGCCAGGAAGGGCGGTGGCAACCGGCAGCAGGGTGTCGCCATCCACGGCGCTGAAATAGTCGAGGCGCAGGCCGGGCTCGGCGGCGATCCCGGCGCGCCCCAGGGCGAGCAGGGCTTCGGTATCGCGTTCGCCGGCGGCGTGAGCTTCCCCGAGGCGGCGCAGAGCGTGGGAGAGGGCGCGCGCCGCCTGGCGCTCGTCGGGCGAGAGCAGCAGGTTGCGCGAGCTCATGGCTACGCCGTCGGGTTCGCGCACGATGGGGCAGATGATCATCTCCGTCGGCAGAAAGAAATCGCGCACCATGCGGCGCAGCACCGCGCACTGGGCGGCGTCTTTCTGGCCGAAGTAGGCGCGCCGGGACCGCGCCAGCTCGAACAACTTCAGCACCACGGTGGCCACGCCGCGAAAATGCCCCGGCCGGCTGGCGCCGCACAAGCGATCGCTCAAGCCCTCCACGGTGACGAAGCTGGCGGCGCCTTCCGGGTACATGGCCCCGGCGGGGGGCGCAAACACCAGCTCGACCCCGGCGCGGCGCAGCAGCTCGCAGTCCTTCTCCAGCGTCCGCGGATAGCGGTCGAAGTCCTCGTGCGGCCCAAACTGCGTGGGATTGACGAAGATGCTCACCGCGGTCGCGGCATCGCGCTGCCGCGAGGCCGCAACCAGCGCCATGTGGCCGGCGTGCAGCGCCCCCATGGTGGGCACCAGGCCCAACTCCGGCAGGGCCGCGCAGGCCGCCTGGAACGCCCGCGGGTCCTGAAGAATCTTCACGGGCGCAGCGCCTGGGCGGTGGCGGCGGGCAGGTGGTAGCTCTCGGCGTCCGCCGGGAACTGGCCGCCCTCGACCGCGTGACGATAGCTCTCGGCCGCGGCGCGCACCAGGGGCGCAAGGTCGGCGAAGGGCCGCACGAACTTGGGCCGCGGGCGGAAGCTCAGCCCCAGCAGGTCATGCAGCACCAGCACCTGCCCGTCGCAGTCCGGCCCGGCGCCGATGCCGATGGTGGGGATGCCGCTGTGCGCCGTGATGCGCGCCGCCAATTCCCGCGGCACGCCCTCCAGCACCAGGGCAAATGCGCCGGCGGCGGCAACCGCTTCCGCGTCGCGCAGCAACTGCCCGGCGCCTTCCGGCGTGGTGCCTTGCACCCGGTAGCCGCTCTGCCGATTCACCGACTGCGGCGTCAGCCCGATGTGGCCCATCACCGGGACCTCGGCCTCCACGATGGCGCGAATGATGCCGGCGCGCGCCGCGCCGCCTTCCAGCTTCACTGCCGCCGCCCCGCCTTCCTTCACCAGCCGCAGGGCGTTGGCCACCGCCTGGCGGCGGTCCAGGTGGTAGCTGCCATAGGGCATGTCGGCCACCACCAGGGCGCGGTGCACGCCGCGGCGGACCGAGCGGGTGGCGATCAGCATCTCCTCCATCGTCACCGCCAGCGTGTCGTCCATGCCGGCGCTGGCCATGGCCCAGGAGTCGCCCACCAGCAGAACGTCCATGCCGGCTTCATCCAGCAGGCGGGCCATGGGATAGTCGTAGGCGGTGAGGCAGGTGATCTTCTCCCCGCGCTGCTTCTTTGACTGGCAGGAGGCCACCGTGAAGTTCAGCCCGGCGGCCGGCGATTCGGAAGGATAAAGACTCATGTCGGGGTGCCTGTCCCGCGCAGCGGGATCAAGTCTCCTTCAGTTTGGTTTTTGGGGCGGTGAGGGTGAGGGGCGGGTCAACGCCATGCCCTGTTGCTGGATATCCGCTCCACAGGCGGGAGTCGGATTCCGGGCGCCTGTCCTCGCTATCAGTATAAAACAGGGGCCGGGATTAGGGGTCAGGGGGCTACTCGGAAAGGGGCAGGTAGTATTGGGTCCCGGCGATGGGGTCTTCCAGCCGCTGCAAGAGCTGTTGCAGGTCGCTGTCCTGTTCCACGAAATCAATCTCGGAAGTGTTGATCACCAGCAGATCGCTCTGGCTGTAGCGGAAGAAAAAGTGGTCGTAGGCTTTCACCACCTCTGCCAGGTATTCGTCCGACACCTGCTGTTCCCGCTCCAGATTCTTGCGCTCCAGCCGCCGGCGCAGCACCTCGGGCGTGGCCTGGAGGTAGACCACCAGGTCGGGCACGGCAATCTGCGGACGCAGCAGCTCGTAGTACTGGTTGTACACCGACAGTTCAGCGTCGCTGAGGTTGATGTAGGCGAAGATCTTGTCTTTCTCGAAAATATAGTCAGCCACCATGGGGGTGAACGGACGTTCGGCCCCCAAGGGGGAAAGCTGCAGGTAGCGCTGCACCAGAAAATGCATCTGCGCCCGGAAGGCGGCGCCCGGCTTGCCGGCGTAAAAATCGCTGAGATGAGGGTTGTCCTCGGGCTCCAGGAAAAGCCGGGCATTGAACTTTTCTGCAACGATCCGGGCCAGACTCGACTTGCCGACGCGGACGGGGCCTTCGATGGCGATGTAACGGGGACGGTCAAACTCCGGAGCCGGCATGCTCCAAATTGTACGTCAGCATCTCACCGGAGATGCCGCCGCCGCTCCGCCGCCGATTCTGGCCGCGTATCCAACTGACGCGGCACTTCGGCGAGGCCCTGAGCCCGCACAGCATCCTGATCTGCGGTTATGCGCTGTTGGTGGGCGTGGCTTCCGGCTACATCGCGCTGGGCCTGCTCAAGCTCATCTATTTGCTGACCGGCTTCTTCTTCCATGGCCAGTGGAGCTTTGCGCAGTGGTCGCCGGCGGGCAACAACTTGGGTGGATGGGTCATATTGATCCCGGTCATCGGCGGCGTATTGGTAGGCCTGATGATCCACTTCTGGGAGCCCACCCTCAAAGGCCATGGTATTCCGGAGGCCATGCAGGCGGTGCTGATGGACAAAAGCATCGTGCGCGGCCGGGTTGCTTTCCTCAAACCCCTGGCAACTGCTTTGGCCATTGGCACGGGCGGTCCGTTTGGCGCCGAGGGCCCGATTATCCAGACCGGCGCCGCCGTGGGCTCGCTCTTCGGCCAGCGTCTCCGTCTCACCGCCTATGACCGCCGGGTGCTGCTGGCCTCGGGCGCGGGTGGAGGCATGGCCGCCACCTTCATGGCGCCGCTGGCCGGGTTGTTTGTGGCGGTCGAGCTCATTCTCTTCGAGTTCCGGGCGCGCTCGTTTCTGCCCGTGGCGCTGGCCTCGGCCATGGCGGACGCCATCGCCCTGCATTATCGCGGCCGCGCACCCATGTTTCCCATGCCGCACTTCGTGCTGCAATCCATGCAGGAACTCTGGTTCTTCGGCCTGCTGGGCGTCGTCTGCGGGCTGGTGGGCTGGGCGATGACCGGGGCGCTGTTCTGGCTCGATCGTCAATTCGACAAGCTGCCGCTGCATCCGGTGGCCGTGTGGGCGCCGACCGTGGGCGCTTTGGCGCTGGGGGTGATCGGGTTCTTCGATCCCAACGTCTTCGGCACCGGCTATGGAACCATTCGCGATATTCTCAACAGCAGCCATCCGCCCCTGGTGCTGTTGCGCATTTCCGCGGCCAAGTTCTGGGCTCTGGTGATCTCGCTCGGTTCCGGCACCACGGGGGGCGTATTTGCGCCCTCGCTGGTGGTGGGCGGCGGGGTGGGGGCGGCGTTTGGCGAGCTGCTGCGGCACTGGCTGCCGGCGGCCGGCATCAGCAGCCCCGCCTTTTACGCCCTGGCGGCGATGGCGGCGGTCTTCGGCAGCATCGCCCGCGCCCCCTTCACCGCCATCATTTTCCTTTTCGAGCTGAGCCACAACAGCAACACGGTGCTGCCGCTGCTGGTGTGCGTGATGGTGGCCGACGGGCTGATGCGGCTGGTCAGCGCCGATTCCATGATGACCGGCAAGCTCGCCCGCCGCGGCCTCATCGTCAGCCAGGATTATGTCGCCCCCCAGTTCCAGTTCTGGACCACCGAGGTTCACGAAATCATGCAGCCGGTGCTCAACGTGGGCGGCGAGAGCAACATCGCCAGCCTGCTTGAAACCCAGCACTACGTGCAGGCGCGGGCGGGCGAAAGCGTCGCCACGGTGGCGCACCGTCTGCTGGAGCAGAAGGCCGATTATGCCCTGATTCTGAACACCGCCACGCCGCCGCAGCCGATCGGCGTGGTGCGCATCGCCGATATTCTGGCGCTGGAGGAAGAGCGTGTCCGCAATCATGATGCCCGCGAGCGGCGGGCGGCCTAATCAACTTCGTAGATCTTGATAAAGAACGGGCCCGGCCCAATGGGCGGATCGCTGCCGGGCGGATACGGCCCGATGACCTGCCGCAGCCGGTAATGCTGCCCGATCCAGCCGCCGAGCGTGCGGTAATAGTCGCGCCCGAAAGCCGTGGCGCCGTTCTCGTCCGTGGGCCGGTTCATGAGGAAGATGAAGCGGGTGTGCGTCGCCTGCAGCCGGGCGATGGCATCGCGCTCGTCCGCCGGGGTGAGATAGCCGGGGATCAGCACGTCCCAGCGCAGCGGATCCGGCCGGTTGCTGAAGAAGTTGAGGGCGCTGCCGGCGGGCAGGCCGAGGATCGGTTCCTCCGGCCGCGTGTGTTCGGCGATGAAGGTCAGCGCCGCCTGAAAAGCCCGCGTCTCCGGCGGCGGAAGCTCGACCGTGCCGCGCGCCGTCGTCAGCGGCGCCACCCGCATCCGCCGATACCGCACCCCGATGCCCACCAGCGTGACTCCCGCCGCCACCGCCAGCACCCCGCACACCAGCCGCCGCATACGGCCGGCATCGGAAGCCAGCCGCGGCAGGAATTCCGCCGTCGCCCACACCCACAACAGCAACACCACCGGGATGATAAAGGAACCCGCCACCCCGCCGCTCGGCACCCGCAGGATCACGCGGCCCATGGACAGGAGCCCGTCCGCGCAGAAGGCAAGCAGCAGCCATGCCGCGGGACCGAGCGGCCGGGCGCGTTTCCACAGCCACCACGGCAACAGCAGGGTCAACAGGGGACTGGCGCGCAGCGGGCTTTGCCAGGGGTGATGGTGCAGCAGGGCGCCGGCGGCCAGCAAGCCGCAGCACGCCGCCGCGCCCAGGACCAGCGGCCGCCGGCGGCGCGGCCGCGCCGCCCGCAGCAACAGCAGGGTGATCAGCGCGCACACCACCACCGCCAACGCCATGTCGAGCAGCGAGGCGAGCGGATGATCCAGCCCCGCCCGCCAGCGATTGTAGAAGCGCAGGGGCGCGGGGAGATTGTAGAGCAGCAGATAACTGTCGAGCACCACCTGCTTCCAACTCGCCGATTGCAGCGCCCAGGCATAGGCGGCGGCGAGGATGCCCAGCGCCGGCACGACCATGGCGGCCAGGTCCGCGGTGTAGGCCCCGGCGCGGCGGCGCCGCGTCTGCAGGAGCAGCACCACGCCCGTCGCCACCGCCAGCGCGCCGCCGATCTCGATCTTGCAGGCCATCCCCAGCCCCGCCGCCGCGCCCGCCGCCGCCAGCCACCACCGCCGCCGTGTGCTTAGGAACTTCGCCAGACAGGCCAGCCCCGCCAGGTTCAGCACGAAGGCAAAATCGGCGGCGTAGGTGTAGGGAAAGATGTAGTTGCCCGAGAGCTTGAATTCACACAGCCCTAGGAACAGCGCCGAGGTGAGCGCCGCCGGCGCGGGGGCCAGAAGGCGCCGCGCCAGCCAGTAAAACAGCGCCAGCGCCAGCGCCGCGCAGACCAGACCGGAGGAGTAGAGCGTGGTGAGGCTCACGCCGAAAATTTGATACAACCAGGCGCACACATGCGGCGGCAGCGGCCCGTAGAGCTGGTATACCTGGCTGTACAGCCGCTCGCCGTGCAGCAGCCGCAGCGGCTGGTTCATGGCCAGTCCGGCGTCCACGACGATGTTCGCCCAGCGCTGCCAACTGACCGCGGTCAGCGCCAACATCAGCGACCCCAACCCGGCGGCGTGGAGCAACTCCTGCTTCCCGCCGGCAGACATGGCGGATGGCCCGGGACTGGCGCCAGACGCCGCCATCGCCTACTTCATCACCAGCCTGGCGATGGTTTGCAGTTGCAGGTTCGATGTGCCTTCGTAGATCTTGCCGATCTTGGCGTCGCGATAGTACTTCTCCACCGGATAATCCTTGACGAAGCCGTTGCCGCCGTATATTTCCACCGCCAGCGAGGCTACATGCTCGGCGGTCTGCGAGGCGTAGTACTTGGCCATGGCGGCTTCCTTGATGAAGTCCCTGCCGGCATCCTTCAGCCGCGCCGCGTTGTACACCAGCAGCCGCGTGGCCTCGACTTCGGTGTGCATCTTCGCCAACTGGAACTGCACGCCCTGGAACTCGCCGATGGGCTTGCCGAACTGCTTGCGCTGCTGCGCATAACCGGTGGCGTAGTCCAAGGCCCCCTGCGCCAGTCCCAGCATTTGCGCGGCAATGCCGATGCGTCCCTCGTTCAGCGTCTCGATGGCGATCTTGTATCCCTTGCCCACCTCGCCCAGCACGTTGGCGGCCGGGATGACGCAATCCTCGAGGATCAACTCGCAGGTGCTGGAGGCGCGGATGCCCAGCTTGTCCTCTTTCTTGCCCACGCTGAAGCCGGCGAAGTCACGCTCGATCAGAAAGCCGGTGATGCCGCGATAGCCGGCGGCGGGATCGGCGTTGGCGAAGAGAATGAAGAAGCTGGCTTCCTTGGCGTTGGTGATCCACAGCTTGCGCCCGTTCAGCTTCCAGCCGCCGTCGCACTTTTCCGCCCGCGTCTGCATGGAAAACGCGTCGCTGCCCGAGCCCGGCTCCGACAGCGCATAGGCGCCCAGCCACTCGGTGGCCAGCTTCGGCATGTACCGCTTCTGCTGCTCCGGTGTGGCCCACCGCAGCATGGCGTTGTTCACCAGCGTGTTCTGCACGTCCACGATCACACCCGCGGAAGCGTCCACCCGCGAAAGCTCCTCGACCACCACCACGGCGTCGAAAAACGTCCCCGCGCTTCCCCCGAACGACTCCGGCGCCTGGATGGCCATCCAGCCAAGGCGGAAAAACTCCTGCAGCAACCCCCCATCGAAGTGGGCGGTTTCGTCCATCTCCCGAACCAGTGGGCGGACGCGGCTTTCGGCCCATTCGCGTACCGACTGGCGCAGCAGCAGTTCCTCTTCCGAGAGCAAGGTCAATGGATTGTTCATGTCAGCTCCCATTTTCGCACGGGCCGCTGCTCCCCCTTGCATTTGCCTGGGAAAGCGCGTATAGTCTTCTTCTTCAGAAGTGGCAGTAAGCACTATGCCCGTCTGTTGATTCCCCGGGTTCTACCTATAGAAATTAATTTTCTGGAAGCCCGCCGGGGGCTGAAACTTTTAGTGTGCATTCGGCGTCCAATGGGCCAGTTGGATCATTCACGGGCGCTGTAGAAAGACGCAATTTTACCGATACATATTGAGGGAGGTCGAGGTCGTCATGGCAGCCGTTCTGGAAGGATTGAAGGCCAAAATTCATTGCCCGATGTGCACCCGCACCATTGAAGGGTTGGCAGTTCCCGAAGTGCGGCTGGGCCGCTCCCGCCTGCGGGTCATGCCGGGGCAGAAATGCAGCCGTTGTTCGGCTTCGCTGGATGCCGGCTACGTGCTCGAACTGCTGCCGGAGACCGAACAGGTCCAGGCCACCGGCAAGGGCAAGCATCGCGCGGCCTGAAGCACTTCACCTGCTTCAGCGTTCCATCGTCTCGTTGCCAGTTGTGTACCGGCCGGCCGGTACGCAACTGGCAATCGTTTTTTGATGCCGGTCAAATCCATCATTTTCGATTTAGGCCGCACGCTGATCCCCTTCAGCCTGGAGCCGCTGCGGCCGCAGCTCAATCAACCGGAGGTGGCCGAACTGTGCCGCCGCTTCGAGGCGGGCGGGCTCTCGCCCGCCGCTTTTCACCGTGAAGTTTGCCGTCTGACCGACCTGCCGGCGCCGGCGTTCGAGTCCTGGTGGAACGCCATTTTTGAGCCTGACTGGCTGGTGCCGCAGGATTACATCCGCGGCCTGCTGTCCCGCTTCCGGGTGGGTCTGCTTTCCAACACCAACGCCATCCACTTTGCTTACCTGCGGCGGGAACATCCGCTGCTGGACGAGTTCGACTTCCATATCCTCTCGCACGAAGTTGGGGCGGCGAAACCCGAACCGCTCATTTACGAGGCGGCGGAAGCCGGCGCCCGTTGTGCGCCCGGGGAGATTGTCTACTTCGACGACGTAGCCGAGTTCGTGGCTGCCGCCCGCCGCCGCGGCTGGCAGGCGCACCAGTTCACCTCCGCCGCCACCGTCTTTGCCGCCCTTCCCTGAGTCCGCGGCCGGCAGTCAACCGCAACAGGGCGTCAGCGCCGTGCCGCTGCCTCGCGCGAGAAAATAAGGCTGTCGCCCTCATCGGGGGCATCCACCACGATGCGATCGGTGTTGGCGGCCTGGTGGGTGGCCAGCAGGCTGGCCAGGGGGGCGACGAGGCGGCGTTCAATGGTGCGCTTCAAATGGCGGGCGCCGAAGTGCATGTCAGTGCCTTCCCGCAGCAGCGCGGCGCGGGCTGCCGCGGTGCAACGGAACTGGACGTGCGCTTCCTGCGGCGCGGCGGCCAGGCGCTGGCGGACGGCCTCGAGTTCGAGATCGAGCACGTGCTCCAACTGAGCGGCATTCAGCGGCTGGAACACCAGCACGTGGTCCAGGCGATTGAAGAACTCGGGCGAGAACTTGCGCTTGGCGGCGCCCACGGCGGCCAATTCCAACCGCCGCTCGACCGCCTGGGTCAGCAATCCCTCGCCGGCGCCCGGGGCGAAGCCGAAGCCCGGCTGCAGCAGGCCCTGCATTTCGCCCGCACCCAGATTGCTGGTGAGGAAGATCATGCAGCGCGAGAAGTTCACCCGCCGGTTGTCGCCCAGGGTGAGGGTGGCTTTGTCGAGGATGCCGAGCAGGAGCTGCCACAGGGCGTCCGAGGCCTTTTCGATCTCGTCGAACAGCACCAGGCTCACCGGCGCCTCCGGCGTCTGGTGTTGATCGAGCGCCTCCTGGGTCAGCACAGGATGGGTTTCGCGGTGCCCGAGGTAGCCGGGAGGCGAACCCACCAGCTTGGCGATTTCGTGACTATGCTGGAACTCGGCACAATCCACTTTGACCAGCGCCTGGGGATTGTGGAAAAGGGCCTCGGCCAGCACTTCCACAACGTGAGTTTTGCCGGAGCCGGTCGGTCCCAAAAATAAAAAGTTGGCCAACGGCCGTTGGCGCGAGTTAAGTCCCGCCAACAGCGTCTGGTAGGTATCCACCACGCGTTCCAGGGCCGCGGACTGGCCCACCACGCGTGCCTGCAAAGTATCCAGCAAGGCCGCCGCCTGCGTGCTGCGGCGGTGGGGGTTGAGCATGACCCGTACTGCGCTCGCCATAACCCACCTCGATTCC
>JBQCEU010000096.1:0-10243 GCA_051959955.1 Terriglobales bacterium | reverse complement strand
TCAATTCTAGACTGGCCATGTGCAGTTCAGCATTCAACCTTTGAAGCAGCAGTTGAAGTTTTCCCGGCAAAGTTCGGTAAGACGGCTGTGCCTGCTCGCCATTGTGCTCGCCGTGGCTTGGTTGGGCGTTCATGCCGTATTTGGGCCGCAAGGCCTTCTCGCCCTTCACCGCCGCCAACAGCAGGTGGCCGCGGCCATGCAGCGCATCCATGAGTTGGAAGATCAGAACCGCCAGCTCAACCGCTCCGTCAAGGAGCTACGGACCGACCCGCAGAGCATCGAGACCATCGCGCGCGAGCAACTGCACCTGACGCGTCCCGGCGAGGTCGTCTACACCTATCCCTCGAAACCCGCGGCTGCAGGCACCCACGCCGCCGAACTGCACTAGCGAACCACGCCCTCGACCGGCGAAGAAGCTGACGCGTACAGCTTGGCGGGCATGCGCCCGGCCCGATAGCTCTTCCGCCCCGCCTCCACCGCCGCCTTCATCGCCTCCGCCATCAGCTCCGGGTTTTCGGCGGCAGCGATGGCGGTGTTCATGAGGATGGCATCCGCTCCCAGTTCCATGGCCCGCGCCGCGTCCGAGGCGCAGCCCACGCCCGCATCCACGATCAGCGGCACGCTGGTGATGCGCTCGCGCAGAATGCGCAGGTTGGCCGGATTCTGAATGCCCAAGCCGGAGCCGATGGGCGCCGCCAGCGGCATCACCGCCGCCGCGCCGGCCTCCACCAGCCGCAGTGCCACGATCACGTCGTCACTGGTGTAGGGCAACACAATAAAGCCCTCGGCCACCAGCACCCGCGTGGCTTCCAGCAGCCCGGCGGTGTCGGGAAACAGCGTCTGCTGATCGCCGATCACCTCCAGCTTGATCCACGGGTTGTCGAGCGCTTCGCGCGCCAGCCGCGCCGTGCGGATGGCTTCTTCCGCCGTGTAGCAGCCCGCCGTGTTGGGCAGGATGGCCACCCGCGACAGATCGAGATAGTTCAGCAGGTTCTCCCGCCCCCGGTCGGTGATGTTCACCCGCCGCACCGCCACCGTCACCATCGCCGCCCCGCTCAGTTGCACGCACCGCGCGGTTTGCTCCATGCTGCGGTACTTGCCCGTGCCCACCAGCAGGCGCGAACCGAACCTCCGTCCGGCTATTTCCAGAAAGTCCTCTTCTTCGGCTGCCATGCTGCTATTTTACCGCCGGCGGCGTTTGCAGCATCACTACCAGGGCATGCAACTGCGCGGCGGTGAGATGGTCGAAGGCCGGCATCTGTGTGCCTGGCGAATACTTGTCCGGGTTTTGGAAGTGGCCCAGCAGCCATGCATCGGTCCGCTTGCGGCTCGCCTCATCGGTCAAGTCCGGGCCCACGTCCTCGCCTTCGCCCTGATAGCTGTGGCACATCAGGCAGCCTTCCTGATGCAGCAGCCGCCTGCCCACGGCGATCTCGTCCGCCCGTGAGGGCGCCTTCGCCCCCTTGGGCGGAGGCGGTGGGGGCGGCGCCAGGATGGCCTCCAGCGCCTGCTGCCGCTGCGGCGTCATCTTCGGCAGAGCGTGGATATATCGGGTGAGCTGCCAAATCTGCTCGCTGCTCAACTGTGTCTGCCAACCCGGCATCCCGGTCAAACGAATGCCGTTGCTGATGATCCAGTACAGCTCCGGGTCCTTCCAGCTCTGCACGTGGGGCGAGGTCAGATCCATCGCCGGCGGGTTCATCGCCTGCCCCAGCGGGTTCTGCGAATGCCCGTCGTTGGAGTGGCAGAGCGCGCAGTGCGCCACATAGACCCGCTGCCCTTCCGCCAGCGTATGGTCATTGGCCGGCGTGGGGTTGGCCGCCTTCTCCGCCTCGAACGGGATCACCACGTCCTTGGCCACGTTCGCCAGCTTGCTCTCGATGGACGACGGCCGCGAACGCGCGCTGCAAGCCGTCCATGCCACCGCGCCCAACACCACCAGAACTAGAGCCCAACGGGTTTTGCAATGCATGTCAATAGTTGCTATTGTGGCCTGTCCAACACCGGGAGGCCACTCTCCATCATGAGACGCGCGACCATCGCCCTGTATTCGTTTCTTTTTGCCCTTGCGGCTCCGGCCGTCTTCGCCCAATCAGCCGATGCCTTCATCCCCGTCCACTGGAACGAAAAGGCCGGCCGGGTCGAGTTCACCCTCACCCCGCAGCGGCTGCAGCGGGAGTTCCTCCGCTTTACCGGCATGGACGGAGGGGTCGGATCCATGTCGGGCGGGGGCGACCGCGGCACGGTCGGCCCCACCTCCCTCTGCCGCTTCGAACGCGTCGGCAACAAAGTGCTGGTGATCGAGGTCAACACCGGTTTCCGCGCCACCCACGGCAGTCCCGAGCTGCAGCACTCCGTGGATGACAGCTTCCCGGCAGCCGTCCTCGCCGCTCTGCCCATCCTGTCGGAGGATGCCGGCAACCTGGTGGTCAATGCCAACCCCCTCATCCTCGCCGACACCACCGGCGTGGCCCGCCAGTTGCGCGCTCCCGCCCCTGGCCTGCCCCCCACCCCCGGCGCCGGCGGACGCGGCGCCGCGACGGCTGCCTGGCGGCTCGACCCCGCCCGCAGCGGCCTGGTGGTGGATCACACCCACGCATTCCCCGAAAACACCGAAACCGAAGCTCTGCTCACCTTTGAGTCTGACAACGGCCGCGTCTCCACCGGCACGACCATTGGTATCGTCACGGTGAAGGTCCACCAGTCATTGGTGCAGCTACCGCCCGATGGCTATACCCCGCGTGAGTTCGATCCCCGCGTCGGTTACTTCACCCAGTCCTTTGAGGATTTCTCCCAGCCCTTCGATCAACCGCTGGTGCGGCAGTTCATTGACCGCTGGCGCTTGCAGAAAAAGGACCCCCAGGCGGCCCTCAGCGACCCGGTCAAGCCCATTACCTTCTACCTCGATCAGGCCATCCCCGAGCCCATGCGCTCCGCCATCCGGGAGGGCGCTCTGTGGTGGAATCAAGCCTTCGAGCAGGCCGGATTTCGCAACGCGATTGTGGTCAAAGACCTGCCGCTCGGCGCCGATCCCAACGATTTCCGTTACACCACAATCCAGTGGACGAACCGTGAAGGCCGCGGCTGGTCGGTGGGTCAGGCGCAGGCGGATCCACGCACGGGCGAAATTCTCCACGCGGTCGTCCAGCTCGACTCCTACCGCATGCGCACGGTCCACAACTACTGGAACGCCCTCACCCCGGCTCCGGGATCCCTCGCCGCCGGCGTGAACGACGCCGGGCTGGACAGCTTCTCGGTGCTGGACGGCATGGACCCGCAACTCACGCCCGAGCAGTCCATGGTGCAGCGCATCGCGCTGCTGGCCTGTCACGAGATGGGCCACGTGCTTGGCCTGGAGCACAACTTCCTGGCCTCGACCTACGACCGCGGCTCGGTGATGGACTACTTTGCTCCGCGCGTCAAAATCCGCCTGGACGGCTCCGCCGACATGTCCGACGCCTACATGCAGGGCGTCGGCAGCTACGACAAGATGGCCATCCAGTGGGGCTACGGCAGCGACGCCCAGGCGGCTTCCACGGTCAAGGAGATGATCGCCAAGGGCATGGTCTGGGGCAGCTCCCAGGACGCCCGCTGGAACTCCTACGACGACGGCCCGGATCCCGTCACCTGGCTGCGCCAGGTCATGCCGGTGCGTGACGCCCTGGTAAAGCAGTTCGGCCCCCGCATGTTGCGCCCCGGCCAGCCCGTCTCCACCCTCGCCAATCGCTTCGCCCTGGTCTACGAATTCCACCAATACGGGCTGCTGGCGGCATTGAACGTGATCGGCGGCGCCGAAATCCCGCCCGCGCTCGCCGGAGACGGCCAGAAGCCGGTCACGGTGTGGCCCGAAGCCGGTCAGCGTCAGGCGTTGCAGGAAGTGCTGGGCGCGTTGCAGCCGGCGGAGCTCGCCATCCCGCCAGCTCTCTGGAGCCAGCTCGCGCCGCTCGAAACCCGCAACAACGTTCAACGGGTGGAGCGCTTCCGCTCCTCATCCGGCTATCTCTTCGATCCCTTCGATGGCGCCCGCGGCGTCACCGACATCGTCGTGGATGGCCTGCTCGATCCCGCCCGCCTCGAGCGACTCGAAACCATTCGCGCCGAGGCAACCGGCGGGAATGACCTGACCGCCGCCGAGGTGATCCAGGCGCTCTTGCGGCAAGCCTTCCCTGCCCAGCCCTCGGCCAGCCCGCTGCAGAGCGTCGTCCAGGTCGAGGTCGCCGAGGGCCTCATGGACCTCGCGGCCGATCCCAACGCGCCGCAACGCGTAACCTCGGCCGCGTGGGCCGGCGTCGAGAACCTGCAGACCCGGCTCAAGGCCGCCGCCGCCCGGCAGCCCACGGACGCCACCATCCAGCGCCTCCAGGCCGAGACCGGCCGATTCCTCAAAAACCCGCAGCAGTTCGCACCCCATCGCCTGCCCACCCCCGCCCCCACCGGTCCGCCCGTGGGCGGCGGGATCTAGGCGGTCATGCGCGCCGGCCCGGTTTTCCGACTGCTTGCCGCCGCAGGCCTGGCCTGCCTCAGCCTGGCGGCACAACAGCTTGAGCTGCACAGCGGCTGGGAGATCCAATCTTCGGCCCAGGTGACGGCCACGCCCGCCGCAGTGGCCACTTCCGGCTTCAGCACCCAAGGTTGGATGCCCGCCGCCATCCCCTCCACTGTCTTTGCCGCCCGCGTCGCCAACCACCTCGAACCCGACCCCGACTATGGCATGAACCTGCGCCAGGCCGCGGGCGTCAGCTACAAGATCGGCGCCAATTTCTCCCACGAGGAGATTCCCGCCGACAGCCCCTACGCCGTCCCCTGGTGGTATCGCACCGAGTTCACGTTGCCCGCAGCTTTCCATGGCAAGACCCTCTGGCTCGATTTTCGCGGCATCAACTATCGCGCCAACATCTGGCTCAATGGCCGGCAAATCGCCGGTGAAGATGACGTGCGCGGCACCTTCCGCCAGTTCGAGCTCGATGTTACCGGCATCGCCCGCAGCGGCCGCAACGCCCTCGCCGTCGAGGTCTTTGCCCCCCGAGTCCAGGACCTCGCCATCACCTTCGTGGACTGGAACCCGATGCCGCCCGACAAGGACATGGGCCTCTGGGGCAAGGTCTTCCTCCGCGCCTCCGGCCCCGTCACCCTGCGCCATACCTGGGTCAAAACCCAACTCGACCTCCCCAGCCTGGCCAAAGCCCACCTCACCATCTCGACCACGCTCACCAACGCCTCCGATCGTGAGCAGCACGCCCGCCTGCGCGGCCGCCTGGATACCCGCGCCTTCACCCGCTCCGTCACCCTCCCGCCGCACTCCCAACAAATCGTCGCTATCCCCATGGACGTCGCCCATCCCCGCCTCTGGTGGCCGGTGGGCATGGGCGCGCCGGTGCTCCACCATCTCTCCCTGGCGGTGGCGGCCGGCGGCAAGCTCAGCGACCAATCCGGGCAGGATTTCGGGATGGATGAAATCACCGCCGAAAAGAATGCCCAAGGATCCGAGCAGTTCTATGTCAATGGCAAGAAAGTCTTCGTACGCGGCGGTGGCTGGACGCCGGACATGATGCTGCGCGACGGCCCGCCCAAGTGGGCTACCGACTTCCTTTACGCCCGCACCCTCGGCCTCAACACCATCCGCCTCGAAGGCAAGCTGATGGACGACGCCTTTTTCGACCTCGCCGACCGCAACGGCATCCTGATCATGGCCGGCTGGTGTTGCTGTGACCACTGGGAAGAGTGGGCGAAGTGGAAGGATGACGAAGGCAAGATCGCCACCGCCTCGCTCCGCGACCAAGCCCTGCGCCTGCGCGGCCACGCCAGCGTGCTCGTCTGGCTCAACGGCAGCGATAACCCGCCTCCCGCCCAGGTCGAAACCGCCTACCTCGATGTCCTGCGCCGGGCGCAGTGGCCCAAGCCCATCCTCTCGTCAGCCTCGGCCAAGCCCACCAGCGTCACCGGCGCCTCCGGCGTCAAGATGACCGGCCCCTACGATTACGTCCCGCCCGTCTATTGGCTGGCTGAACCTGAGCACGGCGGCGCCCGTGGCTTCAACACCGAGACCAGCCCCGGCGCGGCCATCCCGCCGCTCGAGTCGTTGAACAAATTCATCCCCCCCGATCATCTCTGGACAGGCACCGGCGCCGGCCAGGGCCCCGACGACCCCTATTGGAACTTCCATGCCGGCAGCGGCAATTTCCTCAACCTGCATCGCTATGAGGCCGCCCTCACCGCCCGCTACGGCGCGCCGGCCACGCTCCGCGATTTTGTCTGGGAATCGCAGGCCAGCTCCTATGAAGGCGAACGCGCGATGTTCGAAGCCTTCGGACGCCGCCAGGGCGAAGCCACCGGCGTCATTCAGTGGATGCTCGACAACGGCTGGCCCTCGCTCATCTGGCACCTGTACGACTACTACCTCCGCCCCGGCGCGGGTTTTTATGGCGTGGAGCGGGCCAACGAGCCGTTGCATGTCCAGTTCTCGGATTTCGATCGTGCGATCAGCGTCGTGAACCACGGCCTCGCTCCCAGCGGCAAGCTGGTCGCCCACGCGCTCGTCGCTGACCTCTCCGGCAAGCCCTTGTATCGCCAGAGCCAGCCGGCACAGGTGGGTCCGCAAAGCAGCCGCGACGCCTGGACTTTGCCGCAATTCCCGGGCACAACTTTTCTGGAATTGACCCTGACCCAGGGCCCGCGTACCGTCAGCCGCAATTTTTATTGGCTTTCCGCCAAGCCCGATGTGCTCGACACCAAGGCCGGCAACTGGTTCTATACGCCCGAAAGCTCCGCCGCCGACTTCTCAGCTTTGGCCCACCTGGCGCCGGCACGAGTGCGCAGCCGCGCCAGCTTCACCCGCCACGGCAGAGAAGGTTCTGCGACGGTTCACATTACCAATGAAGGGCCGGGGGTGGCGCTGCTGGTGCGCTTGCGCATCACCCGCGGTCAAGGCGGAGCCGAAGTGCTGCCGGTCGAGTGGCAGGACAACTACATCTCGCTAATGCCCGGAGAATCGCGCGTAGTAAGGGTTCAGTATCGCTTGCAGTATGTTGAACCAGCCGTCCCGGCCCTGGCTGTGGATGGATGGAACGTGACCGCCCACTGATCCGCCGCACCCGAAGCAAACCTCGCCCCAAACCGGTAAGCCCGCCGGGCCGCTGAAGTCTCCGCCACGGCGGAAATGCTCGTAATTCTCCGGCTCGCCCGCGTGGTCATCGTTCCCCTGGCCGTGATCGCCCGCCGCCTCGACACCCAGCGCGTTGTAGTCGCTGCTCCAGCGCGTGTAGACGTCCACGTCCCATCCCCAACGCAGGCGCAGCCCAAGCTGGCTGCCCGAGAGCGTGCCACTCAGTTCCGCCAGACCGCTGTCGGGCCAGTTGGCCGGCACCGGCACCGGAATGGCCAGACCGGTCAGGAACCAGCCGCCGCGATCCTCGTCTTCATGGGGACCGGGCGAGAGCGGAATTGTCGTCTGCCACGTATGGGTGGCCGCATCGTAATTTGTGGTGGCACGGTGGGCTGTAGCCGAGAAGGTGATGATCGCGTCGGGCACCGCGACCTGCGAGGCGCCATAGGTAAGGCTGGCGTCCGTCAACGTCACGATCGTACCGTCATGGACGCCGCGGCCGTCAACCCAGGCCCGCAGCCAGAGCGTATCGCCCGTCCGCACGCGCCGGAGGTCGAGGCGGCGATCCAGCGCCGAGGCGCTCGCATACGCCAGTCGAGAACGGAAGCTCTGGCTGACCGGCGTCGCCGGCAGAAAGCCGCCATTGCCGGCCTGGCTGGCCGTAACCTGAACGATCCCCACGCCGGTGACCGTCAAATTGGACCCGGCCAGCGTTGCCGGGCCGGTTACCGCATAGGAAACCGGCAGGCCGGAGCTGGAAACGGCGCTGAGCGCCACCGTCTGGGGCGTGCCGTTCCACGTCAAGTCAGGAAGAGGGGCGAAAGTGATGGTTTGCGGCTGCGGGCCGGAGCCCAGCACCGTCAACACCCCAGGCACACCCACCATCACGTAATCCGCGGCGCTCATGCCGGCCACGTTCACCTGAATGGGGTAGGCGCCGCCAGCGGAGGCCGAGGTCGCCGTGGTGGTCAGAACCGGCGTGCCGTGGATGAGCAGCGGCGACTCACCGTTGAGCAAACCCTGCAAATGGTAAGTGAACGCCGGCACCGGGCCGCCCTGGTTCATGCTGGCGTTGTCGGCAATCACCTGCACCGTGGCCGGGGTGACGGTCAGCTCGATACTCGGACGCAGGACGTTGTAGTTCTGAGGCTGGGCGGGAGTGAAGTAGGCCTCGATATTCCACGAACCCACCGGGGGAATAGTCGCGGCCGTGACCGGAGATCCATTCAGGTAGTAGCTCCAAGTGCCCGGCACCGGACTGCTGGCGTTGGCCACCCCCGCCAAGGTTGGCCCATAGGTGAATGAAGTGGACGGATTCCAAGTGTAGGTGGGCGTTGCCGGATTTACCAGCAGGGAGAAGTCGGTACTGGGCGCCGGCAGGTACAGGCTGTTGCCCGCCTGATCGGCACGAATCACCACCGTTCCCGTACCGCTGAGGGTAAGCTGGTTGCCGGTGATCGAACCTGGCCCGCTCACCACTTGCAAGGTCACCGGATTGCCGGACCCGCCACCGGTCACCGCGAGCGGAATCGGATTGGGCGTGTATGTCAGCGGACCGGCGGGCGACAAGGTGATCGCCTGCGGCCCCAGCACGCCGTTGCCGCTCAAGCCAATGGTCTGGGTCGGGCTCGGCAGATTGACGGCGTTGTCCGTGATAGTAACGGAGTCGTTGACCTGCCCCAGCGCGGTGGGGGCAAACGAAAGGTTGAGATTGCACTTCTGACCCGGATTGAGCGTGCCGGTGCAGGTGCTGGCTTGATTCGGAAACTTGGCCGCGAACTGCACCGAACTGATGCTCAACGGCTGATTGCCCAGGCTGAGCACCGGGACCGTTTGCTGCGGAGAGATCTGCCCCACGCCGACATCGCCGAACGCCAGCGCCGGCGGATGCACGGTGTCGAGCATGTAGGTGAGGCCGTTGTAGGTGTCGCAGAAGTAGATATTTCCGGCGCCATCCAAAGTGAGCGCGTCGGGGTTGAAAAGATTTTTGGCTACGAGGTAGGCGTCCGCCTGATTGTAGGCGCCGCCCTCGTAGGGCACCACCTCGATGGCGTTGGCGTTCTCCAACGCCAGATACATGTTGCCCGCCGGATCCAGCACCAGGTCGGATGGCTGCCCGGCCAGGTCGGTGAGAATCGTCGTCTGGGCGGCCGAATTGTAAACACCGTTCTGCAGCGGAATCCGTACAATGCGCGCATTGCCCCAGTCAGCCACCAGCAGGTCGCCGTTGAGGTCCACCTTGATACCCGAAGGCGCCGCCAGTCCCTGGCCAATATAAATGGCCGCTGCCGGATTGGGCGTGCCGTTCTGGTTGGGCACTTCGATGATGCGGTTATTGCCCCAGTCGCAGATGAACAGGTCGCCGTTGGCATCCACAGCCAGGCCGGCGGGATTGAAGATGGTCGTCGGGTTGCTGTCATCCACGTTGGACAGCAATGTAATATCGGGGCCGCCGTTGGCCGGCACTTCAATCAGCTTGTTCATGTTGTAGTCAGACACGAACAAGTTTCCGGCGCCATCAAACGCCAGCCCATCCACGTACTCCAGGTCGCGGGCCACCACCGTCTGCTGCGCCGTGGACGGAACCCCGTTGACCATCGGCATCTTGACCACCTGGCCCACGCCATCATCGGCCGGATAGTCGGCCACGTACAGATTGTTGTTGCCGTCAAATGCCAACGCATCCGGATACCCGGTGAAGCTGCCGATTTGGGTTTGCGCATGGGGCGCGAAGTTGGCCCCCGGGCCCTGCCCGATGCCGCTCAAATAAATCGTCTGGCTGGCGCCGGTGGAGGTGGTCAGTACGACCGCGCCCAGCCGCCGCCCCAGGGCGGTCGGCTTGAAGATCACCGACACCGTACAGGTGCCGCCGGCGATCTGCGTCCCGACGCAGTTGGCACCGCTGCCCGCCACGAAGTCCAGTCCGGATGCACCCTGGAAGAGAACCTGCACATTGGCCACCTGGGTGGCCGAGCTGAAGCCAAAGGTGACCCTTTGCGCTGACGAG
The DNA here is from genome assembly GCA_051959955.1 of Terriglobales bacterium. Classification (GTDB taxonomy): domain Bacteria; phylum Acidobacteriota; class Terriglobia; order Terriglobales; family SCQP01; genus SCQP01. The sequence goes on along the minus strand of JBQCEU010000096.1, from coordinate 134 downwards.
GAGGCCCCGACGGCAGTCGCCGGCAGGGCATAGCTTGCCTGCAGTACGCGCACCGTGGCCGAAGCCGCTGTCAACCCGTTGCTGGTCGCTTTGACGGAATATGTCCCCAGTGTTTGCAGTGTCTGGGTGGTGTT
>JBQCEU010000095.1:0-3763 GCA_051959955.1 Terriglobales bacterium | reverse complement strand
CTGGTGGGGGTGGCGCTGGTGGCGCAGGCGATGCGTGGTTAGTTGGGCAAAGCCCCTCCCGAAGGATCCCTCATGCCGCCGGCTTCGGCACGTCGGGCGGCGGCAGAATTGTAATCGTCAGCGCTTGGACGGGCAGCGGCGTGTAGGTGGCGGCAAAATGGACCTCTTCGATCCGCTTGCCGCCGAGCCCCGTGCAGTGCAGGCGCATTTGAAACTGTGATGGGGGCCTGGGCGAAGAACGACCACCTGGGCTTTGAGGTGTTGTACCACTTTGCCGGCGTGACCAGGAAGTACCGGCCGGATTTTCTCATCCGTCTGCGGAACGGCACGACGCTGGTGCTGGAGGTGAAGGGCCAGGACACGCCCGAGGCGCGGGCGAAACGGGCGGCTCTGGACGAGTGGGTACGGGCGGTGAACGCCGATGGGCGCTTCGGGCGCTGGGCGGCGGCGGTGTCGCGGCACCCGAAGGATGTTACCGGTCTATTAGGGGACTAGGCACGCACCGCGGTTGCGGCCTGGGCAAGCGCCCGCGCCAATTCCTGTTGCGCGGACTTGTCGTCCGCGCCTTCCGGCCAGCCGGCGATCTTGGCGTGGCGAACAAACCCGAGATCATCGCGAATGGCTCGCAGACGGACGCGGATCACTGCTTCGACGGGGATGTCGGCTCTGCCGGTGACCCTTGCCCACTGTGGCGGGCTTAGGGTGTTTGATCCCAGCGACCAGATCGCCGCCTCGTCAAGGCCGTTGATGTGGGCTACGGATCGCTCGCCGGACCTGTCCGGCATTAGGCTCGAGAAATGTACCCGGCCGTTGGCCCTTATCTCGTCATTGTGGTGCAGGAAACGCGCCACGACGTCGGCCGGGCCGAGCTCGTAGGCTGGTCTGGCCTCATCCACGCTGCAAATCCGCGAGGAGCGAAGCGATGGTTTCCGGCAACGAGCCGGTGAACACCGTCGTGCCGCGCTGCCGTTCCATGCCCCGATTCGCGGCGTAGCTGATGCTGCCGTCGGCGGCGATGCTGGCGACCAGCCAGCGGTCCGGTCCGAAATCCCACTCGAACGAAGGCTCGCCCTCCGCATCCGCCGATATGTCCGGATGGGGCGCCCAAGGCAGGAGCGAAGCGAGGAAGGCGCGCGCCTGAAGGTAGGCTTGAGGTTGCACAGCGCCTTGGCCCGGATGGTTTCGCTCTTCCCACACCCGGTCCAGATCGCGAAGCGCGGCTCCCAGGCTAGCCGATACCGCCCAGTGGGCCAGTTGGCTCTTCCAGGAGTCGGCGATAATTCCGGCGGCGCTGCTGCTGCCGAATGTCTGGGCAGAACGGTACTCGGCGGCGGGCGGGCGCGAGGCTCCAGCGCTGAGCATGGCTCAGATATACCTTTCCACGGCGGCGTCGGTCAAGCTGGCGAAGAAGACCTGGTTCTTCAGTTCACGCAGAGGTGTGAAGCTGGCGGGCGAAATTTCGGCGACGGCCCAGCTTCCTTCGCGAAAGACATCAATGTCGAGCAGCAGCTTCATGGTGCCTCGTGGGGGGGCGGGCGCGGTGGCCTGGGTGACTACGACGGTGCAGGATCTTTGTGGGTCATCCAGGATCATGCGGCAGGTGAAGCCCTTCTGCGGCAGCGAAACGGGCGGTTGCGGGAGGGCCTCGAGGTACCGCGCTGCATCGTCGCCGAGCAGATCCATCTGGTTGATGTAGCGAACCGCGTAGCGTGAGACGGCGCGGGGCACTGCAGTGCGTGCGTACTGTTGCCAGAGGGGAAATGCCTCTTGAATGACCTCTTCCCAACTCGTGTAGGGAGCCAGCCGGCTATAGGCGAAGTTATCGGAGGCGAGCCGGATGACGACCTTGCTGTCTGCGGAGGTCAGCAGAATGCCGTGATTGTGCGCCTTGGGCTCGGCGGTTGGCGCGCCGACGGCGGGAAGGTTCAGCGCTACCTCGGCTTCGCGGAGCAGTGTCTGTTTGGGGAAACGTGCTTGCAGGGTGGCAGCGAGCTCCTGCAGACACGGCAGCGCCGCTTCGGGGCGCGGCAGGGTGCGCAACTCGATCACGGCCTCCGCAATCGGCGCTTTGCTCAGGTGGGGGCGGGGCTGGGCCATGCTCGGCTATTGGCAGCATAGCCCGGCCGCAGCCGCGTCCGGATGAGCAACGAGGCCTAGTTGCCCCGGCGGTTGAGTTCGGTGAGCAGGCTGGCGGCGGCTTCGGGGCGGGCGACCTTGCCGTTGAGGATTTGTTCGGCGGTGGCGTTGTGATAGAGCCACGGGTTGCTGTCGTGGTCCTGCTTGATGACGCCGCCCTTGATGGTGAGGCCGCCGAAGAGGCCCTTGCTGCGGGAGTAGGCGAGCATTTTGGCGTTGAGCTTGAGATCGGTCTGGGCGTTGGCGGTGCGGCCGACGGGGCCGGCGGTGGCGGCCATGTCGCCGCCGAGGGAGACCTTGTCCTTGAGCAGGGAGTCCTCGCCGTCGCGGTTCATGATGAGCATCACCACGTCGCTCTCCTGGGCGCCGATCTGCAGGCCGAAGCTGGCGCCGCCGAGGGAGACGAACAGCGGGGCCGACCAGCCGGCGGCCTGACCCTGGGCGGCGGGGACGCGGCAGGTGACGACGCCGCGGCCCAACTCGCCGCCGAAGCCGAAGCCGGCGCGTTTGTAGCCGGGCACGATCATCACGCACTGGGCGTGCTGCAGCACCAGGTCGGGGATGCCGCCGTCGGGGGCGACCATGATCTCATGGAAAACCTGGGCGGAGCGCTGGAGGCGCTGGAGCGCCTTCTGGGCATGGGCGCGGGGCGCGGCCACCCCAGCGAGCAGCGCGATGGCTGCGAGAGGGCAGAGCAGGCGGAGGGCACGGGACATGGCGGCGTATTCTCCTAAGAGTGAAGAGACTATTTTTCCGGCGGGGGGTGGCCGAGCAGATGGAAGGCCTGGCTGACGCCGCCCACCGGGCAGGCGGCGGTCCAACGCAGCGTCTGCCGGATCACCGGGTCAACTTCCTCGCCGGTGTCGCATTCGACGCCGTGGCGCAGGCAGCGGAAGACGCCGGCGCCGTCGTGCACGATCTCGCAGCCGCAGCGTTGGGCGAGCGCCAGGCGGGCGCGCTCGATGGCGGCGCGGATCTGGTCGTCGGTGACGCTGGCGGGGTCGAAGTGCTCGAGATCGGAGTCGAAATCCTCGAGCGTGAACACGGCGCCGAGCAGCGGGCCGGGCTCAAGCTCGCCGGGGGAAATGAAGAACACTTCCAGCCCGACCTGGCTGGCCAGCCAACGCACGCGTTCCTTGCAGGCGCGATCGCTCACCGGAGCACCTCTGCGCCCCAGTATAATTGAAAGCAGGATTGCGCGCGTGGACACGCTCATACAAATCGAGACGACGGCGGCGCCGCGCGGACCGCGGCCGGAGTGGCTGCGGGTGCGCGCCCCGGGTGGTGAGAACTACCACCGGCTGCTGGGGCTGGCGCGGCAGTTGGATCTGCACACGGTGTGCGAGTCGGCGCGCTGCCCCAACATCGGCGAGTGCTGGAACCACGGCACCGCGACCTTCATGATCCTGGGCAATGTGTGCACCCGGCGCTGCGGGTTTTGCGCCGTGCCCAAGGGGCGGCCGGGGGCGATGGATCTGGATGAGCCGCGGCGGGTGGCGGAGGCGGTGGAGCGGCTGGGGCTGCGGCACGCGGTGGTCACCTCGGTCAACCGCGATGACGACAACCTGGGCGGGGCGCGGATCTTCGCCGCCACCATCGCGGAGATTCGCCGCCGGGTGCCCGGCTG
>JBQCEU010000094.1:0-2543 GCA_051959955.1 Terriglobales bacterium | reverse complement strand
CGCCAGCACCTGCGCCAATGCCGCCACCAGCCGCGCCGCCGCCGCCGGCGCGTAGAGATCGGCGTCGTAGACGAGCTCGCCGACGATCCCGTCCTCCCGCTCGGCCAGCGACAAGGTGAGATCGAACGGCGCCGACACCGCCGGCACGGCGAGCGCCTCGATGTCGAGCCCGGCAAGATCCGGCACCGCCGGCGCCGCCCCCTGCAGCACCAGCATCACCTGGAAGAGCGGGCTCGCATCCAAGCGCCGCGACGGTTGCAGCGCCTCCACCACCTGCTCGAAGGGAACCTCTTGATGCGCATAAGCACCGAGCGCCACCGCCCGCGCCCGCGCCAGGAGATCGCGCACGCTCTCAGACCCATCCAGCTTAAGCCGCAGCGCCAGCGTGTTGACGAAGAAGCCGATCAGACCCTCCACCTCGGCGCGCTCGCGGCCCGCCGCCGCCGTCCCCACCACCACGTCGCCCGACCCGCTCCAGCGCCACAGCACCACCGACAGCGCCGCATAAAGCGCCATGAACAGCGTCACCCCCTCCGCGCGGCAGAGACCCCGCAAGCGCCCCGTCAGCGCCCCATCCAACTGCACCGAGAGCGCCGCACCGCGCCCCCGCCGCGCCTCGCGCGGCCGCTCCGTCGCCAGCGCCAGCACCTCCGGCGCCCCCAGCAGCGCCCGCCGCCAATAGGCAAGTCCCGCCGCGGGCGCCCGCCGCCGCTGCCACAGCGCCCAATCCGCATACTGCAGCGGAAGCGGCGGCAACGACGCCGTCTCCCCCGCACAGGCCGCGCGGTACTGCGCCGCCAGCTCCCGCACCAGCACCCCCGCCGACCAGCCGTCGAAGGCGATGTGATGCACCACCAGCGCCAGCACGTGAGCCGCCTCCCCAAGCCGCAGCAGCACCGCCTTGACCGGCAGCTCCTGCGCCAGATCGAAGCGATGCCGCGCCAGCCCCTCGAGCCGTGCCGCAAGCGCGGCTTCGCCGATCTCCTCATGCTCCAGCGCAAAGCGAGCGCCAGCCGCCACCTGCTGCACCGCCACCCCGTCCACCACCGGATAGACCGTGCGCAGCGCCTCGTGCCGCTCAACCATCGCGCGGAGGGCCTGCGCGAGCGCCGCGGCATCGAGCGCACCCGAAAGACGCAACGCCAGCGCCACCGTCGTGTAGCTCGACCCCGCCTCCAGCGCCGCCAGGAACCACAGCCGCTCCTGGCCAAAGGACAGCGGCAGCAGCGCCGGACGCGGCGCCACCACCAACGCTTCGGCCGGCGGCGCCCCCGACACCAGCGCCGCCAGCGCGGAAAGCACGGGATGCTCGAAGAGCGCGCGCACCCCCAGCTCCACCCCGAACACATGCCGCAGCCGCGCCATCAGCTGCATCGCCAGCAGCGAATGGCCGCCCAGCTCGAAGAAATTGTCGAAGCGCCCGACCCGCGGCAGCTTGAGGAGATCGCGCCACAGCGCCGCCAACAGCTCCTCCGCCGCCCCCTGCGGCGGGGGGTCGGCGGCCGCCGGCGCCGGCGCCGGCAGCGCCCGCCGGTCGAGCTTGCCCGATGCCGTGCGCGGCAGATGCGCGAGAAACACCAGGCTCTGCGGCACCAGCGCCGCCGGCAGACGCGCCGCCAGATGCGCGCGCAGCGAGCCCGCGCTCACGCCGTCCCCCACCACATAGCCGACGAGCCGATCGGCGCGGACAGCCGCCGCGGCGCCGCTCACGCCTTGATGCGAGAGAAGCGCCGCCTCCACCTCAGCGAGCTCGATGCGCACGCCCCGCAGTTTCACCTGCCCATCGCGGCGGCCCAGGAACTCCAGCACGCCACCTTCCCGCCAGCGCACGAGATCGCCGCTGCGGTAAAGCCGCCCGCCATCCGCACCGAAGGGATCGGCGATGAAGCGCTCGGCCGTGAGATCGCCCCGCCCGAGATAGCCCCGCGCCAGGCCAACCCCACCCAGATAAAGCTCGCCCACGCACCCCACCCCCAGCGGCGAGAGATGCTCGTCCAGCACATAGGCGCGCAGGTTGGCGATGGGTCGACCGATCGGCACGCTCTCGCCGGCGGAGGTATCCTCGCAGGCCCAACTCGTCGCATCGATCGTCGCTTCGCTCGGGCCATAGAGATTGTGGAGCGGCACCTGCAGCACCTGCCGGGCGCGCGCAACCAACGCCGCCGGCAGCGCCTCGCCGCCGCAGAAGAGGAGGCGGAGATGACGCGCTTCTGACAGCATCGGCTCCGCCAACAGCGCCGGCAGCAGCGAGGGCACCAGCTGGAGGATGGTGATGGTCTCGTCGACGAGCGCTTGCGCGAGATAGGCGGGATCGCCGTGACCCTCGGGCCGCGCCAGCACCAGCGTGGCGCCGGCGGTCAGGGTGGAGAGAACCTCCCAGAGGGAAGCGTCGAAGGTCAGCGGCGTCTTCTGCAGCACGCGGTCCGTGGGACCAAGCGCGTAGCGCGCGTTGAACCAGAGGGTGTGATTGAGGAGCGCGCGATGGCCGACGGCGACGCCCTTGGGCTGGCCGGTGGAGCCGGAGGTATAGATGACATAGGCGA
>JBQCEU010000093.1:0-2226 GCA_051959955.1 Terriglobales bacterium | reverse complement strand
AAGCAGTCCCCTACTGGGCGCTCCGGAAGTTCAAGGACTACATCCGGGGCGAGCGCCAATGGTCCGAAATCCCGGAGGACTTCCAAGACCTCCTGATCTTCGACGCGTTCCTCAAACGCGGGCTCGGCCACACGTGGGACGACTTCCTCGACACCCCGAAGTTCGTGGTGGAGGGCATCTTCCGCATCGACCGGGCCCGTGAAGAGGTCGCGGCTGAGAAGCAGAGGCTGAACGTGCTCAGAGCCCAAGACGAGAGGTCGGGGGTGAGCGTGTCGTGAGCGTCGTCCCGAAATTCGCGGTCCGCGGGCTGGGGGACCTTGAGGCCGCCCTGACCCGCGGCATGGGCCAGGCTGGCCTCGCCGCCCGCACCAGCGTGCAGATGGTCGCCGCGGACCTGATCAAAGAGGCGCAGGCGAACTTCTCCGGCTCCCACGCCAAGCACCGCCCCCGGATCCCGAACGCCCACAACTACCCGAACGTGGTCACCGGCACCCTGCGCCGCTCCATCCAGTCGGACGGCATCCGGTCCTTCGGCCCCGCCGCATACTCGACCCGCGTCGGCCCGTCCACCGTGTACGCCCGGGCCGTCGAGCTCGGCAACCCGCGCTCCCATTCGGGGGCGTACCCGTACTTCGGCCCCGCAGCGAAGCGCATCCGCGCCAAGGCCGGGGCCATCGCGACCGCGAACTGGTCCCGCATCGTCAAATTCTAGGAGTCCCCTGTGACGTCGTTCCTGCCCCCTGTCCTGATGGAGCTCCGGGCAGAGGGCACGCAGGCCATCGCGGAGATGAAGAAGGTGGGCGAGTCCGCCCGGGAGATGGCCGACAAGGCCGTCGCCGCGTCCCAGCGCGAGGTGGCCGCGGCGAAGGAAGCCGCGACGGAGGCCAAGGCCGCAGCGGACCAGAAGGTCGCCGCAGCGGACGCGGCAGCGAAGGCCCAAGCGGACGCGGCGGACCGCACCGCCCTCGCTAGGAAGGCCGCCGCGGAGCAGGAGCAGCGCTCCATCCAGGAGATCAACAAGGCCCTCGCGGAGGGCACCATCACGGCGCAGGAGGCCGCGCAGGAGCAGGCCGCAGCCGCGGAGAAGGCAGCCGCCGCTGTCAGCGCAGCCGAGAAGCAGGAAGCCGCAGCGGTCAAGGCCACCGCCACCGCCCAGAAGGAAGCCGCCGCCGCCGTCCAAGCCTCCTCGGACGCGGAAATCCGGGCGTTCGCCGCACAGGGCGCGGCCTCGGATGCGATGGCCGCCAAGCACAAGGCCAACGGCAAGTCCATCGTCGAAGCCTCCAATGTCATCTCCGGTGCGGCGGTCGTTGCTGCCGGGATCATCGGCGTCGCCGCCGTGGAGGAAGCCGCCAAGTTCCAGAAGTCCACCGAACTGCTCGTCACCGCCGGCGGGGAGTCGCAGACGCAGCTGGGCATGGTCCGCACCGGGATCATGGGCATCGCGGCGGACACGGGCACGGCCACGGACCAGCTGTCCGAGGGCATGTACGTGATGGAGAAGGCCGGGTACCACGGCGCCGATGGGCTCAAGGTGCTCCGTGCGGCGGCCGAGGGCGCCAAGGCCGAGAACGTCGACCTCGCCACGATGACGCAGGCCGTCACCGACGTGCTGCTGGACTACGGCAAGGGCGCGGATCAGGCCGTCTCCGTCACCAACGGCCTCGTCGCGGCGTCGGGCCTTGCGAAGACCACGATGCAGGACTTCGCGTCCTCGATGGCGGCGATCGTCCCCACGGCATCCGTGGCGCACCTGTCCTTCGCCCAAATCGGCGGCGCCCTTGCGACGATGACGCAGCACGGCGAGTCCGCCCAGCAGTCGAGCCAGAACCTCGCGAACCTCCTCACCCAGCTCGAACGCCCCTCGAACATCGCGTCGAAGGCGATGCAGCAGATGGGCATCGACGTCACCGACCTGTCGAAGAACATCGGTGACGAGAACGGCGGCCGGGGCCTGCTCGGGACGCTGCAGCTGATGGACCAGCACATCAAGGACCACATGGGCCCTGATGGGCTCATCGTGCAGGACGCGATGAACAAGTCCAAGTCCGCCGCTGATGACCTGCAGAAGATCATCGCGCAGATGCCCCCGGAGCTGGCGAAGCTCTCCAACGGGTTCATGGACGGCACGGTCTCCCAGGCGGAGTACCAGAAGGGCTTCAAGGGCATGGGCGGCTCGGCTGCCGCGCTCGGGAACCAGTTCCTTGGCCTCGCGAAGTCGTCCAT
>JBQCEU010000092.1:0-3271 GCA_051959955.1 Terriglobales bacterium | reverse complement strand
CTGCCGAAGAAACTGCCGGAGATCCCCACCACGGCGCAGGTCAACCAGATGCTCGACGAAGGCGCCGCGGCTCCCGCCGGCAGCGCCTGGCCGGAGCGCGACCACGCGCTGTTGGAAATCCTCTACGGCTGCGGGCTGCGGGTGAGCGAGGCGGTGGGGCTGAACCTGAAGGATGTGGACCACCGCGGCGGCCTGCTGCGGGTGCTGGGCAAGGGGCGCAAGCAGCGGCTGACGCCGTTGGGCAGCAAGGCGGCGGCGGCGCTCGCCGCCTACCTGCCGCTCCGCTCCCTGTGTCTGCAGCAGGCGCGGCAGGCAGTCCAGTTGGCGCTGTTCGTCAACCGCCGCGGCGGCCGCCTCACCACCCGCTCGGTGGCGCGCATCGTCAAGGCGCGGGCCCGTGCCTTCGGCCTGCCGCTGGATCTGCATCCTCACGCCCTGCGCCACGCGTTCGCCAGCCATTTACTGAGCGAGGGGGCCGATCTGCGCGCCATCCAGGAGATGCTCGGCCACCGCAGCCTGGCCACCACCCAGCGCTATACCCGCACCGACATCCGCCAGCTCACCGAGGTCTACGACCGCAGCCACCCCTTCGAGAAGGATGGCAAAGGTTAGACTGAACACAGAGGGCGGGCTGGCGTGACCCCACGCGAAGCCCCTGCCCCCACTATCGGGAGATGCGGAGCCGGGCGCGGCCGCCCGGCGCAGCGTCGCCTGAGAGTCAGGAGAGCGGGCGGCGGAGCGCAGCGTAGCCGGGCGCCCGCGATGAGTAGAAAGCAGGAGAAGGGATAAACTGAAAACGGCGGTCAGGACGGCGCAACTCCGCGCGAAGCTCCTGCCCCATTCTCGGCAGATGCGGAGCCGGGCGCGGCCGCCCGGCGCAGCGTCGCCTGAGAGTCAGGAGAGCGGGCGGCGGAGCGCAGCGCAGCCGGGCGCCCGCGATTCATAGGAGGTTGAATGAGCGGTTCGATCCTGGCAGTCGAGTGTCCGGAATGCAAGCGGGTGTACAACATCTACCCCGGCCCCGATGACTACATGAAGTGTCTGATTACGCGCAAGTACGAGATGGAGTGCGACTACTGCGAGAAGGAACTGGTCTTTCAGGTGGTCGGCGGCGCCAAGGCGCCGTTCACCACCGGGGGGACATAGGCGCCCGCCGTGCGCCTTCACACCCTGTGGCAAGCACCCGCGGGCGGCCCCGGCGCGCTTCCCGCTGCACTGCAGCGCCTCTATGGCGGCGATCTGCGGCTCCCCGCGGGTGGCCGCGCACCCTTCGTTTTTGCCAACTTTGTCAGTTCGGCTGACGGAGTGGCCAGCTATCAACTGCCGCGGGGCGCGGGCGGGGGCACGATCAGCGGTGAGGATCCCGGCGACCGCTTCACCATGGGACTGTTGCGCGCCGCCTGTGATGCGGTGATGGTGGGCGCCGGGACGCTGCGCGCCGCCGGACGGCAGGCGCTCTGGCATCCGGGCTTCACCTATCCGCCGGCGCGGCCGGCATTAAACCGCTGGCGCGCCGCCGGGGGCAGGCCGGAGTGGCCGCTGCTGGCGGTGGTGAGCCGCAGCGGCGATCTCGATGCCGGCTGCGCCGCACTGCAGACGCCCGCTTCCCGGGTGGTGATCCTGACCTCCGCCCAGGGCGCCGAGCGCCTGCGGGCGCGGCTGCGGCGTGCCCGCGCCCAGGTCGAGGTGCGCACGGTGGCGCCGGGCGGCCAGGCTCTGCCGGTGGCGAAAATGGTGCGGCTTTTGTTTGACGGGTTCGGTGTACGCCGCCTGTTGCACGAAGGCGGGCCGACGCTGTTCGCCGAATTTCTGGCCGCCGGCGCCCTGCACGAGCTGTTTCTCACCGTGGCGCCGCGGCTGGCCGGCCGATCCCTCGCCGCGCCGCGGCCGGGCATCGTCGCCGGACAGGCGTTCTCTCCCGCGCGTTCACCGCGTCTGCGGCCGCTGAGCGTCAAATCCCACGCCGGGCTGCTGCTGTTGCGCTATGCCGTCGTGCCGGCGGCTGCCGGAGCGGGCAGACCCAGCTCGCGCCGCAGCAAGGCGGCGTTGTAGGGGCTGCAGGCGAAGACATGACCGTCGCGGTCGAAGGTGGGCACCTTGTACTTGCCCTGGTTATGCGCGGCCACCCACTCCGCCGCTCCCTCCACCTGTTCGATGTTGACTTCCTCGTAGGCGATGCCGTGTTCGGCCAGCAGGCGCTTGGCGCGCCGGCAGTCGGAACAATATGTGGTGGTGTACATCTTCAGCATGAGCTAAATTCAGCATAGCAGGCCCGGTCGCAACGCGGCCGAGTTGACTCACCGGAGGCAGGATCGAGGCCGAGAATCAGGGTTCCCTTCCAGGCCCCTTTCGTCGCCATGGCGGTCGGCATCTCAGTGGTCATGCCGCGACAACCCAAGTCCAGAGCCGTGCGGCGCACGGCCGCCACCCTCAAGCATCGCCGGCGGCCGATAAGCCTGCGTGTGAAACCGGCCCGTGCCCGTGCCGGCCGCAAGGCCTCGCCCGACCGCCGCAAGGGCGACAGCAGCAAACCAGCCAAGCCGGTGCTGCGGCGCAAGCACAGCCCCGAGGCTCTACAGCGCGAGCCCAAGAGCACCGCGGCGCACCGCGCCATCTCGCGCCGCCGCCGCAGCGCCTCACGGGAGCGGAAAAACGCCGGTTGAACCGCCGCCCGGTGCCGCTAGGGCAAAAGCAGCTCTGCTCTCTAGTAGCCGGAGAACTCCTCGGTGCGGATGTCGTCGTCGTCGACGCCTGCGCCCTGCAGCATCTTCCGCATGGCAATGACCATGCCGGGAGGTCCGGCGATGAAGTAGATGGGATTCACCGCGTCCTTGAGCGGGCCGGCGATCAGATTGGCGTCAATGAAACCTTTCGCGCCGTTCCACGGCCGCGCCGATTTCTCCATCTCCGACATCACCGGCACGCAGGTGAAGTGCGGGTTCTCCTGCTGCAGCGCCTGCAATTCCTCGAGGAAGGCCGCATCTTCCGGCCGGCGGTTGCCATAAAACAGCACCATCCGGTGCCCCAGTTTGCGGTGCGCCGCCGTCCGCGCCATGGAGCGGAAAGGCGTGATGCCGATGCCTCCTGCCAGCAGCACCAGCCAGCGGTTGTCGCGGTTGGGCAGGGTGAAGTCACCGAACGGTCCTTGCATCTCAAACTGACTGCCCAGCGGCATGCTGCCGAACTCATTCTTGAAGGCGCTGCCGCGCATGCGCGTGGCCACCGTCAGGGCTGCGGCATCCGGATCATCCGCCAGGGAAAACGTATGCAC
>JBQCEU010000091.1:0-11204 GCA_051959955.1 Terriglobales bacterium | reverse complement strand
AGGGTCGCCCAGCCGGCGCTGGCCGTGGCCCAGGTCATCGCCGTGCTGCGGCCCTCTTGGCGCCCCGCTCCGGGCGTGGATGCCAGCGCCCGCGTCCATCCCACCGCCCGGCTGGGCGCGCGCTGCCACATCGGCGCCTATGCCGTGGTGGGGGAAGGCTGCGAGTTGGGCGATGATGCCATCCTGCATCCTCACGTGGTGCTCTATCCCGGCGTGCGGGCCGGGGCGCGCTTGCTGGCCCACGCGCATGTCGTAATTCGCGAGGGTACGGTCCTGGGCGACGATGTGATTTTGCAGCCTGGTGTGGTGCTGGGCGGTGACGGCTTCGGCTTTGCCGCCGACCCGCAGGGCCGCCACCTCAAGATTCCCCAGGTGGGTACCGTGGCCCTGGGAGATCGCGTCGAGATTCAAGCCAATAGCTGCGTGGACCGCGCCAGCCTCGATGTCACCCGCATCGGCAACGGCACCAAGGTGGACAATCTCGCCCAAATCGGCCACAACTGCCAGATCGGAGAAGATGTTCTGCTCTGCGCCCAGGTGGGGCTCGCCGGCAGCACGCACATCGAGGATCAGGCGCTGCTTGCCGGCCAGGTGGGCGTGGCCGGACACTGCACCATCGGCCGGGGAGCGATCATCACCGCCCAGAGCGGCACCCATGGCGACCTGGCCCCCGGCCGCATGTACAGCGGCTCACCCGCTTTTGATCATCGCCAGTGGCTGCGTTCCTCCGCCGTCTTCGCGCGCCTCGGCGACTTGCAGCGCGAACTCCGGGAACTCCGTGCCGCGCTCCGGCCGGAGGGCGGGCCGCCAGGGAAAATCTGAGATGATAAGCAGACCACGAGGACCACTCTGACAGTTCTCATCTATAGCGACGTTCACGCCAATTGGGAGGCGCTGCAGGCGGTGGTCGAGGCTGCCGGCAATTTCCAGGCGAGCCTCTGTCTCGGGGACGTGGTGGGTTACGGCGCCAGCCCCAACGAGGCCTCCGCCTGGGTTCGCGCCCACACCCCGCTGGTGATTCGCGGCAACCACGACCGCGCCTGCGCCTCTCTCTATGGGATTGAATGGTTCAATCCGGTGGCCGCCACCGCCGCGCAATGGACCCACCGCCAGTTGGAACCGGAACATCTGCAATGGCTCGAAGGTCTGCCCGCCGGGCCGCTGAGCTGGCACAACGACCTTCTGGTGCACGGCTCGCCTCTCGATGAGGACGAATACCTGCTGGATCCGGTGCAGGCCGCGGCCTCGTTTGCCGCCACCACCGCCGCCGTCCACTGGTTCGGCCATTCCCACCTGCAGGGCGGCTTCGCCCTCGGCGACGATCAGGTGCGGTGGTTGGAGTCAGCCGCCGAGCCCAACCCCGGCGCGCACGCCGGGCGTCACGTCCGGACCCTGCAGTTGCAGCCCGGCGAGCGCTATCTCCTCAACCCCGGATCGGTGGGACAGCCCCGCGATCATGACTGGCGGGCCGCCTTTGTGCTCTACGACCCCGAGAGCGGCCGGGTGGAGTATCACCGCACGCCCTATGACCTGGAGGGGGCGCAGCGGCGCATTCTCAATGCCGGCTTGCCGCAGCGCCTGGCCCAACGCCTGGCGCAAGGTCGCTAACCGCCGCCGTCGGGCAGGCGTAGAGTTGAAACGCCGCCCAAAAGAACGGATGCGCGTGGCGGCGGCGCAACTCCATCCGTGCCTGATGCGCCGCGGCCGCCGGCGTCTGCCGCCCGCCGTTCCAGGCGCGGTAAAAAGATTCGCAAAATTCCGCCGCCACCGGGTCGGGAAGCGGCCACAGCGTGTACAGCATTGCGCGCGCCCCGGCCAGCAGGAAGGCCCGGGCCAATCCCAGGGTTTCATCGGCATGGCTCAAATTCCCCAGCGTGCTGCCGATGCCGCTCAGCACCACCAGGTCCGCCTGCAGCCGCAGGTGGGCAATGTCAATCACATTGAGCCGCCCGTCCGCCAGCGGCAGCGCCGCCAGGTCGGGCGCAAGGTCGCGCACTTCCCCCGACGCGGCCACATGCAGATGCCGGCTGGCGGCGGCCGCCGCCCGCACCTGTTCCAGCGTCGCCTCGCCATCGCGCCCCTGCCTGAGCCCGGGGCAGGCGCGCGCCGTCGCGGCGATTTCCTCTCGCACCGCGCTGCTGTCGGCGGCGACGAGCACCGCTCCCTCCCGCGGGCTGGCCGGCTGTCGCGCCATCTGCCCCAGCAACCGCCCGCTGGGCGCCTGCGAGATGCGGTGCCGATCCAGCATCCACCCGTTGGCGTCGCGCAGGGCCACGAAGGGCAGGGCGTGCAGCATGCCATGGGGAACAAATACCACCTGCGGTTGATCCAGCCACGCCGCCACCGGTGCGATCAGCAGCTCGTACAGCAGGCGAAGATGCGACTCGGTGGCCTGTTGCAGCGCCGCGCCATGCCGGCGGAAGTGCTCGCGGCCCATCGCCTGCCCGCCCACCTGGAAGCGTAGCAGCCGCAGCGCCCCCTCGACCGCGCTCCGTTCCCCCTCCAGACGCCGCACCCGCATGCCCTCGGGGCCCGCGACCACCGCTACAAAGGAGGGCCCACAGGGAAAATACTCCACCAGATTGGCGCCCTGCAGCACCGGTTGCAGATGCTGCCGGAATCCGATGTCGTCTTCCAGCGCCCATAGCGGCGAGGCGCCCTCCGGCATCTCGCGAATAGCCCGCAGCAGTTCATGCTCCCGCGCCTGAATCGCCTCCAGCACCGCTTCCACGCCGCGGGCGCCCGGCGAGGCCACCGCTGCCGATTCTTCGGCATTCAACTGGCGGTAGTACCAGCTCAGCTCTTCGCGCAGGCGCTGCATCGCGTGCACCACGCGGCTGCCCGCTCCGGCCGCCGGCTGCAGCGCCGTGAGCCCGCCGGTCATGACCTGGGCCAGCGCCCGCGACTTTGCCCGTTCGATCTGCCGCCACACCGCCTCGGCATCGCCCGGCTCGTCGGCCGCGAGCAGCGCCACGGCGCGCTCATAAATGCGCCCGCGATCGCGCAGAAACGAAATGCGCAGCTCGTCGAAATTGATCTGCCCGCGGATGGCCTCCACCTGCGCCATGGCGTCCCCATACGCCGCCAGCGCGGCCGGCCGCTCGCCCCGGGCTTCCGCCAGTTCTCCCCGCAGCATCTGCGCCTGCCCGTGCAGCCAGGGGGCCTGCAGCGGGGCGAGCGCGCCGAGCACCCGCTGCAGCGCCGCCTCCGCTTCTGCCGCATCGCCCGCCGCCGCCAGCGCCCGCGCTTCCAGAATGCCGGCGTAGATCGCCTTGGTGTGCGCCCGCCGCTGCTCAAAAAAGGCGCGCGCCCGCCGGCTCAGCGGCAGCGCCTCGAAGCAGCGCCCCGACTGCAGCAGCACCACCCCCCGGTACAGGCACGCCATATGCACCCAGAACTCATTGTGGGCGGCGCCAAACACCTCCTCCGCCCGCTGCAGCAGTTCCAGGGCCGCGTGATCGTGGCCCAGGAACAGCTCCGCCACCGCCATGTTGGAGAGCGCCTTGCCTTGTTCGTAGGGCATGGTCTGCGTCTGGAACTGCAGCAAGGCCGAATGCGCCAGCCGCAGGGCGTCGGCATACAGATGCAGCTCGATGCACACATCCGCCTGATCCAGATCACACAGCGCCAGGTGCAGCTTGTCCCCCCCCGCGCGCGCCGTTTCCCGCGCCTGATCCAGCGCGTGGATGGCCTGTACATGCTGCCCCCGCAGAAAATACAAGTAGCCGATGTTGTATTCCGCCTGCGCCGCCAGGCCCAGCAGCCCCTGCCCGCGGGCGTAATCGCGCGCCTCTTCGTAGGCCCGCTCGGCCTCCTCGAATCGGGTCAGGTTGATCAGCACCACCGCCCGGGTGACGCGAATCGCCGCCCAGGCCTCCGTGTCTTCCTGTTGGGGATCGCAGGTCTTCAGCCCCGCCTCCGCCCGCTCGATCGCTGCCAGGGTTTCGTGGAACTTGTCTTCCCGGAACCACACGCTGGCCAGGTTGATCTCCAGCCGCGCCAGCCGCCGCCGGTCGCCGGCCCGCGCAAAGCACCCCCGCGCCTCCTCCGCCGCCGCCAGACTGGCCTCATGATCGCCCAGCATGGCCAGCGGATGCAGCAGCGAACTCAGCGTCCGTCCCCGCTCCACCTCGTCGCCGCCAAACCCCTCCAGGGCGGCGCGATAATCCTCCACCGCCCGCGCATAGTCAGCGCATAAAAACGCCAGGTTGCCGCGTGCCCGCAGCGCCACCGCCAAGTCCTCGCCCCGGCTGCTCGATCGCGCCTGCTCCACCAGGGTTTCGGCCATCGCCACCACCGGCAGCGGGTCCTGTCGCCCGGCCTGCACCAACGCCTCGGCCTGACGGACAAAGTAGGCGCCGTCCGGCGGTCCGTGCCGGGCGACGTGCCGCCGGAAGGCTTCCCGGTCCTGCAGACGCAGGAGCGGCGCATCCGGTACCGGCGAGGAAGCGGACATGGTCCTGGACAAACTTCCCCCCAGCATACCAGCCCGGCACGGACCCCGCGCCGGGCAATGTCTAGTGGCCCGCGGCCGAAACCCAGTACAGCCGGTCGGCATTCCACAACAGATGCGGCGGCAGCAGCGCCGCCTCCGCTCCCTGCAGCCCTCGCCGCGCTGCCGCCAGCACATCCGGCGCCACCAGCGGAATAAACGGCAACTGTTCGCGTTCAATCGCCTGCATCCGGCGATAGTCGCGCAGCCGCGCGGCCGCGTCGTTGGCGGTGAGCTGCTGCCGGAAGAGCTGGTCCAACTGCGCGCCCCAGGCGGTGGGATGTTGCGGCTGCAAATTCCACAAATGCGCCCCCCCGTCCAGACTCCACTCGCTTCCCTCCACGTTCGGATCCGCATCCGGCATGGACAGCCCCAATAGCGCCGCCTCGAAGTCGCGGCGATGCGCCAGCCGGTCGAAGTAGGAATTGAAATCGAGGGGCGTAACCTGCACCGCGATGCCCAGCTTGCGCAGGTCTTCCTGCAGGAACACCGCCATGCGGCCGCGATCAGCGTTCGAGGAGGGATAGAGGAGCGAGAAGCTTACGGCATGGCCCGCGGCGTCATACCAGCGATCCTGCCGCCAGACGAATCCGGCCAGGGTGAGCAGTGCCCGCGCCTCGACCAGATTCTGGCGCGGCGGCCGGGTCGGGTCGGCCCAGACGCCCGCGCTGGGACTGGTGAGCGAAGCCAGCGGCCGCGCCTTGCCTCCGTACACGTTGCGGACCAGGTTGCCGCGATCGAGCGCCAGCGAAATCGCCCGGCGGAAGCGCGCATCGCGAAACCACGCCCGCGCCGGCTCCGGCCCCGGCGTCTGGTTGAGCACCAGCATCTCCGGGTTCAGTCCGGGGCCGGCGTCCAGCACCCGGCAGCAGGCCAACCGTCCCAGCCGGGCCGCATCGCTGCTGTTGATTTGTTCCAGCCCGTCCACTTGTCCGCGCAGAAACAGCGTGAGTCGCAGGTTGGGATCGGAAACCTCCGGCAGTTCGATGGCGTCGAGAAAGGGCAGCAGGCGCCCGTGGCTGTCGCTGCGCCAATAATGAGGATTGCGCTCCAACTGAATCTGACGGCCAGGCTGGATGCCGGCGATCCGGAACGGTCCCAATCCCGCCAGCGAATCCGGCGCCACCCCCATCTCCCAGGCGTGTTCGAGTTGCCCGGCCTGATAGAGGGCCAGCAGCTTGTGTCGCGGCAGCATCCAGACACTGTCAAAAACCCGGTCGCCCACCGCCAGTGGCGCGGGCAGGTCCAGCTCCACCGTGTCGCCGTCCAGCACCTTGCAGACAATCGGCTTGCCCTTCACGGTGAGCAGCTCGCGGCCGGGAGGGTTGAGTTTCGGGTCGGTGTAGACCTCGAAGCTGAAGGCCACATCCTGCGAGGTGAACGGCGCCCCGTCGCTGAAGCGCACGCCGCGGCGCAGATGCACAATCCAGCGGGTGGCTGTCCGGTGCTCCACCGTGGTGGCCAGCGCCGCTTCCACCTGCAGGGTGCGCGGGTTGATGTGCATCAAGTCCGCCTGGGTCACGCTGGCGATTAATTTTGCGGTGGCGTCGGTGCCGAACAGCGGATTCAACGTCTGCGGCGGGCTGGCCACGGGCACGGTCAGGCGCCCGCCAAAATTCCCCGACACATCCACGCGCGCCACCTGCCCCTGCAGGGACGCCACCAATATCAGCACAAGCACTGCCGCCTGCGCTATGCTGGCAACCACATGCTGGTAAGCCTCGGCCGCCGCCTGCTGGCGGCGCTGATCACGGTATTGGCGGCGTTGGTGCTGTGCTTTGCCCTGGGCCAGCTCACCCCCGGGGATGCCTTCACCGCGCTCGAGCTCGATCCGGCGATTGCCCCCGCCGAGCTGGCGCATCTGCGCGCGGAATATCTGCCCCGCCAGACCCTGCCCCAGCGGCTCGGCGCCTGGCTGGCCGCCGCCGTGCATGGCGATTTGGGAGTATCGCTGGAATCGCATCGCCCGGTGCTCAGCTTACTACGCCAGCGCCTCCCAGCCAGCGCGGAATTGCTGGCGCTGGGTTGGGCCGGGGCCTGGCTCGTGGGACTGGCGCTTGCCTTGTTGCCCCCCTGGCTGGGCGAGGGCGGGCATCGGCGAACCCGGATGTGGCTGCAATCCGGCATGCACGCCGCCGCCTCGCTGCTCACTTCCCTGCCTCTGGGCGTGCTGGCCATCGCGGCTTTGGTTTGGGCGCCGGTGAGTTGGCTCCCCCGGCCCGGCGCCAGTGGACCGTGGCTGCCGGCACTGGTCTTGGGCCTGGCTTTCCTGCCGGCGGTTTATTTTCAGGCGAGCCAGGCCCTGGCCGACGTGGCCCAGCGCGGCTTCCTGCAGCAGGGCCGGGCGTTGGGCTTCGCCCCCGCGCGGCTCTGGCTCCTCCATGCGCTGCCCAACACCAGCGACGTGCTGGTGCCGGTGGCCTCGCTTACCCTCTCCCAGGCGCTGATCGAGCTGGTGGTCCTGGAACCGCTCTTGGGCTGGCCGGGCGTGGGCCAGTTGTCGCTGCAGGCGGCGCAGAGCAAGGACATGCCGGTGCTGGCGGCGCTGGTGCTCTTGTCCAGCCTGGTGGTCATCGCCGCCAATCTGGCCTCGGAGCTGGTGCAGCGCTGGCTCAACCCGCAACTGCGGGCGGCCCGCCGCTGGGCGGCCGGAAGCGGGGCGGCATGAGGCCGCGAGCCTGGCGCTGGGCGTTGTGGGCCTGGCTGGCCGTGGCCCTCGCCGGGCCCTGGCTGGCCCCCTTGCCTTTTCGCGCTCAGGATCGCCCGGCCGCGCTGCAGGCGCCCAGCCGCGCTCACTGGCTGGGCACCGACGAGTTCGGCCGCGATGTCGAATCCCGCTTGCTGGTCGCCACCGGCCTGACCTCGCTGCTCGCCGTGGGCATGGCCGCCCCGGCCCTGGCCCTCGCCGCGGCGGCGGGGCTGGCCGCCGCCGCCGGCCCCGCCGCCGCCGCCGTCATGCGCCAGACCGGCGAGATCTGCCGCAGCCTGCCCTGGATGTTCGTCCTGGTCGCGGTGCGCGCGGCGCTGCCGCTCGAGGCCTCCACCTCCACCATTGCCCTCACCCTGGTCGTGCTCTTTGCCGCCGCCGCCTGGCCGGTGGCGGCCTGGGCCTTCTACAGCGCCGGACGGGCGCTGATGCAGCGCGAGTTCGTCATCGCCGCCCAGGCCATGGGCGCCACCAGAAGCCAGATCCTGCGGCGCCATCTGTGGCCCAACCTCCGCGGCCTGGCCATCACCTACTTCGCCCTGCTGCTGGCGGCCGCCATCAGCGCCGAGGTCAGTCTGGAATTGGTCGGGCTCGGTCTGCCCCAGCCCTGGCCCACCTGGGGCAACATGCTCGATCCCCTGCGCGACTACACCGTCGCCACCTCTTGCTGGTGGCTCTACGCGCCCCTGCTGCTGATCGTGCCGGTGCTGTGGGGTTTGAGCCGCCAGGGCCTGCATCCGCCGTCTACAATGTCCCAGTGAGCCTTGGAGAGAAACTCATGTCTCGACCTGTCTGCCTCGCCCTCGCCGCGGCGTTCAGCCTGGCTGCGTTCGCCTCCGCCCAAACCGGCCAGCCGGATGCCTCCTATTTGCGCGCCCTGGCCGGCCGCCCCGGCCTGCCGGTGATGCATTACACCCTCGACCTCACCCATCCCAACGATCACCTGGCGGCGGTGACGCTGGTGGCCCCGGCGCCCCGGCCCGCCACCCGCATCCAGTTGCCTGCCTGGTATCCCGGCCGCTACTCCATCTACAACTTCGCCGTCAATGTGCAGCAGGCCGCCGCATTCTGCGATGCCGGCGATCAGCCCCTTCCCTTCCACCGCGTGGACCCCAACACCTGGCAGGTGGACAACGGCGCCTGCCGCCAGATTCGCTGGCAGTACCGCGTCTACGGCAACACTCCCCTCAACGGATCGTTCTTCCAGGTGGACGCCACCCACGCCAACCTCAACGGCGGCCCGGTCTACATGTATCCCGAAGGCGACAAGCCCAACCCGGTCGAGCTGGACATCCGCGTTCCCCAGGGCTGGAAGGTCTTGAACGAACTCGGCCAGCTCAACCAGACCCATCTCTGGTTCCCCAACTACGACATCTTCATTGACGCCCCCACCGAAGCGGCGCCGAACTTCACCCTCGATCAGTTCCAGGCCGATGGCAAAACCTACCGCGTCCTGATCCACGACTACGCCACCGCCGACTCTGATGCCGCCAACCGCAAGGCCTTGCTCGACGGCCTCAATAGGCTCGTCAAAACCGAAAACGCCGTCGTCGCGCCTGACGAACTCGACACTTACACCTTCTTCTTTCACTTTGATCCCGGCAGCTCCGACGGCATGGAGCACCTCTTCGGAACCCAGATCATGATCCCCGCCGGCCTGGGCACCGACCGCGGCCTGCAGGGCGCCTTCGACGACGCCGCCCACGAGTTCTTCCATCAGTGGAACATCAAGCGCATCCGTCCGGCGGCGCTGGGACCGTGGAATTACGAGGCCATCAACCCTACCCCGTCGCTGTGGGTGGGCGAGGGTTTCACCCAGTACTACGGCGACATCAGCGTCGAGCGCGCCGGCCTGCAAACTGCGGACGACTACCTCGCCAGTCTCGGCCGCAGCCTCGGCAACTCGCTCACCGCGCCCGCTTACCGCCTGATGAGCGCCGAGGATTCCTCCCTCACCGCCTGGTTCCACGACGCCACCCCGCTGCGCCAGCAAACCAACACCGGCATCACCACCATCTCCTACTACGGCCGCGGCGAGCAGATCGCCGCCGTCCTCGACCTCGACCTGCGCGAGCGCTCCGGGGGCAAGAAATCGCTCAATGACGTCATGCGCTGGCTGTGGAAGAACACCTACCACGCCCCCCGCGCCACCTACTACCTTCCCGGCCGCGGCTACACCGATCTCGACGTCGAGCACGCGGCGGAAGCGGTGGCCGGCGCCAGCTATGCGTCATTCTTTCGTGAATATGTGGCCGGCACGCAGCTCATCAACTACGACCAGTACCTCGCCGGCGTGGGCCTGCAACTCTCATGCTCGGCCCCGGAAGGAACCAACAGCTTCAGCGGCCTCTACCTCGCCGGCGACCGCGTCCGCGGCGTGGCGCCCGGCAGCCCCGCCGAAGCCGCCGGTTTCGGCAACGACATGGTGCTGGTTTCAATCAACGGCGAAAAGCTCCCTGAACAGTCTGCCCCCGCCGCCAGCCGCGGCCGCGGTTTCAGCGCCGGCCCCTCTCCAGTGGACGCGCTCCCCGCCGGCCAACCCGCCAGCGTGGTCGTCACCGCCCACGGCGCCACCCTGACCCTGACCCTCACCCCAGCCGCCGCCCATGCCACCAGTTGCAAGCTGGTGGATGCGCCCGGCGCAACCGCCGCGCAAAAGTCCTTGCGCGCCGCTTGGCTCGCCGGCCGCTAGCCGGGTTCACGGAATTGTGACCTGCCGGTTGAAGGCGCTGAGCGCCCCGCGATTGGCTGCGCCCACAACTACCCGCAGCCGGTAGACACCGGCCGCAGCGGCCAGCGTGAACCGCGCGGTCATGCCCTGACGCTGATAACGCTGCCATGTGGCCGTGGTCAGCGCCAGGTCGAGCGCCCCACGCCGCCCGGTAATAAACTTCCCGTCGGCAGCAAACAGCCCGGCAATAATCTCGATCCGCTGCTCGTGGCGCCCATTCGCTTCCACAAAATCCAGCCGCGAAACATCCAGCCGAACCGCCGCTGTCACGCCATGGCTGCTGCCGCTCGCCGCCACCGATACCGGCACCTCGGCCCGTTCTTCCTGGCTGCGCATCAACTCGTCCATGCGCTGCCCCAGATCCCGGCCCGGCGTCTCCGGCGCTGGCGCAAAATATCCCCGCCGCGCCTGCACGATGGCATCCTTGAACCGGGGATCATTGCCCGGCGCAAGACTTACCGCCAATTTGTGAAACTTGCCGTCGCGAACCAGGTCCGTGGGCGTGAAGGCGAGGTGATAACTCAGTTCCGGCGCCAACCCCAGCCGCCGAAAGCCCAGCGTAAGGTCGTTGGTGTCGTGAAAAAACAGTCCCCCCGTTCCCTGCGCCAGTTGCACTGCGGCCTCATCCTCCGCCTGGTGCTGCGACAGCTTGCTGGTCTCCTCGAAAAAGAATGTCAGCAGTGGCAGCGGCCCCACCGTGGTAGCCACCTCGTCGGCCGGCCGCCCCGGCCCGTCGGTGAACAACCCGCGCGCATCCAGGGCGTTGATCGTGACCTGCTGGCGCAGCGCGTCGCGCACAATCGCCTCCTGCTCGTTCTCCAGCGTATCGGAGATGAAGCCCCCGGTGGCCAGCACCAGGATTCTCTCGCCCGGCATTTTCCCAATCGCGTCCACCACGTTGCGGACGTAGGTCAGTGTATCGAGGGCAATGCCGCGCTCCTGGGAAAACGTCGCCTGCGCCTGCGCCAGCGCCATCTGCCCGGACGCGCCGCCGGCATTGAGATCATTCACCGCCCCGTCAATCAGATTGTCTCCCGTAGGCTGGCTCTTGCCGTTGCAGTTGGCCGCCTCCGCATCCGCCGCTTGCAGCGCCATCATGTCGTGGTGCTGCACGATCAGGTCCGCCTCGTAAGGCGTAATGCGCGGGCAGTCGAACATGCTGCGGCCTGCCCGCGGATGCGTCCTGATGCGGCCCACCGCCACCTGCAAGCGGCCCGCGTCCGCGGTAAAATCCTGTTCGACCGTCCCCGAGGTGGTGAATACCGCCAGCCTGG
>JBQCEU010000090.1:0-6817 GCA_051959955.1 Terriglobales bacterium | reverse complement strand
CGGGCCGGGGCAGGGGGGGGGGCGCGACACCTTCGGCCACCCGCTGGCCGACACGCTGAACCAGGGCGGGGTGGGGCTGGGCGGCGACATCATTCCGAAGCGCGTGTACTACTACCTGGGATTCGAGCAGGACGCTGTGGATGTTCCCTACTGGACGCAGTTTCAGCCGCAGGCGGGGGGCGCGGCGCTGCCGGCGGCGCTGGCGGCGCAGCAGGGCGAGACGGTGGGCCACAGCACGCCCACGGCGCTGTCGCTGCGGCTGGATGTCAACCTCAACCCCGCCAACCAGCTCAACCTCGACGGCAACTACAACCGCGTGCGCTTCAGCAACTTCGATCCCGGCTCGACCCAGGTGTGGGCGGCGCCGAGCGCCGGGCAGTCGCTGAGCGGGCAGAGCGACTGGCTGCGGGCGACGCTGACCTCAACCCTGGGCGGAGTGGTGAACCAGGCGATGGCGCAGTGGGGCAGCGACCGGCGCGCCTATACCCCCAACAGCCTGGCGCCCGAGGTGTTCATCAACGGCCTTGGGGTGCTGGGCGGAGGCGGGCTGGCACAGCACCGCTACGTCTCCCGCCAACGCGGCTTGCAGGACGACGTGGCCTGGAGCGGGCATGGACAGATGCTGCGCTTCGGCGGCGGCTTCACCGACGATCCCGCCGAGGAAGAGCAGCAGGCCAACCCTTACGGCCGCTACGACTACAACTCGCTGGCCGACTATCAGGCGGGCGTCATCCGGCGCTTTCAGCAGACCTTCGCCACCGCGGCCGGCTCCTGGCTGTACCGCGGCGCGGTGCGCACCGGCACCTTGTATGTGAGCGACCGGATCAAGCTGCGCGAAGACCTGGCCCTGACCGCGGGCCTGCGCTGGCAGGGACAGTGGAACCCGCAGCCGAACCAACCCCATACCGCCATCCCGGGCACCAGTCGCATCCCCAACGATCTCACCCAATGGCAGCCGCGGCTGGGGCTGGCGTGGAATCCGAGCCGCAAGACCGTGGTGCGGCTGTCGGGCGGCCTCTATGACGCACCCACGCCGGCGACGCTGTTCCAGCGGGTGTTCACCGACAACGGGATCAACAGCGTGGTGGCGGACAGCTTCTACGATCCTTCCCTGCTGGCATTGGCGGCGGGCGGCAACGGCCTGGCGGCGGCGCCGGCGGGCCTGACCACGCCGGCGGCGGTGGCGGTGGGCATCGCACCCGATTTCCGCAACCCGCGCTCCTTCCAGACGGCGGTCAGCGTGCAGCAAACCGTTTCGCCGCGGGTGGAGGTCACCAGCGGCTACACCCACAACAGCACCTGGGACCTGCAGCGCGTGGTGGACGCCAACCTGAACCCGCCCGCGCTCGCCGCCGACGGCATGCCGATCTTCCCCGCGGCCCGGCCGCTGGCAGGCGTGGGGCAACTGCTGCGCAACGAATCGAGCGGCCACTCGCGCTACGACGGCTGGACCACCTCGGCGGTGTTCCAGCTGCCCTACAGCCTGGGACTGAACGCCAACTACACGCTGGCGCGCACCCGCGACGACGCCTCGCAGCAAGGCCCCTTCGGCGTGGTCACCGCCCTCAACCCGTTCGATTTGACGCGCGAGGCCGGTTACGCCAACCAGGACGTGCGCCACAACTTCAATATCAGCGGCACCGACCGCCTGCCGCTGGGCTTCAAGATCAACCCCATCTTCGTCGCCCACTCGGGACTTCCCTACACTCCCATCGCCGGCTTCGACACGCAGAACGACGGCAACGACTTGAACGACCGGGCGGTGATCGGCGGGCAGGTGGCGGCGCGCAACTCGCTACGCCAGCCGGCGCTGTACGACCTCGACCTGCGTTTCGTGAAGGACTTCACGCTGAAGGGACGCGGCCGGCACCTGGATTTGTTCCTGGACTTGTTCAACGTGACCAACCACGGCAACCGCAACTTCGGCCCCGAGGCGCTGAGCTATTACGGCACCGCGGCGCTGCCGGTGGCCAGCGCCGGCGAGGCGCTGTTTTCGCCCTCGACCACGGCGTTCGGCGGGGCGCGCATGGTGCAATTCACGGCGCGGATGGTCCTGTTCTAGAGTTGACGCCAGAGGCGCCAGACGGCGGCGATGGGCAGACCGACGACATTGGAATAGGAGCCGGCGATGCGGGGGATGAAGCGGGCGGCGCGGCCCTGGATGTCGTAGGCGCCCGCCTTGTCGCGCGGCTCTCCGGAGGCGACATAGGCGGCGATGTCGGCTTCGCCGAGAGGGTCGAACCAGACCTCGGTGGCTTCGACCGCCTCCGCCTGACGCGCGCCGCGGCGCAGGCAAACGCCGGTCAGCACCTGATGGCCGCGGCCGGAGAGGCGGCGCAGCATGGCGGCGGCTTCGGCATCGTCGGCGGGCTTGGCCAGCATGACATCGTCCACCACGACCGTGGTGTCGGCGCCCAGCACGATTTCGCCGGGCTGGGCGGCAACCGCCCATGCCTTGGCGCGGGCCAGGCGCGCCACGCAGGCGGCGGGCGGCTCGCCCGGCAGCGGGGTTTCGTCCACCGCGGCAGGCCGCACCTCCACCGCAAAGCCGGCGGCGAGGAGCAACTCGCGGCGGCGGGGCGAGGCCGAGGCCAGCACAATGGTTTCCGGGTTCATGCGGTCTGGCGCGCGGCGCGTGGGCGCTGCCAGGCCTGCCAGGCCAGCAGCGCGTACAGCGGCGCATATTCGATCAGCACGCCCCAGGGATGCGTCCCCACCAGGTAGGCCCAAAAGACGGCCACGGAAAAATACAACCAGGGCGCTTCCGGGTAGAACACCAGCAACGGCAACAGCCAGAGCACAAACCAGGGATGGACCTGCGGCAGCACCAGTAGCAGGGTGGAAAGAATGAGAAAACCGGCGCGCAGCGGCGGCAGGCGGCGCAGACAGGCGGCAACGATCACAGCCACCGTGAGCGCCGTGGCCAGAATGGCGCCGGCGCGGGCGCCAAACCAGGCATGGGCCAGTCCATAGAGGCTGGCGTTGTAGACGGGCGCGGCAGCGAGGTGGGAGCGCAGGCTGCGAAGCAGCACGGGAAGCATGAAGCGGGTGCTGAAGAACCAGAACGGAAGCGAGAGCAGGATGCCGGTCACGAGTCCGACGGCCATCGCCGACCGCCAACGGCGGCGGGCGGCGACGAGAATGACCGGCGCCACGGTCCAGGCAAACCACTGCGTCATGCCGGCGGCGACGGCGGCCGCCGCCGCCCAGCGCGGCCGCTTTGCAAACCCCTGCAGGGCCGCCAGCAACAGCAGGGTGGCGGCGGGAGCCAGGTGGCCGTTGCCGGCGACTTCATAGACGGCCAAGGGCGACCAGGCATACAGCAGCACCCACTCAGGCGGCAAATCACGCCGGCGCAACATGCGGATCAGCAGACCGATCAGCAGCAGGTCACACACCACCCAGAGGATTTTTTCCGCGCGGAGGCCGCTGGACCAGCCGTAGTTCCAGCGGAACAGCAACTCCGCCAGCGGCGGCGTGGTGGCGGCCACCTGGGGATGGGGCACGGCGGCATCCTCCGGCGCGCGAATGGGGCTGAACATGTCGCTGCCGGGCGGGTAGGCGTAGGGATTGAAGCCCGCCTGCTGGATCTTGCCGTCCCAGTGATGGCGCTGCGCCTGCGCCCCCAACTGGGGAGTGAGAGGCAGCAGCGTAAGGCGAAAGACCACGGCCGCCAACAGGATCCAGCGCAGCCGCAAGCCGCTGCCGGCGCGGGCCCGCAGCGTCAGGGCCACGGCGATCAGGTAGAATATACCTGCCGCGGAAAGCCAGAGAAGCGCGCGCGGAAGCGGAGAATTGGCTGCATTGGGCCGCCAGGCCACAATCACGAAGACGGATTCCAGCACGACAGCCAGGGCTGCCATCACCAGGCTGCGCGTGCGTGAGCGGGAATTCTCCACGGCCTACTATAGCCTGCCGGTTGGCCTGCTGGCCATGCTGGCCGGCTTCGGGTCCACGCCGCAGAACCCGGTGCTTCACTACATCCGCACCCAGCTTCTCGACCGCACCTTCACCACCGGTCCGGCGAACCTGCCGCTATACCAGGCCAACGGCTTCGATATGGCGCTGCTGATTCCGTATTTCGTGGTGCTGGCCATCCTGGCGTTTTACGGATTTCACCGCTACTCACTTGTCTTTCTGTATTACCGTCACCGCAAGCGGCGGACGGAAGGTCCGGCGGCCCGCTTCACCGAACTGCCGGTGGTGACGGTGCAGTTGCCCATCTACAACGAGCAATTCGTGGTGGAGCGGCTGGTGGAATCCATCTGCAAGCTGGATTACCCGCGCGAGCGGCTGGAAATACAGCTTCTGGACGACTCCACCGACGAGACGCGGGAGGTGGCGCGGGCGGTGGCGGAACGCTTCGCCGCCCGCGGCGAACCCATCGTCTACCTGCACCGCAGCAACCGCCACGGCTTCAAGGCGGGAGCCCTGGACGAGGGCATGCGGGTGGCGCGCGGCGAGCTGATCGCCATCTTCGACGCCGACTTCGTGCCGCCGGCGGATTTTCTGCGCCGCACCGTGGACTACTTCACCGACCCGAAGCTGGCCATGGTGCAGACGCGCTGGGGCTATATCAACCGCGAGTATTCCTGGCTGACCAAGGTGGAGGCCATCCTGCTCGACGGCCACTTCGTCATGGAACACGGCGGCCGCCACCGCGCCGATTTGTTCTTCAACTTCAACGGCACCGCCGGCATGTGGCGGCGCCGGGCGATCGAGGAGGCCGGCGGCTGGGAGCACGACACGCTTACCGAGGACACCGACCTCAGCTACCGGGCGCAGTTGTGCGGCTGGAAGTTCATCTATTTGCCGCAAGTTGAGTGCCCGTCGGAGCTGCCGGTGGACATGAACGCCTTCAAGGTGCAGCAGGCGCGTTGGGCCAAGGGGCTGATCCAGGTCTCGAAGAAGATTCTGCCGCGGCTGTTCCGGCGCAAGGATATTGACCTCCACCACAAGGTCGAGGCCTGGTGTCACCTCACAGCCAACATCTCCTATCCGCTGATGATCGTGCTGTGCACCCTGCTGCTGCCCGCCATGATCGTGCGCTTCTACCAGGGGTGGTTTCAGATGCTGTACATTGACCTGCCCCTGTTCATCGCCTCCACCTGCTCGATCTCATCTTTCTATGTGGCCTCGCAGCGGGAATTGTACCCGCGGAAGTGGTTTTCCACCCTGCTGTACATGCCCATGGTGATGGCCATCGGCATTGGCTTGACAGTGACCAACTCGCGGGCCGTGATCGAGGCCCTGCTGGGCATCAAGACCTCGTTCAAGCGCACGCCCAAGTTCAAAATCGAGACCAGGGCGGACGGACGGATGGACCTAGCGAAGAAGAAGTACAAGCGCAAGGTGGGGTGGTCGCCGCTGGTGGAGCTGGCGCTGGGGGCGATCTTCTCCGCCGTTACCGTCTATGCCTGGCAGATGGAGAACTACCTGACCATCCCCTTCCTGCTGCTGTTCGTGGTCGGCTACTTCACCACCGGGTTCTTGTCCATCTTCCAGGGACGGTTCACCCGGCGGCGGAAACCACCGGTGAACGCCGAGGCGCTGGCCACGGTGGAAGAGACGACCGCGGCTTCTCTCTAGTAGAGGTGGAAGTTGACTTCGATCTGCGCCTGGGTGGCGATGGGCTTGCCGTACTTGTCCTTGGCGGGCGTGAAGCGCCAGGTCAACACCGCCTGGATGGCCTTCTGATCCAGCCCGAGGCCGAGCGGCTGCAGCACTTGGGCGTGGGTCACGCGGCCATCGGCGCTGATGGTCACCAGCACAATTCAGGTGCCCTGGAACTTTGCCTTGCGCGCCACCACGGTGTACTCCGGATCGGGGGCGAAGACGGGCACGGGAGCGACCATCGCCAAACCGCCGGAGTCGGCGCAATCGGCGCCCACGCAGGTACCGCCGGCCGAGCCAGCGCCGTTGCCGCCTGACCCGCCGCCGTTTTTGCCACCGCCCGCGCCTGGAGGGCCGGAGAGCTCACCCACGTTGCCAAACGAAGGCATGTTCATGGCCATGGTGACCGGGGTGAGGGCCATGGGCGTGGGCATGGGCTTGGGGGTTTGCGCCAGCTTGGGCTTGGGCAGGACGGTGGGCACGCCGCCGCCGGAGAGCCGGCGCACCTTGATGGCGGGCGGCTCGACGCGGGTGGGGACAAACAACTCCTGCACCTGTAAGACTTTTTGGATCTGCTTGCGCACCGGCCTCCAGAAGGGCAGCATCATGATGCCCAGCACGGCAAGGTGGACGGCGACCGAGCTCAGGCGGCTGGAGAGCGGCTGGGGCTCCGACCAGATGCTCTTAACCGGAATCGGCTTCGATTCCAGCACCAGCTCGGGTTGTGGAGTAGGGCGGAAGAACTCTTTAACTTCCTGGCGGAAAGCGGTCCACCCGGACGGCTGTTCCAGCAGGAAATGAGGTTCATCGGGCTGCTCCGCGTGCGGGACAGGTGGCATTTCGGCCATTGCGCGCTTTCCTTGGAGTGCCTATATATGAGGTACTCCGACTGTTGTACGCAGTGTACCACGCTGACGTTACCGTTTATTGGCGCGGGCCCCTGCCGGCTGGCGCCGGCATCCCGCTTTCCATGTACCGCCAGCGACGCGAGCTTGGGGGCCCCTGGGCCCCAAGCTCGCATTTCCAGAAGGAGTACGCGGGGGGCTCCCTTGGCGCGGGGCCCTGTCGGCTGACGCCGGCTTTCTTTCTTGGCGCGGGCCCCTGCCGGCTGGCGCCGGCATCCCGCTTTCCATGTACCGCCAGCGACGCGAGCTTGGGGGCCCCTGTGCCCCAAGCTCGCATTTCCAGAAGGAGTACGCGGGGG
>JBQCEU010000089.1:0-4296 GCA_051959955.1 Terriglobales bacterium | reverse complement strand
ATGCCGCTCCAGGCGCCTTCGACGGTGACGTTCAAGCCGCGGGCATAGCGGCTGCGCGCTTCGAACTCGCGGCGCAGGAGGGCGTCGGCGGCCCCGCCCCGGCACCAGTCGCGATAACGGCGCTCGAGAGCGGTCAGCACGGCGGCGAGCAGCGGCTCGCGCGCCACCGGCCGCGCGGTGTGGACCTCGAGGGCGGTGGCGATGGCGGTCAGTTCGGGCGGGAAGGCCGCGGGCCGGAGATTGATGCCGAAACCCAGCACGGCGATCAGACCGTCAGGCTCAGGGGCGGATTCGATCAGCAGACCGCAGAATTTTTTATCCTCGAGCAGCAGGTCGTTGGGCCAGCGGATGTCGGCGCGGAGACCGGTCCCGGCTTCCACGGCTTCGGCCACGGCCAGGCCGGAGGCCAGGGTCAGCAGCAGCAAGGCGGCGGCGGGGCGGCGGGGGCGGAGCAGCAGGCTGGCATAGATGCCGGCGCCGGGCGGCGAGGCCCAGGCGTGGCCGTGGCGGCCGCGGCCGGCGGTCTGGGTTTCGGCCACGAACAGCGTGCCTTCGTCGGCGCCGGTGCGCGCGGCCTGGAAGGCGGCGCGCTGGGTGGAATCAATTTCGGGGAAGCGGTGCGTTACGGCGCCGAAGGCAGCCACGTTCAGGCGCCGATGGGGATGATGCGCATGGAAAAATCCACCGCCGGCGCCGAGTGGGTGAGCGCGCCGACGCTGATGTATTGGGCGCCGGCTTCGGCATAGGCGCGGATGGTGTCGAGGCGCACGCCGCCGGAAACCTCCACCGGGACGCGGCCGGCGATCTCGGTCACGGCGGCGCGCACCTGCTCGGGCGTCATGTTGTCGAGCAGCAGCCGTTCGGCGCCGCCCTCGAGCGCCTGCCGCAGCTCGGCGACGGTACGCACCTCGATCTCGATCACCTGCCCGGCGCGCCGGTGGGTGCGCGCCCGCTCCAGCGCCGCCGCGATGCCGCCGGCCAGGCGGATGTGGTTGTTCTTGATCAGAATGGCGTCGCTCAGATCACTGCGATGGTTATGGCCGCCGCCGCAGGTGACGGCGTATTTGTCGAGCGCGCGCATGCCGGGGGCGGTCTTGCGGGTGTCGAGCAGGGTGACGGGCAGGCCGCGGATGGCGTCCACATACTGGCGGGTCAGTGTGGCAATGCCGCCCAGTCTCTGCAAGAGGTTCAAAGTGACGCGTTCACACGACAGCAGGACCTGGGCCGGGCCGCGCAAAACCGCCACCGTCTGGCCCGGTTGCAGCTTCACGCCGTCGAAGATCTCGGCCCGATGGGTGACCACCACCGGCGGTTGGCGGGCGGCGCCGGCGCCAGCCAGACGGGCGAAGGTCTCGAATACCTTGGGCACCAGACCCTGGCCCGCCAGCACGCACTCCTGCTTGGCGATGATCTCGGCCTGGCCGAGTTGGCTTTCTTCCACGGTCAGGCGGGTGGTGGTGTCGGCGAGGGCGTGGTCTTCCTGGAGGGCGCGCTCCAGCAGCGAGATGATGCGAGGGGCACCAAAGTCCATGGTCGTGTCAGCTTACGAGAGTAGGGGTTGGTTGCCGGGCAGGGACTCGAACCCCGATAGGCAGATCCAGAGTCTGCTGTCCTACCATTGAACGACCCGGCAACGCCGCTTGCCTATTATAAAGCAATGACCACGCCGCCGCTCTTCTTGCCCCAACGGTAACGGCGGGTGCCGCAGCGGCGGCAGGAATATGGCCAGAGAGCCAGCAGGGCGGCGAAGCGGTCACCCAAGGTTTGGCGTTTGCGCCGGTCGAGATCGGTGCCGCAGCGCCAGCACATTTTGACCTTGCGCAGGCTTTGACGGGTACCGCACTGCTTGCACAGAAAGGCCACCGGGCGGCGGCGCAGACGTTCGCCGATGGTGCGCTTGGTGCGGATCAGGGAAGGGGACTGGCACTTCGGGCAAACTGCAGGCATGGCGTCGAGCTCAACAGCGAACGGCGGGGGGCACCGACGCGTTACTTGGCCATTCTATACCACGATTGAAGCTGCGTGACGATCTCCTCCGCACTTTCGTGGGGGTAATGCATTACCGGTCCGAAACGCACGCGCGCCGGGCCGGGCTTGGCGCGGCGGGCGCCATCGGGAAGAATATCGTACAGGCCCTCAATGTAGATGGGCATCATGGGCAGGCGCAGCGCGGCAGCGAAGACGCCGATGCCGGGGCGGAAAGGATGCATCTGTCCATCGGGCGTGCGGCGGCCCTCGGGGAAAATCAACGGGCAGAAGCCCTGATCGGCGAGGCGGCCGGTGTGGCGCAGCGAGGCGCCGACCGCGCCTTGCGGCGTGAGCAGGTAAGTATTGAAAAACAATTGAGTCAGCCGGAGGCGCCAGCGATCGCGGAAGCGGCGCGCAGCAGAGGCGCGGGGATTGAAGGCGCCGACAAACGGATCAATGCCCATGGCGGGCGCCAGCCAGGGGCGCCAGTCGCGCGGCAGGGCGCGCACGATAAGCGGGACATCCAACATGCTCTGGTGATTGGCGATGAAAAAGATGGGGCGTTGAAGATGGGCGAATTGTTCGGCGCCTTCCACGGTGACGCGGGTGACGGCGGTGCGCAGAAAGGGAAAGACGAGGGAATAGAAGCCGGCGGTGCGGAAGCGCCGCAGGCTGGGGCGCAGCGGCCAGGTGTTCTCGTGCGCGGGCACGGCGACGGCGGCGGCTGCGGCTGCCGCGGCCGGCATGGGCGGAGCAGAGGGCGCCACGGCGGCCGAGCCGTTGCCCTCCGCGGGCGCCACCAGCGCGTCCACGTCGGCTACGGTCTGGGCCACGGCCAAGGCGGTTTCCTCAACGCCGCCGGGGGTGTGGGCCTCCATCCAGCTCCACAGCTCCACCCGGTCCAGGGAGGAGAGGCCGAGGTCGGTATCGAGCCGGGCCCGCGGTTGCAGGCGTCCGGGGGCGATGCCCCAGCGTTGGGCGAGGAACTGCTTCCAGTTCGCCGCCTCGCCATCGGCGGGTTTGTCGGGATGCTGCGGTTGGCCCTGGTTGACCCAGCGGGCGATGGCGATACGCTGCAGCTTGTGGGTGGAGGTGGTGCGCGGCAGTTGCGGCTGCGGCCAAAGCGAGGCCGCGCGGATGCGCTGGTGGAGTTCCAGGCGGGCGTTGGCCCGGGCGACAATGGCGTCGAGCTCGCCGGCGTGGAGTCCATCGCGCAAGGTGACCACGGCATGCACCTGTCCGGAGCCGCCGCGCTGATCCTCGACCGCGGCGGCATCGGCGACGGCGGGATCGGCCTTGAGCGCGCGCTCGACATCCTCGGGGTAGACGTTGAGGCCGTCGGGGGTGACGATGACCTCCTTCTTGCGGCCCAGGAAGGTCAGGTTCTTGTCGGCATCCAGGCGGCCGAGGTCGCCGGTGTGCAGCCAGCCGTCCTGAAATGCCTGGGCGGTGGCCGAGGGGTTGTGGTAGTATCCCGGCGAGACATTGCCCCCGCGCACCAGGATCTCGCCGTCGGGGGCGATTTTGACCTCGACGCCGACGATGGTCTGCCCCACCGCGCCGCGGCGGATCTTGAACGGATGGGTGATGGCGATGGCGGGCGCGGTCTCGGTCAGCCCATAGCCCTGCACGACGGCGTAACCGAGCGCGTTCCAGCCTTCCTCCAACTGAGGCGATAACGCCGCCCCGCCCACGATGAACGCCCACATCTTCCACCCCAGCTTGCGGTGCAGTTTCCGCCAGCGCCCAAAGCGCCAGAAGATCTTGTGCCCCTGGCCGAGGGCGCGCGCCTGTTCCAGCGACATGCCGATCTCGCCTTCGGCCCACTGGCTGAACAAATAGAGCTGTTGCGGCACCACCACCAGCGCCGAGGCGCGATAGCGCTGCAAGATGGCCGCCCACTGAGCGGGCGCCTGGGTTTCGGGATAAATCACGCAACTGTCCACCATGGCGGGGATGAGCAGGCCCATGATTTGCCCGAAGAGATGACTGAGCGGGATCAGGTGCAGGAAGCGAAGCGGCAGCACCAGCCACATCTTGCGCTTGTACTTGCTCACTTCCTTGGCCACCGGCCGCAGGTTGGCGAACAGGTTGCCGTGGGTGATCATCACCCCCTTGGGTTCGGCGGTGGCGCCGGAGGTGTAGACGATCTCGAGCAGCGTTTCGGGAGGAGGCGTGGGCGGGTGCGCGGGCGGAGCCGCGGGCGCGAGGGCCAGGATCGCCTCGAAGGTCAACACCGGCGTGCCCAGCGCGGCGCCTTCGTGGTCGGTGCACAACAGCGCGGCTTCGGTCTGCCCGCGCACCCGCCCGGCCAGCTCGGCGGAAAAG
>JBQCEU010000088.1:0-15525 GCA_051959955.1 Terriglobales bacterium | reverse complement strand
AGGGCGATCACCGCGATCTCGATCACCAGCAGGTAGAACGGCTTGGTGACGATGCCCAGCGAGATGATCAGCGTGGTGGCGCCGGCGGGCGGATGGGCGGCCTTGAGCAGGATCATCAGGCTGCCGGTGAGCGCCAGCGAGAGCGAGGCGGCCAGCAGGCGGTGGAAGCCCATTACCTGGATGGCGGGCGGCGCGGTGGTCAGGCCGAACAACAGCAGCATGGCGTAGCCGCAGGCGATGCCGATGGCGTGTCCGAAGACGGTGTTGCGCGGCGAGGCGGTGGGCGAGGAGGGGGTGAAGAAAAACAGGAAGGCGGTGGGGCCGAGCGAGGGAAAAATATCGGGCGTGTGCAGCGCCATCCCCACCGCCGCCATGATGCCCAGGCTGATGAAGGCGTTGATGAAGACGAACAGCGCCCACAGCGGCCGCTCGGGAAACCGGTGGAGCAGCGAGGTGAGCTGCAGGCGCGCGAACAGCGAGTGTACGACCTCGGGCTCCAGCAGCCGGGTTTCGCGCGCCGACTGACGGCGATCCCAAACGCGCCGCCGTTCACCCACGCTGCGCCATCTCCTCGGCGGCGATGGCGCGGGGAAAGAGAAACTTGTCTTCCAGCTCGACGTGGCGGGCCATGTCGGCGTCAAAGGCCTGCAGGGCGCGGCACAGCTCCTGCATCCGCGGTCCGGCGTCGGCAGGCGGGCGGAAGCCGTCGGTGGCGGCGCGCATCTGGGCCAGCACCGCCTCCGCCTCGCTGTGCTCCAGCACCATCATGCGGATGGGGTTGCCCACGCTCCCGAAGCTCGACTGTGGCGGCGGCGTGCGGCCGCGCTGCGCCGCCTCGATGCGCTCGATCAGCGGGAACAGCACCGACTCTTCCTTCATCAGGTGGGCGGTGAGCGCGCCGGCGAGACGGCGGAAGCTCTTGTCCAGCCCCGGCAGCGCGGCGTAGCGGCCGCCTGATTCGGCGGCGGCTTCGGCAAACAGGCCCTCCAGCCGCGGCAACTGCTCGCGGCAGTAGACGTGGTGGGTGGCCACGATGTGGGCGGCGAGCGTGGCGAGCGAGGAGTGCGACCAGTCGGGGGTATCGTTCATAATCAGGGCCGCGGGGGAGCCTGGCCGGCAAGCGCGGGGATCTTGTGCCGCGATTCCAGGAAGGCGATCAGGTTGGCCAGGTCGGTGTCGCTCATGTTGCCGCGATAAGAGGGCATGTTGGTCGCGCCGCTGTAGATGCGGGTGGTGATCTGCTCCGCCGTCATGCGGTCGCCGGCGTCGCTCAGGTCGGGGCCGCGGATACCGCCGTAGCCGTCAATGGTGTGACAGAACTCGCAGCCCTTGTCGTAAAACAGTTTGGCGCCCGCGGCCACCGGACCGGTAGTGGTGCCGGCCACGGCGGCGGGGATGGGTGCGGCTTCCAGGCGCGGTGACCAGGGCGCGCTGACCCCCATGCGGCCGTAATGGTAGATGGTGATGATGATCGCCGCCACAATCACCAGCGACCAGGGCCGCTTCAGCGGATGGCGCTCGCCGCGCCCGGCGACAAAGGGCAGGAAGATGAGCAGCAGGGCGAAGATCAGCGGCGCCACGATGATGACCGCGTCTTCGCTCCAGCGCGGGATCACAGACAGCAGCGCATAGTACCAGAGCAGATACCAGTCCGGCTTGGGCGAGGCGCCGATCAGCGTCGGATCGGGGGCGCGGCCCAGCGGCTCGGGACCGATGGCGATCGCCAGGCCGACGATCACCAGCACCACCAGGCAGCCGAAAACCGCGTCCCGCCAGGCGGCGTTGGGCCAGAACGGCTCGCCGTCGCGCGCCAGCAGTTCCTTGTACCACACGCGGTAGGTGCGCGGGTCCACCGGACGGCCCGCCTTCGGCGGCTCGGAGATGCCGTTGTGGATCACCAGATACAGGTGCAGGCCGAGGAAGAGAAAAATCAGCGCCGGGATGAAGAAGACGTGGGCGGCGAAGAAGCGGCTGAGCGTGGCGCCGCCGGCCGTGTCACCGGCCAGAATGAAGTGCCCCAGCCAGTTGCCGATCCCCGGGCTGCGGCCCGCCTGCTCGGCCGCCACCACCGCCGACCAGAAGCCGTTCTGATCCCAGCGCAGAAGCTGGCCGGTGAA
Source organism: Terriglobales bacterium (assembly GCA_051959955.1). Taxonomy (GTDB): domain Bacteria; phylum Acidobacteriota; class Terriglobia; order Terriglobales; family SCQP01; genus SCQP01. The sequence continues at coordinate 13,408 of JBQCEU010000088.1, read as the reverse complement.
GGCCATGCCCAGCGTCAGAAACAGCAGCACCACGCCGCTCAGCCAGTTCATCTGGCGTGGGTACTTGTACGACGCCATCAGGTAGACGCGGATGGCGTGGATGCCGATGAGGATGATCATCGCCGAGGCGCCGAAATAATGGATGCCGCGCACGATGGAACCGAACTTCGAGCTGCTGATGAACAGCAGGGTCGAGTAGGCCTGCCCGGAGCTGGCGACGTAGGCGCTGGAGAGGGCGATGCCGGTGACGATCTGCACCAGAAAGACGATCAGCGTGGCGCTGCCCAGCACGTAGAGCCAGGCCGCCTTCCGCGCCCTGGGCACGGGATGGAACAGCAGCGGCCGCAGCATGGCCGAAATGCCGGTCAAATCGTCAAACCAGATCCAGGCTTTCCGCATGAGAGTCACGAGGTGGTAATCGGAGTGGGGCTGGCCATGATTTCGACCCTTCCCTGGGCCACACGCACCGGGTATTGACTGAGCGGCCGCGGCGGCGGCCCGCTGGCGACGGTGCCGTTGGAGTAAAAGACCCCGCCGTGGCAGGGGCACATGAAGAGGTTGGCGTCGGCCAGCCAGCGGATGGGGCAGCCGAGGTGGGTGCAGTTGACGGAAAAGGCGATGAACTCCTGCTCGCCGGTGCGGCGCAACCAGGCGGCCGTCTGCGCGGTCACGCCCGCCCAGGGCAGCGGCGAGGGATCGGCGAAGGCCACCTGGACCGTGGCCCCGACCTTGAACTCGCCCACCGCGCCCACGTCGCGCCACACCCGCGGTTGGCGGCGCAGGCCTAGCAGGAAGGCCACGCTGGGGATGGCCACCACGGCCGCCGCCAGCGAGCCGGCGGCAAGACTCAAGCGGGTGAGAAAGCGGCGGCGCGAGGGATCGAGACAGCCCTGGCAGGGCGGTTCGCCGGCGGCGGGGCCGGGCGAGGGCGCGGAAGGGGAGCCGGGCTCAGTCATGTCGGTACCACACCACCTTTTGGTAGGGCCGCCATAAATAATGCAGCGGAAATTTGATCAGGTGCACGAGGCGGGTGAACGGGAAAACCAGAATGATGAGGAAGCCCACCGCGAAGTGGAACTGCACCAGCGCCGGCAGGTTGGCGACGCTGCTGCTGTCGGGCTGCAGCCGCACCAGCGACCAGAACCACGGCACGGCGGTGTGCAGATACCACAACCCTCCCCAGCGGTTGAACAGCGACACGCCCAGGCCGCTGGCCACCTGGATGAGCAGCAGCGCCAGCAGCACCCCGTCCATGATCGAGGTGACAAAACGCGGCAGCGCGGCGTAGCCCATGCGGCGCGCGATCAGCAGAATCAGTCCCACCAGCGCCATCACCGCCAGCGCGATCCCGGTGCATTCCAGGATCAGCAGCCGCACACGGTTGCCCAGGATCGCTTGCGCCACGCCGGGGAACAGTCCCGCGCCCAGGTGCGCCAACAGGATGAAGGTGATGCCCCAGTGCCAGGGCACCGATCCCCAGTAGAGCTTGCGGTTCTCCAGCAATTGCGACGAGAGGCTGGAGTAGGTGTAGGGACGCTTGTAGAAACGGTAGGTGCCCACACCCACCGCCAGCACGATGGCCACATACGGCAGCACGATGAAGAAAAGCGTGCTCACGCCGCCGCCTCCGAGCTCAGTTCGAGATACAACGCCTGCAAGAGCGGCGGATAGGGGTTCTGCAGCCCGCGCACCCGTTCGTGCAACTGGCGCAGCGCGGGGAGCATGAGGCGGGTGCGAACCTCGCGCAACTCGCCGTCCAGCGGCGCGGCGGCCATCAGGCGCAGCAGCCAGCAGAGATGGTCGGGCAGCTCGCCCTGGGTATCAAGCGCGTGGCGCTGGAACAGCGCCTTCAGCTCGATCAGCATGGCGCTGCGCTTCCACTCGTCATCGGAGAAGAGGTGATGGCTGAGGTTGAGGGTGCACTCCGGCTGCAAGTCGAAGGTCTGCGCGTAGATCTCTTCCAGACGCCCCGGCGTCAGTTCGGCGGCGGCGGCGGCGTACTGCGCCACCAGATCCGCCGTGACGGGCGAGCCGCCCGCCGGTGCGGCAGGCGCGCCGGCCGCGGGGTAATCGAGCGCGGCGGCGTAGGCGGCGAAACCGGGGGCATCCATGGCTAAAGGCCCCGCTTTCCAATCTGCACGAAGCCGGCGCCGCGGTGCTCCTGGGCTTCCTGCGGATCCTCGAGCATGGCGATTGCCTGCTCGCGCATAAACGGCGGTATGACGTAGCGCTCGGCTTCGTCGGCAATGGAGGTCAGATGGTAGATCCCCTCCACCTCTTCGCGGCTGACTCCCGCGGTGGCCCGCGCCTCGGCCGCGTGCTCGATGCTGATGTCGCCCACGCTCTCCGCCCGCAGCGTCATGCGCGCCGCGATCAATTTGCGGTACACGGCGATGATCTTCTCCTCGTCGCCGGCGGTGAACAGGCTGGCCAGGTAGCGGATGGGCAGCCGCACGCTCTCGATCGAGGTGAAGAAATCACTCGCCAGCTCATAGGCGCCGTTGGGCACCGTGGCCAGCACCGGCAGCAGCGGCGGCACGTAGAACAGCATCGGCAGCGTCCGCCACTCCGGGTGCAGCGGCAGCGCCAGGTTCCACTGCTTGACGTACTTGTAGGTGGGCGACAACCGCGCCGCGTCAATCGTCTTGTCGTCCACCCCGTTCTGTTTCGCGGCGGCGACCACGGCCGGATCGAAGGGATCGAGGATCAGCGACTTGTGGCCCTCGACCAATTGATCGTCGGGCAGGCTGGCCACCTCGTGGATGCGGTCGGCGTCGTAGAGCACCACGCCCAGATAGCGAATGCGCCCAGGGCAGGTGTGAAAGCAGGCCGGCGCAGAACCGCTCTCCAGCCGCGGGTAGCAGAGGATGCACTTCTCCGCCTTGCCCGACTGGTAGTTGAAGTAGACCTTTTTATACGGACAGCCGGAGACGCACATGCGCCAGCCCTGGCACTTCTCCTGGCTGACCAGCACGATGCCGTCCTCGCCGCGCTTGTAGATGGCCCCCGACGGACAGGCGGCGACGCAGCTCGGGTTGAGGCAGTGGTTGCAGATGCGCGCCAGGTAGAAGTAGACCAACTGCTGCAGGCCGAAAAACTCCTGCTGCTCCTGCTCGCTGAGCTTCTTCAGGTTGGGGTCGTTGGCGGCGTAGATGTTGGAGCCGCCGAGGTCATCGTCCCAGTTGGGGCCGGCTTCGATCTCGATGTCGCGGCCGGTGATCATCGAGACGGGCCGGGCCACCGGCTGCTCCTGCCCCTGGGGCGCGTCGAACAGATCCTGATAGCGGTAGGTCCAGGGCTCGTAGTAGTCGTCGAGCGAGGGGAGGCGGGGGTTGTAGCTGAGGTTGGCAAGTTCGGAGGCGCGGGCGGCCAGCTTGAGCTTGAGCTTGCCGTTTTCCAGCTCCCAGCCGCCGCGGTACTGCTCCTGATCCTCGTAAAGGGTGGGATAGCCGGTGCCGGGCTTGGTCTCGACGTTGTTCCACCACATGTACTCGGTGCCCGGCCGGTCGGTCCACAGATTCTTGCAGGCCAGGCTGCACGTGTGGCAGCCGATGCACTTGTCGAGGTGGAAGACCATCGAGACCTGGGAGCGTACATTCATAGTCAGTCCATGGGCGGTTTCGCCGCCAGCCTGTGCACCTGCACGTAGGTGTCGCGGTCGGTGGAGGGAGGGCCGTAGTCGTTGAAGCGGTAGGTGTGCTGGGCGTAGCCGCCGATCATCAGCAACGGCTTGAGGCGCATGCGGGTGGGGCTGTTGGTGCCGCCGCCGCGATGACCGCGGCGCGGCGAGCGGGGGAAGGCGATGGTGCGCTCGGGGGCATGGTAGAACATGCACAGGCCGCGCGGCAGCCGCGCGCTCACCACCGCCCGCGTCACCACCGCGCCGTTGTCGTTGACCGCTTCCACCCAGTCGTTGTCGAAAACCCCGAGCGCGGCCGCGTCCTGGTCGTTGAGCCACAGCGGCTCGATGCCGCGCGACAGCGTCAGCATGCGCAGGTCGTCGGAGTAGGTGCTGTGGATGTGCCACTTGCCGTGAGGGGTGAGGAACGACAGGGTCAGCTTCGGCCCCTCGCCCGGCCGCGGCGCCTCCTGGCCGGTGCGTGTCAGGTTGAGGCTGTGTTCCAGGCTGATGGGCGGCTTGAAGGTGGCCAGCGACTCGTGGAAGCCGGCGTAGGCCGGGTGGTCGAGGTAATGGCTCTGGCGGCCGGTGAGGGTGCGCCAGGGAATGCCGCGTTCCACGTTTTGGGCGTAGCCGGTGTAGGCGCGGCCATGGTTGACGATGCCCGACCAGCAGGGCGAGGTGAGGATGCGGCAGGGGCGGGCCACCAGATCGTCGAAGTTGTAGCGCACGGCCCGGCCGGGCTCGCCCAGATCGGTGAGCTTGAGGCCAGTCTCCTTTTCGCGCGCCTGGAAGCCGCGATAGGCGATCTCGCCGTTGGATTCGGGGGCGAAGAAGAGGACCGCGTTGGCCGCCTCCACCGGGTCCACCAGCGAGGGGTACGACTGGCCATCCCATGCATAGCGCGGGTGGGTGCGGGCGTACTCGTCGTAGAGGTCGGCGACCGGCATATGCACGCCGCGGTCTTCGACCCCGTCGCGGCGCAGCCCGGGGCCGAGCGAGGAGTAGCGGTGCACCAGGTTCACGTAGTCGCGCTCGACCACCGTCAGCCGCGGCATGGTCTTGCCGGGGATGGGCTCGCACTCGCCGCGCATCCAGTCGCGCACTTCCGTCTGCGCCAGCTCGTCGGCGGTGTCGTGCAGCAGCGGCGTGGCGACCAGGTCTTCGAACGGCTGGGGGAAGTGGGCCGGCGCCAGCGCGCTGACCTTCTCCGCCAGCCGGCGGAAGATCTCCCAGTCGGTCTTCGATTCCCAGCAGGGGGGCACGGCGGCGCTGAGCGGATGCAGGTAGGAGTGCAGATCGGTGGTGTTGAGGTCGTTCTTCTCGTACCAGCTCGCCGTCGGCAGCACGATGTCGCTGTACAGCGCCGAAGTGTCCATGCGGAAGTTGAGATCCACCACCAGGTCCATCTTGCCGGTGGGGGCCACGTCCTTGTAGGTAATGTCGCGCACCGCATCGCGGGCCACTTCCTCGGCGATGGCGCTGTCGCCGGTGCCGAGATAATGCCGGAAGAAGTACTCCTGCCCCTTGGAGCTGGAGTGGATGGCGTTGGCGCGCCAGATCAGCCACACCCGCGGCCAGTTGGCCGCCATGTCGGGCTCGTGGACCGCGAAGCGCAACTGCCCGCGCTTGACCTGCTCCACCACTTGCGCGATGACCGCCGCGGCATCGCCGGCGCCGGCGGCGCGGGCGTCGCGCACAATCTCCAGCGGGTTGCGTGAAAACTGGGGATAAAACGGCAGCCAGCCGCTGCGCACCGCCAGCGCCTGGATGTCCATGGTGTGCTCGACCGCGAAGGGGCCGTCCTTGGGCGCGGGCTCGGGAAAGCCCTTCTCGTAGCGCCACTGGTCGCTGTGGGTGTAGTGAAACGAGGGCGAATTTTGCAGCCGCGGCGGCTTCTGCCAGTCCAGCCCCATGGCCAGCGTCACCCAACTGGCCATGGGGGTGAGCTTCTCCTGGCCGGTGTAATGGTTCAGCCCGCCGCCGTTCACCCCCACGCAGCCGCAGAGCAGCAGCGCGGTGATGCAGGAACGATAGTGGAGGTTGTTGTGGTACCAGTGGTTGAGGCCGCTGCCGATGATCACCGTGCACTTGCCGTGGGTCTTTTCGGCGGTGACGGCGAACTCGCGCGCCATCTGGATGACCGTCTGGCGCCCCACGCCGCTGTAGCGTTCCTGCCAGGCGGGGGTGTAGGGACGCTCGGCGTTGTCGTAGTCGGCCGCGCCTCCGTCGCCGTCAAGCCCGCGCGCCACCCCGTACTGCGCCATCATCAAATCGAGGACGGTGGTCACCGCCACCCGCCCCTGCGCGGTCTCGACATAACGCACCGGAACCGGGCGCTGGTGGCGCTGCTCGGTGCCGTGCTCGACGAAGCTCACCGGCAGCGTGGCTTCCCTGCCCTCCAGCAGGCTGAGCGCCGGCCGGAGTTCCCCGCCGTCGGCGCCGTCCTTCATCTCCAGGTTCCAGCGCCCCTGCTGCTGCTGCCAGCGGAACCCGACCGCGCCCAGCGGCATGCGCGGCTGGCGGCTGGCTTCATCCCACACCAGCAGCTTCCAGTCGCCGTTCTCTTCCCCCTCGTAGCGGGGCAGCCGGTTGGCGCGCAGGAACTGGCCCGCCTGATAGCCGCCTTCCGGCGAGGGCGTCAGCTCCACCAGAAACGGGCCGTCGGAGAAGCGCTTCTGGTAATCCTCGAAGTACCCGACCTGGCGCTGCTGGTAGAACTCGGTGAGGATGACGTGATTGACCGCCATCCACAAGGCGGCATCCATGCCGGCGTTGACCGGCACCCACCAGTCGGCGAACTTCGACACCTGGCTGAAGTCGGGCGACAGCACCACCAGCTTGGCGCCGTGGCCGCGCGCCTCGGCGACAAAGTGCACGTCGGGGGTGCGGGTCATCGAGAGGTTGGAGCCGGCGACCACGATGTATTTGCTGTTGAACCAGTCGGCGCTTTCGGCCACGTCGGTCTTCTCGCCCCACACCTCGGGCGAGGCGGGCGGAAAATCGGCGTACATGTCGTAGAAGCTCATCACCACCCCGCCCAAAAGCTGCAGAAAACGCGAGCCGGCGGCGTAGCTGATCATGGACATGGCCGGGATGGGCGAAAAGCCGATGATGCGATCGGGGCCGTACTTGCGCGCGGTGTGGAGCAGCGAGGCGGCAACGATCTCCAGGCACTCGTCCCAGCCGGCGCGGCGAAACCCGCCCCTGCCGCGCGCCTGCTGGATGCTCTGGCGCGCCGCTTCATCGTCCATGACCGCCCCCCAGGCCTCGACCGGATCGGCGTGCCGCGCCCGCGCCGCCCGCCAGTGGTCGAGCAGCACGCCGCGCACGTAAGGGTACTTCACCCGGATGGGGCTGTAGATATACCAGGAGAAGACAATGCCGCGCTGGCAGCCGCGCGGCTCATAGGCAGGCAACCCGGCTTCCAGCTTGGGGTAATCGAGCGCCTGCGTCTCCCAGGTGACGATGCCGTTCTTGACGAATACATTCCACGAGCAGCCGCCGGTGCAGTTCACCCCGTGGGTGCTGCGCACCACCGCATCATGCTGCCAGCGGTTGCGGTAGAACTCCTCCCAGCGGCGCAGCTTGGGGTCTACCAGATCCTGAATCCAGCTCACTCCGGACCTCTTTCCGTGGTTGCGGGCGTGGGACGAGCAGCGCGGGCATGCTCCAGCAGCCGGCGGCGCACACCCAGCAGCCGGCTGCGGCCTCTCCACCAGGTGATGAGCATGAAGAGCACGAAGAGCAGCCCGGCGAGGACGGCCACCCGTCCGGTGTCGGAAGGCAGCGGTTGGGTATCCGCATGCTGCAGGAAGGCGGCGATGTCCTGGCGCTCAATCGGGGTGAGCGGCTGGTTGCGGTACAGCGGCACCATGGCGGGAAAATAAAGCGTCTCCAGCGCCGACCGCACCCCCTCCGGACCCATGCGGCTGATTACATGCGTGAGGTCAGGCCCCAGCGTCCCGCCGTTGGGAAAGGCCAGCCCGCCGGCGCTGTGGCAGGCGATGCAGGCAGGACCGCGGTTGGCGAACCTCACCTGGCCGCTGAACAACTGCTCGCCGTGCTGGATGGCTTGCGGAACGGGTGGCGACTGCGCCGCCAGGCTAGCCGCCAAGGCCAGAAATACGAGAATTGGTACCCGCAGAGCCAATAGTGGCATCATAGAGAACTGCCTCGGGAGCGTCAATGTAACGCTTATACCCGCTCCTCAAACATCTGTACCCTCGCGTGTTACACTGCGCTCATGGGCGAGCGGTTTCTGTTTGAGTTGCTGGAACGCTCCGGCGACGCCGCTATTGTCATCGCCCCGGACGGGCGCATCCGCTTTTGGAACGTCGCTGCCGAAGCCCTTTTCGGCTACTCCGCTGCCCAGGCTCTCGACCAAAACTGCGATCAACTGCTGCGCGGCCGCAATGCCGTGGGCGCGCAGGTATGCCGCCACGACTGCCAGATTCGCGACTGTGGCGCGCGCGGGGAGACGGTGCCCAGCTTCGACCTCGAAGTCAGGCTTCCGGACGGGGAACGGCGATGGGTCAGCCTGTCCAACATTTTTTATCGCGACCGGCGCACCGGCGAAACCTGGATGGTGCATTTGGCGCGTGACATCTCGGGGGGAAAAAACAGGGAGCAGATGGTCGAAAACCTCCTGTCCCTCATGCACCAGCTGGAGGTGCAGTCGCCCGCCGCCACTCCCGCGGCAATGGAGGCGGCGGCGCCGCTGTCGGTGCGCCAGCGACAGATCCTGCGCTGTCTGGCGCAGGGCAAGGATGCCGCCGCCGTGGCCAGCGAACTGGGGATCACGCCGCAATCGCTGCGCAACCATCTGCACCACATCAACCGCAAGCTGAACACCCACGACCGCCTGGGCGCGGTGACCCAGGCGCAACGGCGCCATCTCATTTGACGCGCGCCCTGCATCGCCGCCTCGGCTGCGCGCTGCTGTGGGGTTGGTTGGCTGGGCTGGGCGCGGCGCAGGCCGTGGCACCACCGCCGCTGGCGCCGGCGGCCGGCACCCTGCTGGTGGCTACGCCGCGGGTGGAGTCGGGACGCTTCCATCAGGCGGTGGTGCTGTTGATGACCTACTCCGAAAAGGGGGCGGCGGGGCTGGTGATAAACCAGCCAGGAACCACGCCGCTGGCGGGGCTATTCCCCCATCTGGCTGCGGCGCAAAGCCGCACTGATATGGCCTTTGAGGGTGGGCCGGTGGGCGGGAAGACCTTGTTCTGCCTATTGCATATGCAGGGACGGCTGCGCGAGGCGCGCGCCCTCCTGCCCGATGTGTATTTCAGCACCAGTGCGGCGCTGATGGAGCTGGCCTTCAACGCCCAACAGCCCGCCGCTTCCTTCCGTGTTTTTCAGGGCTACACCGGCTGGACACCGGGGCAGTTGTCACGCGAGCTGAATGCCGGCTTGTGGACGGTCATGCCGGCGACGGCCGCCATCGTCTTTGATCCCGATCCCGCCACGCTGTGGCAGCGCCTTTCCGCCCCGGCGGCCAAGCCCGGCGGCGCAAGTGTGCAGCCGATTGCAACTCGCGACCGGCCTGGATCGCCTAAGCGCTGACTTGCCAACGTTCCTGAATTGGTGTTTGGAGTGCAAGGGAGGATGCGACCGGCCGCATAAAGGAAACCCGCTATGAGCCAACGTTTGTGGTTGTCAGCCGCCGCCACCGCTCTGCTGAGCTTGGCGCTGACGCTCGCCGCTGCCGCCAGCCCGATCACCTATTACTACACCGGCAGCCAGTTCACCTCCTTCAGCGGCAGCGCGAGCTGCGCCGCCAGCCAGTGCAATCTGACCGGCTCCATGACGCTGGCCAACCCCTTCGGCGCCTTCGCCTTCTCCGACCCCACCTCGCCCACGGCCTTCTCCTTCACCGACGGCCATGTCACCTTCGACAACACCAACAGCTCGCTGATCAACTCCCTTTTCGCCACCGACGGCAGTGGCGACATTACCGCCTGGGTGATCTCGGGACAACTGAACAGCAGCGGCATCACCTGGTATCAGAGCGTCAACTGGCCGCAGAGCCCCACCGGCGATCTGATCCAGTTGGGCGGCCAGGGCGATGAGCAGAGCTTCCTCGCCGGTTCCTGGAGCTCGACCGCTCCCGTGACCACGCCCGAGCCCGCCACTGGGGCGCTGCTGGCCACCGGCCTGTTGGGCCTGGTCGCCCTCGGGTGGCGGCGGCAGGCGATCCGCGGCTGACGCCGCTCCGCGGCAAGCTCAGCAGCCGCCGGCGATGGCGCCGATGATGAGGAAAGGCTCGGTGCCGTCCGCGACGGCAGCCGGGAGAGGCGTGTCGGGCGGGTCGTGGGAAAGGTCCTCGCCGCAGGCGTAGTAGCGCACGTAGGCGCGGCGGGCGCCGGTTTCGTGCTCGCGCACCGTGCCGCAGAGCATGGGGAAGCGCGCTTCGAGCGCGTCCAGCACGCGGCGGACGGTGACCGGCGCGGCGACCTCCAGCCGCACCTCGCCGCCGATGCCGGCCAGCAGGCGCAAAGGATGCGGCAATTCGATCTTCACCATGGTGCTCGCCGCTGCCTACGGCAATGTCTGGGCTTCGACCGAGAGCACGGCAGGGAGATCGTGCACGATCGCCTGCCAGCTTTCGCCCGCATCGGGCGAGGCGTATACCTGCCCGCCCGTGGTGCCGAAGTAGACGCCGCAGGCATCGAGCTGGTCCACCGACATGGCGTCGCGCAGCACATTCACGTAGCAGTCGCGGTCGGGCAGGCCGCGACCCATCTCCTGCCACTCGTCGCCGCCGCTGCGGCTGCGGTAGACGCGCAGCTTGCCGTCGAGCGGATAGTGCTCGCTGTCGCTCTTGATGGGCACCACGTAAACGGTCTCCGGCTCGTGGGCGTGGACATCCACGACGAAGCCGAAGTCGGTGGGCAGGTTGCCGCTGATCTCGCGCCAGTTGTCGCCGGCGTCGTCGGTGCGCAGCACGTCCCAGTGCTTCTGCATGAACAGCGTTTGCGGCCGCGCCGGGTGCATGCAGATGTGATGCACGCAGTGGCCGACCTCGGCGTTGGGATCGGGAATGTAAGGGGACCTCAGGCCGCGGTTGATGGGCGTCCAGGTCGCGCCGGCGTCGAGCGAGCGGAAGGCGCCGGCGGCGGAGATGGCGATGAAGATGCGCCGCGGGTCGGCGGGATCCAGCACGATGCTGTGCAGGCCCATGCCGCCCGCCCCCGGCGACCATTTCGGCCCGGTGCCGTGGCCGCGCAGTCCGGAAAGCTCCTGCCAGCTCTTGCCGCCGTCGCGCGACTGGAATAACGCCGCATCCTCGACGCCGGCGTAGACATGCTCGGGATCGGCGGAGGACGGCTCCAGGTGCCAGACGCGCTTGAACTCCCACGGGTGCTGGGTGCCGTCGTACCACTGATGCGTGGTCAGCGGCTTGCCGGTGGCCTCGGAGGTGTCGTAGACAAACTTGTTGCTCTCCCCCCGCGGCATGCCGCCGGGTCCGGTGGCCGCCGCCTCGCCGGGCGGCGTGCCCGGCTGGATCCAGGTCTTGCCGCCGTCGTCGGAGCGCTGGATGATTTGGCCGAACCAGTCACTGGTCTGGGAGGCATAAATGCGGTTGGGATCCGTGGGCGCGCCCTTGAGGTGGTAGACCGGCCAGCCGGGAAAGTGGGGGCCGTCCACGCGCCAATTCTTGCGCTTGCCGTCGGAGGAGAGAATGAATGCACCCTTGCGGGTGCCCACCAGCAATCGAACACCGCTCATCGGGAAATTATATCCCCGTCATGACGCGCCGGAGTTCGTAGTACCCGAAGCCCAACAGCCCCAGCGCTCCGGTGCCCAGGAGTGCCCAAGTGGAAAGCTCGGGGGTGCACCCACGCATTGATCCCGGCGTTCTTCTTCACCGACGGCAACTTTCCGCTTCGTCCGCTCCAGGATCGGTCGCAGTGTAGTATTTTCCGATGGGCGGCAGCCGGGGGCAGACGACCTGCAATGGACTCGCACCAATGAGAGGGAACATCCCGATGGTCGGGGTAACGGGACAGTCCGGTTCCGGGAAATCCACGATCGCAAGCGCACTTTGCGCGGCACTCTGTTCCGATACCCGCTGGCCTGGCTCCGCCGTGATGCTGTCCATTGATTGGTATTACCATGGCCTGTCTCAACATTCGCCCGAGACTCGTAGCCGCACCGATTTCGACCGGCTTGATGCCGTCGACTGGGATATGCTTGGCGCGAATCTCAGCGCTTTGCAGCGCGGAGAGCCATGCCTGTCTCCGCGTTACGACTTCTCCACCTCCAGGCGTTGTGACGGGTTCGTAGCAACCCAACCTGGGCAGGTGATCGTCATCGAGGGCATATTTCTCTTGTCGGCTGACGTCCTGCGGAGACAATTGGACTACACCGTGCTGGTACGCACGGACGATCGCCTACGGCGCAACAGGCGCCTGGAGAGGGATATCCGTCAACGAGGCTTTACGAAAGCCGACGCCATCCGCCAGGAACAACAAGCCGCCAAGGCATTCGACCGCCTCAATCCCAACCCTGACCAGCTTGCCGATCTCGTGGTGGACGGCAGCGCGCCCCTGGAGCGCATTATTGACATCTTATTGACCGCCATCGTACGCCGGTTCAGCCATACCCTCTCCTGAATGCACCCCTGACAGCACCGGCTGCCTGCGCCGGGGGCTACGCCCCCGGCGCAACCCGACGCCCACCCATGCCCCGCACGCCCTGGCTCTCAGGCCAAGGCCCCGGGGCGTGAGCGGCGCCTGATATAGCCAGCACCCAAGACAAGCGCGCCCAGCACCGCCAGCATCCATCCCGCCGGTTCGGGCGCGGCGGAGAGTTCCGACAACTGCCCGTCGGTCAGCCGGGCCGATAACGAATTGCCGGTGCCGACCAGGTTCGTCAGGCTGTTCCAGGCGGGCAGAGAAACGTCCAGGTTAAGAAGCAGGGTCGAACCCGGCGCCGGCGCCAAGCTTCCGCCGGTCAAGGTTAAATAGCCGATGGCGCTGGCGGAAGTCGCGCCCGGTCCGCCGAGTGCGAAACCCGTAAGGTTGAGGTCACCGTCGAGTAGGAGCCCCATCTGCCCGGTCGCCGCGTTCATTCCGTAATAGGGGAACTCGATGGGAGCGCCGGCTTGCAGTGAAAACGAATCGCCGCTGCCGGCATCCATCTGAATGGACTCCGACGCCGTCTTTATCATCACAACGCCGGTCGAACTCAAATTGCCACTACCTTCCCCGAGGCCGTAAAGAGTGCACGCACCGTCGAAGCAGTTGCCGGAACCGAGGGTCATGGCAAGCGATGAAGTTCCGGCACCCATGCCGGAGAAGGTCACCGTCTGCCCGGGGAGGCCCAGCAAGTTGATCGAGCTCTGGGCGCCAGCTCCGACCCCCAGCAGCAAACACGCCATTAGACTCAGCACGCACGCCATGGAACGCATGACAGTCTCCTCTCTGGATACCATGGGGCCACGCCTCCGGCGCAGCCCCTTCGGTTGGCACAATTGCGTCCGTAACCCATGGTTACGCTGCAGTCATCCCGGAGTGACGGCGCAGCCGCAAGCCCGCGCCCAGAATCAGCAGCCCCGCTCCGACCAGCGCCAGCGTGCCGGGCTCTGGCGTGGGCGAGATTCCGCCGGCGCCACTGGCCGACAAGCTGGAGGCGAGCGACAGATTGGTGCCCACCAGGGTGGAGATGTTCACCGAGGTGGGGAACTGCACATTGAGGCTCAGCACGCCGCCGCTGGCAGTGAAAATGTTCGCCAGCAGTCCACCCGTCAGGTCGAGGTTGGCGGCAAGATTGGAGTTGAACGAG
>JBQCEU010000087.1:0-2271 GCA_051959955.1 Terriglobales bacterium | reverse complement strand
CGCAGAAGGACTGGGAAGTCAACCAGCCGCGGCAGTTGGACAAGGTTCTGAAGACGCTGGAGGGCATTCAGTCGAAGTTCAACGCGGCGCAGAAGGATGGCAATCGGATTTCGCTCGCCGACCTGATCGTGCTGGCAGGCTGCGCGGGGGTGGAACAGGCGGCCAAAAACGCCGGCATCACCACCACGGTTCCCTTCACGCCCGGCCGCATGGACGCTTCGGCCGAGCAGACCGACGTGGCCTCTTTCGCGGTGCTCGAGCCGCTGGCCGACGGCTTCCGCAACTACGTGCGCGGCGCCACGACGCTGCCCGCCGAAGCTCTGCTGGTGGACAAGGCGCAACTGTTGAACCTGACCGCGCCCGAGATGACGGCGCTGATCGGCGGCCTGCGGGTGCTGAACACCAACGCCGGCGGCACCGCGCACGGCGTCTTCACCAAGCGTCCGGAGGCGCTGACCAACGACTTCTTCGTCAACCTGCTCGACATGGGAACGGAGTGGAAGCCGGTCGCGGGCGACGGGATTTACGAGGGGCTGGACCGCACCACCGGCAAGCGTACATGGACGGCGACGCGGGTGGACCTGGTATTCGGCTCCAACTCGCAATTGCGCGCTCTCGCCGAGGTCTATGGCGCAACTGACGGGCAGTTGCAGTTCGTGCAGGAGTTCGTCGCCGCCTGGGTCAAGGTCATGAACCTGGACCGGTTCGATCTTCACCGCCCCAACTAACGAATTGCATCACGCACAATTAGCGGCTACAGTCGGCGTCATATGACCTCAGGCTGGGGCCGGTTGGTGCTGGCGGCCGGCGCGGTGCTCTATGGCGGCGTGGATCTGCTCTGGCCGGCGGCCGGCGGCTGGCTGCGCCTGCTGGCCGCAGTGGAATTGGCCGGCGGCGTGGCGCTGCTGTGGCCCCGTGGGCAAACCGCCCCGCGGGCGGGCGCCACGGCGCTGACGGCGGCGTACTTGATCCTCACGGTGCTTAGTCTGCCTGACATTGTGCGGCATCCCGCGGTCTTCAACAGTTGGGGCAATGCCGGGGAAGAGCTGGCGCGGCTGGCGGGAGCGGCGCTCCTGCTCGCCATGCTCTGGCCCGCGGCGCGGCGGCTGGCGAAGCCGGCTTACTGGGCCTTTGCGGTTTGTGTGCTCTCGTTCGCGCTGGAGCAGTGGGTGTATTTCGCACCTACCGTGGCGCTGGTACCGGCGTGGCTGCCGCCGGGGCGGGTCTTCTGGGCGATCGCCACCACTCTGGCCTTCGGGCTGGCGGCAACGGCCTTGCTCTCGGGCCGCATGGCACTCATCGCCGCGCGGCTGCTAACCGCCATGCTGCTGGGCTTCGGCGTTTTGGTCTGGGTGCCGATCCTTGTCCAGCATTCCCACGTGCACGGCAATTGGACCGAATTCGCCGAGACCCTCTCCATTGCCGGCGCAGTCTGGGTGGTGAGCGATAGTCTGGACGACGCTAAGACCCGCGCAGTGCGGTAGCGGGCGGGGTGTGGGCGGCGCGGCGGGCAGGGAGCCAGGCGGCGAGCAGCGCGGCGGCGGCCACCAGAGCGAAAGTGATTGCGTAGGTAACCGGGTCGTCGGGCGTAGTGTTGTAGAGCAGCGCGCGAATCGCCTGGGCCACCGCCAGCGCGGCAGCGCCGCCGGCCAGCAGACCGATGGCCGCCAGCGTGAGCGCGTTGCCCATCACCTCGCGCTGCACCCGGGCGGCGCTGGCGCCCAGCGCCATGCGGATGCCGATCTCCTGGGTGCGGCGGGCGACCGAGTAGGAGAGGACACCGTAGATGCCGAGGCCGGCGAGCAGCAGGCCGAGCGCGGCAAAGGCGCCGACCAGCAGCGCAAAGAAACGGCGCGGGGACTCCGCCGCGCTCACCGTCGCCGCCAGCGGTTGCAGCGCGGCAGCGGGCTGGTCGGGGTTCACCTGGCGCAGCGCGGCGAGCACTTCGGGCCCGAGCGTGGTGAGGGGCAGCGCGCTGCGCACCACCATTGCGGCGCCGTTGGGGGCTTCCTGGGAGATGGGAAAGTAGACCTGCCAGCCGGGGCGGCCTTCGACGCTGGCGGCACGCACGTTGTCCAGCACGCCGATCACGCGCCGGTCGGCGCCGGCGATGCTCGCCATCTGACCGAGGGCGTTGCCCTGCGGCCAGAGGTAGCGGGCGGCGGCCTCGCTCAGGATTATGACCGGCTCCGACTTGGGCCCGTCCGACCAGGCGAAGTCGCGGCCGCGGAGATGCATCCCCATCGCCCGGATGTAGCCCGGCGTGACCAT
>JBQCEU010000086.1:0-2691 GCA_051959955.1 Terriglobales bacterium | reverse complement strand
GCGATGGTGGTGAGTACGAAGATCTCGCGCCGGTCCAAATCCTGCAGCACCTTGTTCTTGGCGTTGGCCAGCTCGCCCCAGATGGTGTGCCGCGTCCAGTGCAGCAGGTACATGGCGCCCACGATCACCCCCACCGCCGCCACCATGCCGTATACATGGGCATGCGCCACCGCCGCCGTGAACGTCCCCAGCATGATCATGAACTCGCCCACGAAGCCGTTGAGCAGCGGCAGCCCCACCGACGACATCACGATCCAGATGAAGAACCCGGCGTAGATCGGCATCACCTTGGCGATGCCGCCGTATTCGCTCAAATCGAACGTGTGGCGCCGCTCATAGAGCATCCCCACCAGAATGAACAGCCCGCCGGTGGAGACGCCGTGGTTCAGCATCTGATAC
The DNA here is from genome assembly GCA_051959955.1 of Terriglobales bacterium. Taxonomy (GTDB): domain Bacteria; phylum Acidobacteriota; class Terriglobia; order Terriglobales; family SCQP01; genus SCQP01. The sequence continues at coordinate 2,292 of JBQCEU010000086.1, read as the reverse complement.
ACCGCCCCCTGGGTCCCGATGAGGCTGAAGGTGAACACCCCCACCATGATGAAGCCCATGTGGCTGACGGAACTGTATGCCACCAGCTTCTTCATGTTGGGCTGCACGAAGGCCACCAGCGCGCCGTAAATGATGCCGATCAGTCCCAGCACCACGATCCAGCCCGCCGCCGCGCGCGCCGCGTTGGGGAACAGCCCGAGATCGAAGCGCAGCATGCCGTACGGCCCCATCTTCAGCAGAACGCCCGCCAACAGCACCGAGCCCGCCGTCGGCGCTTCGGTATGCGCGTCAGGCAGCCACGTGTGAAAGGGAAACAGCGGCACCTTGATGGCGAAGGCGATGAAGAAGCCCAGGAACAGCCACATCTCGGTGGCCGGGCTGAGGTGGTACAGGCCCGCCGCCATCTGCTGATGGATGGTCACGTAATCAAACGTGCCCGACAGGTTGTACAGCCACAGAATGCAGCCCAGCATCAGCACCGAGCCGGCCATGGTGTACAGGAAAAACTTGACCGCCGCGTACAGCCGCTGCTCATGCCCCCAGATGCCGATCAGGAAGGCCATGGGCACCAGCGTCACTTCCCAGAACAGGTAGAACAGGAACAGGTCCAGGCTGAAGAACACCCCCAGCATCCCGCACTCGAGCAGCAGCAGCAGGATGAAAAACGCCTTGACGTTCTTCTGCACCGACTTCCACGACACCAGCACGCCCAGCACCGAAAGGAAGGTGGTCAGCACCGCCAGCCACAGGCTCAACCCGTCGGCGCCCACGGTGTAGTGAATGTCAAACGTCGGAATCCAGGGGATGCGCTGCAGAAACTGGAAGCCGCCCTCGGCGCTGTGGAAGTGGAAGGGCAGATGGAGCGACAGCAGGAAGGTCGCGACCGTGAAGATCAGCGCCGTCATCCGCTCCTGCTTCTCGCCGCGCACCAGCAGCAGCGCCACGATGCCGATCAGCGGCAGAAAGATCGTCCAACTGACGATGGTGTGATTTAAGAAGTCCATGTCTTAGACCCGTGGGCCTCCCCAGTACATGTAGAGCAGCACTGCGGCGGCGCCCAGCGCCACCCACGAGGCGTAGCTGCGAATGTTTCCGGATGCCTGGCGCCGCAGCCCGTTGCCGGCCGCGCGGGCTGTATAACCCCCGCCGTTCACCGTGCCGTCAATCAGCCCGGCATCCACCCCGCGCCACAGCACCACGCGCGAAAACGCCGCCAGCGGCCGGGTGATCGCCGCCCCGTACAACTCATCAATCCAGTACTTGTTGAACACCAATTCGTACAGTCCCTGCAGGCTTGCGGCCAACTTTTCCGGCAATTCCGGCTTCTTAAGGTAGAACACCCAGGCCAGCAGCAGTCCCAGCACCGCGATGCTCACCGAAATGATGGTCACCGTCCACTCCCCGCCCGCCACTTCATGCACCGGCAGGGCCGGCACGCCGGTGGCGAAGATGGGGTCAAGGAAGTGCTCGAACCGGTCGCCGATGCCGATGTAGCCTCCCACCAGCGCCAGCAAGCCGAGAATCATCAGCGGCACCGTCATCACCTTGGGCGACTCATGCGGCCCATGTCCGTGCCCTTCGCCGTGCCCGTGTTTGGCTGAGGGCGGATGGCTGGCCGCTGACGGCTGCTTCGGATCGGCGAAGAAGGTCACGAACAGCGCCCGGAACATGTAGAACGAGGTCATTAGCGCCGCCAGCGTCCCCACCGCCCACCACAGCGCGCTGCCGTGGCCGCTGGTCAGGGTGTCGTAGAGGATCTTGTCCTTGCTGTAGAAGCCGCTGAAGAACGGAATCCCGCTGATGGCGCAGGTGGCGATCAGGAAGGTGATAAAGGTGATGGGCGCGTACTTGCGTAGCCCGCCCGGTGCGCCGGCGCGGATCGCCCACATATCCTGCTCGCCGTTCATGGCGTGAATGACGCTGCCCGCGCCCAGGAAGAGCAGGCCCTTGAAGAAGGCGTGGGTCATCAGGTGGAACACGCCCGCCCCGTACATCGCCGCCCCGCAGGCCATGAACATATAGCCCAACTGGCTGACGGTCGAATAGGCCAGCACTTTCTTGATGTCGCGCTGCAACAGCCCAATCGAAGCCGCAAACAATGCCGTCAGCGCGCCGATGGCCAGCACCACCGACAGGGCGTGCGGCGCGCGATCGTAGATGGCGGCCGAGCGGCACACCATGTAAACGCCGGCGGTCACCATGGTGGCGGCGTGGATCAGCGCCGAGACCGGCGTGGGGCCCTCCATGGCATCCGGCAGCCAGACGTAGAGCGGAATCTGCGCGCTCTTGCCG
>JBQCEU010000085.1:0-2079 GCA_051959955.1 Terriglobales bacterium | reverse complement strand
CGCCACGCCCACCCAGGCCTCGGGGCCAGCCGCGCGCCAACCCCGCATGGCATGCTCGGCGGACGAAACCAAGGCGCCGGGGTCGGAGTGGGGATAGCGGATTTTCAGCTCGGGCCCAAAGGGCGAGATTTCGCCGCCGACCTCGCCGTCCACGCCGGGCTGGTCGAGCTCGAAGCGCTTGCCCAGCCGGGCCTCGAAGGCCGCCTTGCCGGAGTCGTTGGCGGTTTCGCCGTAAACCTTGGGGCTGGGCAATTCGGCAAAAGCGGACCAGTAGCCGCGGGTTTCGATGGCGTCCAGCGCCTTGTCGAGCAGGGCCTGATGTTGGGAAAACAGTGGGTGAGGCATGGTTCTGTCCTGAGGGATCAATCCTGATCGAAGTCCACCAACACCGCCGGGGTGACCGGATAACTTTGGCAAGTGAGGATGTAGCCGCGGGCGATCTCGTAGTCTTCGAGGGCGAAGTTGCCGTCCATGTCAACTTCGCCCGAGACCAGTTTGGCACGGCAGGTGGCGCAGACTCCACCCTTGCAGGAGAAGCGGAGATCAATGCCGGCACGCAAGCCGGCATCGAGAATGGTTTCGCGCTTACGGACGGGAAACTGGTGGGTGCGCCCGTCCAGAATGAGCTGTGCCTGACACACCGCCTCTTCCCCCGTCACCGGCAACGGCGGCAACGACTGGTGCTGGCGGCTGGAGGCAAACTGCTCGCGCTTGATGCGCGCCGCGGGATAGCCGGCGGCGACGAGAGCGTCGGCCACTTCGCGGTTCATCTCCTGGGGGCCGCAGAGGAAGACCGCTTCGAGGCCCTCCAGCGGGCCCCAGTGGCGCAGCAACTGGAGGCAACGGTCGGGGGTGAGGCGGCCGTTCAGCATATCGAGATCCTGCTGCTCGCGACTCATGACATGCACCAGGGCGAAGCGATCGAGGTAGCGGTCCTTGATGTCGGCCAGCTCCTCGCGGAACAGGATGGTGCTGGAGGCGCGGTTGCCGTAAAAAAGTGACCACTCGCTCCGGGGTTCGGCGGCGAGCGTGCTCTTGAGGATGGAAAGCACCGGCGTGATACCGCTGCCGGCGGCAATCGCCAGGTAGCGGGCAGGGCGCGCCGGATCCACGGGCACATGGAAGAGCCCGGTGGGGGGCATGACGTCGAGCGTGCCGCCGGCGTGCAGGTGGTCGCTGGCCCAGTTGGAGAAGAGGCCTCCGGGCTGGCGTTTGATCAAGATGCGGAGCCGTGGATCGGTCGCGGCCGCGCAAATGGAGTAGGAGCGCCGCACCTCCTGCCCGGCGATGTGGGCGCGCACGTTGACGTGCTGGCCGGGAATAAAGCGAAAGGCCCCGGCCAGGGACGCGGGGATCTCGAAACTGACGGTGATGGCCTCGCGCGTCTCCGGCCTGACGTCGGCAATGCGCAGGCTGTGGTAGTGGCTCATGCCAGAGGTTTGAAGTAGTCGAAAGGTTCGCGGCAGGCGCGGCAGCGGTACAGAGCGCGGCAGGGCGCGGCGCCGAAGTTGCTGATGCATTCGGTATCGCGGGCGCCGCAGTGGGGACAGGGCACCGGCGGGGCGATGGCGGTCAGGCCGCCACCCGCGGGGGGCGCGATGCCGTACTCCCGCAACCGGGTGCGGCCACGCTCGGAGATCCAGTCGGTGGTCCAAGGGGGCGCGAGACGGGTGGTGAGCCGCACCTGGCGCACGCCATGGCGGCGCAGATGAGCGGCAATGTCGCCGGCGATGACCTGGGTGGCCGGGCAGCCGGAGTAGGTGGGGGTAATGGTCACCTCCAGTTCGGGCCCGTGCCATTGCAGGTCGCGCACGATGCCGAGGTCCACCACGGAGATGGCCGGAATCTCCGGATCGGGTACGTCCTGCAGCCAATCCCAGATCTGGGGCAGCTCTACCATTGCGCTCCCGGGTAGGCCCGCGGCAGAAACTGCATGACTGCGATCAGGTGGCCGAGATATTCGGAGTGGATGCCCTGCTTGCCGCCCTTTTGCATCCAGGTATCACGCGGCAGCTCCAGCGTCGCCCGTTGCATGGCGGTCTCGACTTCCGGTTGCCAGCGCTGCCGCAGCGCCGGCAG
>JBQCEU010000084.1:0-6138 GCA_051959955.1 Terriglobales bacterium | reverse complement strand
GGAAGCGCGGCGGAGCCGCGCCGGGGCCCGCGCCCATCAAAGCCCTGATCATGACCTTCGACAACTAGCCTTACACTTGGTTGTGGGGCGGGTGCCCGCCCCACAACCGCCCGTTGGTGGAGATCCCGATGCGCGACATGTTCCTGATCTACAGCCGCGGCGACGACGAACCCTTGCCGGCCGACGAGGACATGGCCACCCGCCTCGCCCACCGCGCAGTCATGGACGACGCCCGCGCCCGCGGCATCTTCCAGGGCGCAGAGCCGCTGGCCCCCGCCGCCACCGCCACCACCGTGCGCCACCAGCAGGGCGGCGTGCTCATCACCGATGGTCCATTCGCCGAAACCAAGGAGCAGTTGGCTGGCTATTACATCCTCGAATGCCGCGACATGGACGAGGCGCTCGAACGGCGGCAGGGCCCGAGTTGCCCCAGCGGCATGGGGCAAGATCGCAGGGCCAGAACCGCGAAATTCGGAACGGCGGTTCCCTGCCGGGTAGCGACTCCTGGGAAGGGGCGAGAAGCAAGCGGCGCGAGGCCGCAGCCGGAGACGGCGAGGGAGCGTACACGGATGTACGTGACCGAGCCGGATCCGGCGAGAACGAAGCGCAGCGCCGCTTATCGCCCCGCCCCACTCCTTTGGGCAGCCCGCATCCCCACCAACTGCCGTGGTGGCGCTGGCAGCATCGAGGTGCGCCCCCTGCTCGGCATGCAGGCCGCCGCGCCCATCAATGCTGCAACTTCAGATTGATGGCGTCTTCCGCCGCGAGTCGCCTCGCATCCTGGCCAGCCTGGTCCGCATGGCCGGCTCTCTGGATCGCGCCGAGGACGCCTTGCAGGATGCCTTCGCCGCCGCCCTCAGCCATTGGCCCGAGACCGGACTGCCCGACAACCCCGCCGCCTGGCTGACTCGCGTCGCCCAGCGCAAGCTGGTCGATGCAGCCCGCCGCCACCGCACCCGCCGCGAGCGGGAACCCGAGCTGCGCTACCACTTGGAATCCGCTCCCTTGTCCGCCGAGCCCATCGGCTGGCCCATGCCTGCGGAACCGGAAATCCCCGACGAGCGCTTGCGCCTGCTCTTCACCTGCTGTCATCCCGCTCTCGCTCCCGAGGCACGCGTGGCTCTCACCTTGCGCACCCTGGGCGGCCTCGCCACCGCCGAAATCGCCCGCGCCTTCCTGCTTCCTGAACCCACCCTGGCGCAGCGCCTGGTGCGCGCCAAGCGCAAGATTCAGCAGGCGCACATCCCCTATGAAGTGCCCGCCCGAGCCGCGCTGCCCCAGCGTCTGGCGGCGGTGCAGGCGGTCATCTATTTGATCTTCAACGAGGGCTACTCGGCGACTTCCGGCGACATCTTGATCCGCCGCGACTTGTGTGCCGAGGCCATCCGCCTGGCGCGCCTGCTTACCGCCCTGATGCCCGGGGAGGGAGAAAACTGGGGCCTGCTGGCTCTGCTCCTCTTGCAGGACTCCCGCCGCGACGCCCGCGTCAGCGGCACCGGCGAGCTGGTGCCCCTCGAAGAGCAGGACCGCTCCCGCTGGGACCGCGACCGCATCGCCGAGGGCTTGGATTTGCTCGAGAAGGCTTTGCTTATGCCCTCCTCTGGCCCGCAGCGCCTGCAAGCCGCCATTGCCGCCCTGCACGCCCAAGCCGCCACTCCCGCCGGCACCGACTGGCCGCAGATCGCCGCTCTCTACCAACGCCTCGTCGAGTTGCAGCCGACGCCGGTGGTGCGCCTCAACCATGCCGTGGCCGTGGCCATGAGCGCCGGCCTGACACACGGCCTCGCCTTGGTGGATGCCCTCGCCGGGGCCGAATCCATGGCGGACTATTACCTCTTCCACGCCGCCCGTGCCGATCTCCTGCGCCGCCTCGGCCAACCCGTCGCCGCCGCGCAGGCCTACCGCCGCGCTCTCTCGCTCACCCAAAACGCCGTCGAGCGCCGCTATCTCCGCCGCCGTCTCCACGAAGTCGAAGCCGCCGGCGCCCCGCCCCGACCCTGAACGCGGGGGCCGCGCCGCTGGCGCAGTGGGCCAAGTCGGCAGCGGCGGCCCGCCCCGGCAAACTACGAGGCGGACGCGGCCGGGCTGGGGTTCAAGGGGTCCCCGGCCCGGTCGAGCGTCAAGCGGGTCGGGTGGCGCAGCCACGCGGGGTCCCGCGCCAGTCAATGTGGCGTCATAACCGGGGGCAATGCGATGATAGCCGCACATGACCCAGGCCGGCACCCGTCCTGCCCGCTCCCTGGCCGCCTTCTCCTGGCGGCGATGGGGAATCGGCGTAGCCCGCTACGTGCTCTGCTTCGCCATCTTGCCCAATGCCGCCTTCTGGCTGCTCGGGCCGCGGATGGGCATCGCCACGCCCGGCTGGGTGAGTCTGGACGGCCTCGGTCTGGGCCTGTTGGCGCTGTTCGTGCCTCCGGGTTGGGTGCTGGCCCTGTTTGCCGGCGATTTCCTGCTCGATATCGTCTACAGCATCCGCGCCACCTACAGCACCAGCTATACCGATATCCTCTTCTCGGTGCGGTATATGTTCACCGCCCTGGCCGGCTGGCAATTGCTGGAAATCGCCGGCCTGGTAATTCTCACCCTGATCATCACCGGCGCGGTGTGGTGGCGCTGGCGGCCGCGATTGCAGGGCAGGGAACGCTGGTTATTGATGGCCGTGGTGCTGCTGGCGGTCGTGCCCTGGGCGGTGGTGGCGCGCGGAGAGAGGGCGGCAGCCGCCGCCCAGCGGGAGCAGGATGCCCGGCTCGGTTACGTGCGCCCAAGCAATGGTTCAGCCCGCGCTACCTATGCCGCTTGGGGCGCGGCAAGCGTCCGCAGTCCGCTGCTGGGGTTTTATCACGCCTGGCGGCGCGAAAACATGTCGGCTTGGCTATGGCGGCGGCACGCGCTGCCGCTGCAGTCCATAGCCTCGGCGGCATCCGCCACCCGCCCCGCGCGCGTCCCCGGCCAGCCCAATGTCGTCTTGGTTTTGGTGGAATCCTGGGGCGAGGCGGAGGACCCCCAGCTCCGTCAGGCGCTCGTCGCGCCCTTCAACGCCCTCTCCGATCGTTACCAGGTCACCTCCGGCATGACCGCCTTTCATGGCGCCACCGGCGACGGCGAATTGCGCGAGCTGTGCGATCGCGCCCTGCCCTCCGGCATGCCGCTGGCCATGGCCTCGGGCCAGTTATCGGGCTGCCGCCCCTGGCAGTTCGCCGAGCGCGGCTACCGCACTCTGGCGGTGGACAGCGCCGCGGATTTCTGGCCCGGTGGTGCAAGCTGGTATCGTTTGCTGGGCTTTCAGCAGGTGCTCGGCTACAACGATCTCCGGGCCCGGGGTTTGCCCGAGTTCATCGCCGGCACCTTCCGCTCCACCGGCGATCCGGAAACCGCGGCGCTGCTCCCGCGGCTTCTCCGCGCGGGCCAGCCGCCGCGCTTTATCTTTTTTCTCACCGTCGGCGCACACCTGCCGGTACATCTGCCCCTGCCGCTCGAATACAATTCCAGTTGCTCCCTCAGCCAGGCCACCACCTCCTCGCCCACCGCCTGTGGCTGGTTCCGTATCGAGAGCGCAACCCTTGCCGCGCTTGCCCAGGCCGCCGCCGCGCCGCAACTGCCGCCCACCGTTTTCCTGCTGGTCGGCGATCATGCACCTCCTTTCGCGGACAGCACCCGCCGTTTCTTCTCGCCCGCCGAGGTGCCTTACATACTGCTGACACCTCGATCCGGCGCCACAGGCCTGCGGGCGGTAGCCGGGCAAGGGAAGTACTGAGCCTTGCAGGGATTCAGCCGGCAAGCAGCGGCTCGCCTGCCAGGCCTGGACGGCCTGCGCGCCCTCTCCATCCTGCTCGTCCTGGCGAGCCACGCCGGCGCGGCCGGATCCGCTCTGGGATGGCTGGGCGTCAACATCTTCTTCGTGATCTCCGGTTTCCTGATCACCACGTTGTTGTTGCGCGAGCAGGACCGCACCGGCCGCCTCGATCTCCGCCGCTTCTACCAGCGCCGCGCGCTGCGCATCCTGCCCGTCTTCTATCTCTATATAGGGGTGGTGGCGCTGGCGCGCGCCGCGGGCTGGCTGCATTTCGGCTGGCAGGAACTGCTCGCGCCCTCCCTGTTCGCCGGCAACCTCGTCTCCCGGCACGGTTGGGTCCTGGGCCACTTCTGGTCCCTGTCGGCAGAGGAGCAGTTCTACCTGTTGTGGCCGGCGGTTCTGCTGCTCGCCGGACGCCGGCGCTCAGTTTTGACCGCGACGGCGGTGTGGTTGCTTTCGCCGTTTTGGTTCATGCTGTTCTGGCACGCCGGCCTGCCCCTGCTCGGGACCTGGTTCGTGGACGAGCAGTTCATCGCCGCCGGCTGCCTGCTTGCGCTGCTGCACGGCCGGCTGCACCAGCAAGGCTGGTATCGCCTGGCCTTGACGCCGCGCGGCGCGGCCGTGGCTTTGGCGGCGGTGGTGGGGCTGACCGCCGTGGCGCGCGATACCGGCGGCGGACACGCGGCGCGATTGGCCATGATGCTGCTGGCGCTGGCCCTGGTCGTGATGGTGGATGCGGCCATGACGGCTCCGGCTTGGGGACGGGTGCTCGACTGGCCACCCCTCGCCTGGCTCGGCACCCTGAGCTACTCGCTCTATGTCTGGCAGCAGCTCTTCCTGCAGCCGAATGGCGGACGCATGCTGCCGGCGCCCTGGAACGTGCTGGCTGCCCTGGCTGCGGCCTGCCTGTCCTATTACGGATGGGAGCGCTATTTCCTCCGCCTCAAGCGCCGCTGCCAGCCGCGCTCGGCCGCCGCCCTCAGTGCAGCAGCATCTGCTGGGCGCTCTTGACCGCGAAGTCGAGTGCCTGGGTGGGGAAGATCCCCAGCCAGAAGGTCACCCCCAGGCAGCTCGCCACCGCCAGCCACAGCGGAGCGGTAAAGCGCGCGCACTCGATCGGCTGCTCCTGCGGCCGCATATACAGATAAACGATCACCCGCAGGTAATAATACGCCGCCAGCGCGCTGTTGAGCAGGGCAATCACCGTCAGGCCCACCAGGTGGGCATGCAGCGCCGCCTGGAAGACGAACAGCTTGCCGAAGAATCCACCGGTGAGCGGTACGCCAATCAGCGAAAACAGGAAGATCGAGAGGCAGAAGCCCAGCCAGGGGAAGCGGAATCCCAGCCCGGCGTAGTCCTTCAGCTCGACGTAGCGCTCCTCGCGGTGTGCCCAGTGGCTGATCACCGCGAAGGCGCCGATGTTCATCGCCACGTACGCCGCCAGGTAGAACAGCACCGCGGAAGCGCCCTGGAACCCCAGCGCGGCAAAGGCCACCAGCACGTAGCCCGCCTGGGCGATCGAACTGTAGGCCAGCATGCGCTTGAGGTTGGTCTGCCGCAGCGCGCCCAGGTTGCCGAGGCACATGGACAGGATCGCCGCCGTCCAGATCATCCAGAACCAGGCCGCCGACGATCCCTGCAGCGCCACATAGAACACCCGCAGCGCCACCGCAAAGGCCGCCGCCTTGGGTCCGGCCGACATGAAGCCGGTCACCAGCGCCGGCGCGCCTTCGTACACATCCGGCGTCCACATCTGGAAGGGTGCGGCCGATACTTTGAATCCCAGGCCGATGAACATCAATCCGGCCGCTGCCAGCACCAGCCCTGCGTGGCTGATGCCGTCGGGGGAGATGTGCAGCCCCTGGGCGGCCATCTGGTACAGGTTGGTGGTGCCGCTGGCGCCATACAGCAGCGCAATGCCATAGAGGAAAAACGCCGTGGCGAACGAGCCCAGCAGGAAGTACTTGAGCGAGGCCTCGGTGGAGTGGGAGTTGTGGCGCCGGTAGCCGCAGAGCACGTAGGTGGCGATCGAGCTGATCTCCAGCCCGATGAAGATCATGATCAGCTCCACCGAGCCGACCATGAAGCCCATGCCCACGGTGGCGAACAGCAGCAGGGCGTAGAATTCGCCCCGTTCCAGCCCCTGCTGCGGCAGATAATCCATCGCCAGCAGCACAATCACCGCCGTGGCGGCGATCAGGACGATGTGGAGGAATACGGTGAAGTCGTCCACGCGGAACATGGAGCTGAAGGCGTCGCCGGGGTGAGCGGCCTGCACGGCCACCGCCGCCAGCGCCGCCAGGCAGCCGGCGAAGGCCAGCCAGCCGTTGAGACGCGCGCGCTTG
>JBQCEU010000083.1:0-5348 GCA_051959955.1 Terriglobales bacterium | reverse complement strand
CCTCTCCACACCCCTGATGCGCGAGCTGGGCGAGGCGCTCGAAGCCTTCGAAGCCGACGACGCCATCGGCGCCATCATCCTCACCGGTAACGACAAGGCCTTTGCCGCCGGCGCGGACATCCGGGAGATGCAGGACGCCGGCTTCAGCGACATCTTCCTGGCCGACTTTCCCGCCGGCCGCGCCGCCGCCTGGCGGCGCATGGCGCTGCTGCGCAAACCCATCCTCGCCGCCGTTGCCGGCTTCGCCCTGGGCGGCGGCTGCGAACTGGCCATGGCCTGTGACTTTATCCTCGCCGCCGACACCGCCATCTTCGGGCAGCCCGAAATCAACCTCGCCACCATGCCCGGCGCCGGCGGCACCCAGCGCCTCACCCGCCTGGTGGGCAAATCCAAGGCCATGGAGATGTGCCTCACCGGCCGCCGCATGGATGCGGCCGAAGCCGAGCGTGCCGGCCTGGTCAGCCGCGTCGTCCCTGCCGCCGAGCTCATGACCGAGGCGCGCAAGGTGGCGGCCAAGATCGCCTCCCTGTCGCTGCCCGCGGTGATGATGGTCAAGGAAGCCGTCAACGCCGCCTACGAAATGCCCCTCGCCGAGGGCCTTCGTTTCGAACGAAGGGCATTCCAGTCCACCTTCAGCCTGGCCGACCGCAAGGAAGGCATGGCTGCTTTCAGCGAAAAGCGCAAACCCAACTTCCAGAATCGCTAGCCAGCCGCTACTCCCATGGCCGCCTACGAACTTATCCGCTTCGATCTCCGCGACGGCATCGCGCGGCTTACCCTCCATCGCCCCGACAAGCTGAACAGCTTCAACCAGACGATGCTGCTCGAAGTGCGCGATGCCATCGCCGCCACCGCCGAAGCCCGGGCCCGCGTCCTCCTCCTCACCGGCGCCGGCCGCGGCTTCTGCGCCGGCCAGGACCTCGGTGACCGCGTCATGCGGGCGGACGGCGAAGCTCCCGATCTGGGCGCCTCCATTGAACGCTTCTATGCGCCGATCCTCAAGAGTCTGCGGGCCCTGGAGATGCCGGTGGTCTGCGCCGTCAACGGCGTGGCGGCCGGTGCCGGCGCCAACCTCGCCCTGGCTTGCGATATCGTCCTTGCCGCCGAGTCGGCCTTCTTCTACGAGCCCTTCTGCAAGCTGGGCCTGGTTCCCGACACCGGCGGCACCTACGTGTTGCCGCGCCGCGCGGGCGTGGCTCGCGCTCTCGGCATGGCCCTGCTGGGCGAGCGCATCCCCGCGCGTCAGGCGGCCGAGTGGGGAATGATCTGGCGGGTCGTCCCCGACGAGATGTTTGCCCAGACGGTGGAGTCCGTCGTGCAGCAATTGGCCACCGGCCCCACCCTCGGCCTCGCCGCCACCAAGGCCGCCATCTATTCAGGCCTGACCAATTCTTTGAACACCCAACTCGACATCGAGCGCGATCTCAACCGGGCACTGGGCCGCAGCCGTGACTACGCCGAGGGCGTCGCCGCCTTCCTGGTCAAGCGCGCCCCCAACTTCGAGGGCCGATGAAAGTCGCGATCGTGGGCGCGGGCGCCATGGGCGCCGGCATTGCGCAGGTGGCCGCCGCTGCCGGCGAGGAGGTTCTGCTCTTCGATGCCCGGGCGCAAGCGGCCGAACAGGCCGTCGCCGCCGTGCGGGCCCGCTTCCAGCAGTTGGCCGCCAAGGGCAGGCTCACCTCCGAACAGCCCGAGGCCGCCGGCCGCCGCCTCGCGCCCGCCACCGCCGTCGAGGATTTGGCCCCGGCGGAGCTGGTCATCGAGGCCATCGTCGAGGACCTCGAAGCCAAACGCACATTGCTGCGGGCCCTCGATGCGGTGCTCAGCCCCTCCTGCCTCATCGCCACCAACACCTCCTCGCTCTCCCTGGCCGCCCTTGCCGCCGCCCTGCGCGCGCCCGAGCGCCTGGTGGGCATGCACTTCTTCAATCCCGCGCCGCTGATGGAACTGGTGGAGGTGGTCGGCGCGGTGGCCACCACACCCGCCGCGCTCGATCGCATCGAGGCGCTCGCCCGTGCCTGGGGCAAATCGCCGGTGCGCGTGCGCGCCACCCCCGGATTCATCGTCAACCGCGTCGCCCGCCCCTTCTACGCCGAAGGCCTGCGCCTGCTGGCCGAACAGGCCACCGATGCTCCCACCCTCGACGCCCTCATGCGCGAGGCCGGCGGTTTCCGCATGGGACCTTGCGAATTGACCGACTTGATCGGCCAGGACGTCAACTTCGCCGTCACCCGCTCGGTCTTTGCCGCCTACTTCGGCGATCCCCGTTTTCAACCTTCGCTGGTCCAGCAGGAACTGGTCGAGGCCGGGTGGCTGGGGCGCAAGACGGGCCGTGGCTTCTACACCTACGGCGCCGACGTGCCGCCGCCGCCGGTCACCATCGAGGCTCCGCGCCCCGCGCCGGAGCGCATTGCGCTGCCTGGGAACGACGAAACCGGAGAAGCCCTGGCACGCAGAATTGAAGGCGCCGGCATCGAAGTCATCCGCGAGCCTCATCTGCCCACCGATATCCTCCTGCGCGTCACCGATGGCCGCACCGCCGCTGAATGGGAATCGACCGGCGCACAGCCCCAGCCCACCGTGGTGGTGGATCTGGCGCTGGACTATGCCCGCGTCAAGCACCTGGCGGCCGCGGCTTCGCCCCGCAGCCTGCGGCCCGGCCATACCGCCGGCTGGGACGCCGCCGTCGGCGCACTGCAGGCGGCGGGCATCGCCGTCACTCGCCTGCGCGACCTGCCCGCTCTGGCGGTGATGCGCACCGTGGCCATGCTCGTCAACGAGGCCGCCGATGCGGTGCATTTCGGCGTGGCGGACGCCTCCGCCGTTGACTTGGCCATGCGCAAGGGTGTGAATTACCCTCTGGGTCCGCTGGAGTGGGCCGACCGCATCGGTATCGGCCGCGTGGCCTCGGTGCTCGCCGCTCTCGCCGCCTTCTATGGCGAAGACCGTTATCGCACCTCGCCCCTCCTCCGCCAACTGCTGTGGACCCACGGACGCTTCCATGAGTGACCTCCTCGCCCGCGACCGCGCCTCCCAGGCGCTGGGCATGGAGCTGCTCGACTACGGCCCCGGACGCGCCCGCTTGCGCATGCGCGTCACCGCCTCCATGATTCAGGGCCACAACACCTGCCATGGCGGCTATGTCTTTACTCTCGCCGACTCCGCCTTTGCCGCCGCCTGCAACAGTCACGGCTACGCCGCCGTCGCCTCCGGCTGCTCCATCGAATATCTGCGTCCCGTCCGCCTCGATGACGAGCTGACCGCCGACGCGCGCGAGCTGGCACTCGCCGGCCGCAGCGGCATTTACAGCGTCACCGTCACCAACCAGCGCGACGAGATTGTTGCAGTTTTCCAGGGCCGCTCCCGCCAGGTTCCCGCTTAGTCTTTCCGCAGCGCCGGCCACGGCTGATCCGAAAATCCCATGGTCCACCTTCCCGCTCCCGCCAATTCCACATAGCGCTGTGCTGGCCCAAAGAGGTGAAACCACTCGCCCGGCCCCCGGCACACCCGAAGCATTTCTATCTCCATTCCCGAGTCAAACTCCAGGCCTATGGTGCATTGGGATCGCAGCCGCCAGGCCGCCGCCTTCCCCAGTCGCAGTCCCCGCAGCAAAGTGTTGGCGGCCGGCGGATCTTTCTCCGCATCGCCGCTGCCAAACAGCAGTTCTCCTCCTGCCAGCAGCCGCCAGTCCGCATCCCAGGTACGCAGCTCCCATTCCCCGTGGGCCAGTAGCCGGCCGCCTTGCGGCTCCGCTTCGGCTTGGCCCAGTGACACCCGCAGGCTTCGGCCGGTTCCCATCCGCACGCGCCGGCACTGTTTTCCGAGCACCTCCAAAAGCACTTGGCGCACCCTGGCCGGTGGCAACGACATGGCCGGGCTGGCATGCCCCCCTCGTGCCAGGTTCGAATCCCTCGTGTGCATGGTCCCCCCCACCGCGCAACGACCCGCCCGCAGTTTCACACATAGCCGGCGCTGCGGCAAGTCCGCTCCACAGCCACCCCGCCCCTTCGGCATCCAATCCCATGGCGCCCATGCCATGACCGACGAACCGCAGCCAGCCGCAAACGACGACCGCTCGGATGCCATCGCCAGCGAGGGGCCCATCTCCACCCGCCGCGAGCTGGAACAGGTGGAAGCGCGGGAGGCTATCGGAGCCGCCGTCATCTACGAGACCATTCGCCGCGAAGGTCGGGACGAGCTGGAGCGGTCCTGGCAGGCCCTGGCCTGGTCAGGCCTGGCGGCGGGTCTCTCCATGGGCTGTTCGCTCGTGGCCGAGGGGCTGCTCGTCGCCCATCTTCCCGATCGGCCCTGGCGCCTGTTGCTATCCCGCTTGGGCTATTGCCTTGGTTTCCTGATTGTCGTTCTCGGCCGTCAGCAACTCTTCACTGAAACCACCCTCACCGCCGTGCTCCCGCTCCTGGTACGAAAGAGCCGGACCATGCTGTTGCGCGTCCTGCGTTTGTGGGGCGTGGTACTGATGGCCAACCTTTTCGGCACCTACCTCTTTGCCCTGTTGATCGCCAGCACCGCCGTCTTCACCCCTCAGGTTCGTTCGACTTTTCTGACGATTGGACTCGGGCACACAGGTGTGCCCTTTGGCACCAGCCTGCTGCGCGCCATCTTTGCCGGCTGGCTGATCGCCTTGATGGTGTGGCTGCTGCCAGTCGCTCAGAGCGGGCGTGTGACGATTATTGTTATCCTGACCTACATCATTGGACTCGGGTCATTCCCTCATGTGGTCGCCGGCTCTACCACCTACCTGTATCTTGTGGTGACCGGCGTCGAAACCTGGGGACACTTTTTGCATGACTTCTTGCTGCCGGCGTTGATCGGCAACATAATCGGCGGCGTCGCTCTCGTTGCTGCCCTGGGCCATGCCCAGGTGGCCGGCGGGAGCGATCCCAATCCGCTCGATTCGCGGTGACAGCCGAGTTGAGCCCGCGGCCCAGGGTGCCGCCACGGATGCTAGCCTTAGAACTATGGTCGAAGCCCTCATCTGCGATGCGCTGCGTACTCCCTTTGGCCGCTACGGCGGCGCCTTGGTCGGATTGCGCACCGACGATTTGGCGGCCGTGCCCTTGCGCGCCCTCCTGGAACGTAACCCCGGACTGGATCCGGCGGCTATTGATGACGTCATCTTCGGCTGCGCCAACCAGGCCGGCGAAGACAACCGCAACGTGGCACGCATGGCGGTGTTGCTCGCCGGGCTGCCGGTCAGTGTAGCCGGAACTACGGTCAATCGCCTCTGCGGATCGAGTCTCGATGCCGTGGCCCAGGCGGCGCGTGCCATCCGCTGTGGCGAGGCCGACGTGGTGATTGCCGGAGGGGTCGAGAGCATGTCGCGAGCG
>JBQCEU010000082.1:0-3126 GCA_051959955.1 Terriglobales bacterium | reverse complement strand
CCCGGGAACTGCTCGAGGACCGGCCTGATCTGGAGGCGGTGGTGGTGCCCTGGGGCGGAGGCGGGCTGGCCTGCGGCATCGCGGCCGAGTTGCAGCGGCGCGCGCCGCACATCAAAGTCTTCGCCGCCGAGGTGGCCACGGCGGCGCCGCTGGCGGCGGCGCTCGCGGCCGGCCAACCGGTAGAGGTGGAGTATCAGCCCTCCTTCGTGGATGGCATCGGCAGCCGCAAGGTCTTCGCCAGCATGCTGGCGCGGGCACAGACGCTGTTGGCAGGCTCGCTGGTGGTCTCGCTCGACGAAGCCGCGGCCGCTTTGCGCCTGGTGGCCGAGCGCAACCGGGTGATTCTCGAAGGCGCGGCCGCCTGTGCGGTGGCGGCCGCGATCAGCGGACGGGCGGGCAAGGGCCGGGTGGCGGCGATCGCCTCGGGCGGCAACATTGACCTGACAAAGTTTGCCGAGCTCGTAGCTATACTGGCCCGGTGACCACATCCGCAGGCAGCGCTCCGGCACGGGAAGGCACGCGGCCGGCGCCGTTGCCGGCGCTCACCGGTCTGCGCTTCCTGGCCGCTTTCGCGGTGCTGGCCTTTCACTACTCGGCGCCGATGCGCGGCCGATTCCCTGCCCCGCTGCGCCTGCTGGTGCGGCACGGAGCGGTGGGCGTGCCGCTGTTCTTCGTACTGTCGGGCTTCGTGCTGGCCTACAACTATTTTCCGCGCGCGCGGGCCGGCCGGTTCGCGCGTGGAGGGTTCTGGGGAGCGCGCTTCGCCCGCATCTATCCCGTCTACCTGGCGGCACTGGTGCTGGGCGGGGTGGGCGTCATGCTGCGCGACCATATCTCCGCGTGGAGCCACATTTCGCTGCTCACCGGTGTTCTGGACGCCACCATGGTGCAGGGCTTCTTCCCGGTGCGCTTCAATTCCTGGAACCCGGCGGCCTGGACGCTGTCCGTCGAGGCGCTTTTTTATCTGCTGTTTCCGCTGCTTGCCGGCTTGAGCCGGCTGCGGCTGCGGGACGCGGCTACCGGCTGTGGTCTGGCAGCCGCCTGGATCCTGCTGTTCAATCCTCCGCAGACGCTTTCCGGCGCCTGGTACGATCCCTTCCGGTTCCTACCGCTGTTTCTGCTGGGCATGCTGCTGGCGCGTCTGCATGAATTGCGCCCGGCCCGCCATTATGGCCGAATGATGGCGGCGGCATCGGGATTGGTGGCGCTGGGCCTGCTGTGCGGCCACTGGCCCATCCAGCGGCTGTACAGCGTCTGCACCGTACTCTTTGGCGCCCTGGTGCTGGGCTTGGCTTCCGGTGGAGGCCGGAGCTGGCTGGCCCGCCGGCCCATGCTGGTGCTGGGCGAGGCCAGCTATGGGCTGTACATCCTGCAGATGCCCGCCTGGCTGTATACCGGACACTTCTGGACCCAGGCCATTCGCCGGGGCTGGTTGCCGGCGGGCTGGAACACCGGGACCGTACTTTTCTTTGCCGTCAACCTCGCCTGCGCCATCCTCCTCAGCCTGGTCAGCTATTACTGCCTGGAGCGGCCTGCCCGTGGCTATCTGCGCCGGCGGCTCGCCCCCGCCGGCTGAAGTTGCGCGGAAACTGGGCTTTCCGCCCGCAGTTCTGGTATTCTCCCGCCCATGAGGCACTCCGCCGTCTCGATCCCCGCGCTGGCCCTTTCGCTGGCGCTCGCCGCCTTTTCGCAAACGCCCGCCCCGCATGCGCTCACCATTCCCGACGTGATGCACTTCCAGGGCATCGCCGGCGATGCCCTCGCGCGCGACGGCGCCTGGCTGGCGTGGCGGGCCACTTCGCTGGAAGGCAACGGCGCCGTCTACTTCCGCCAGACGCGGGGTGAGAAGCAGTATCGCTTCAACGTGGGCGAGGAGCCGGCGCCGTCGGCCTACGGACAGCGGCCCAGCCCCCGCGCCCTGGAGCTGTCGAGCGACGGCCACTGGGGCGCCTTCATTGCCGATCCGACACACGCCGAGGGCGCGAAGCTGAAGAAGCAGCACAAGCCGCTCGAGACCCATGCCGGGCTGGTGGAGCTGTCCACCGGCAAGCTGACCGAGTTCCCACGAGTGCGGCGCTTCGAGTTCGCGGGCCACAAGCCCGACTGTATTGTGTTCGAAAAATTCGGACCGGAGCGGGCCGCCGCGGGACGCGGCGGGGAAGGCGCCAACGCCCGGCGCAGCCCCGAGGACACTTCCGAGGCCGATCCCAAGGGCAGCGATCTGATCCTGCGGCAGCTCTCGACCGGCGCCGAGTTCAACCTCGGCCACGTGGGCGAGTTCGCCTTCGACCGCCACGGCCACTACCTCGCCTATACCATCGCCGCCGAGGACCGCAGCGGCAACGGTGTGCTGCTGCGCGATCTGGCGACCGGTGCGACCCGCGCCCTCGACAGCGACAACCACGCCGTCTACCGGCAGCTCGCCTGGAATCACGACGGCAACGCGCTGGCGGTGCTCAAGGGCACGGAGAACAAGAAATCGCTGGACTACAACTACGAGCTGCTGGGCTTCAGCGGCATCGGCGGCAGCGGGGCGCCGGCCCGGGTCGCCTTCAACCCGGCCGAGGACTCGAGCTTCCCCGCCGGCATGTCGCTCAGCCCCAACCGCGCGCCGGAGTGGAGCGAGGCGGGCGATGCCATCTTCTTCGGCATCCACCGACTCCGCCCCGCCCCCGCCAAAAAGGATGATGACGATGCCGACGCCGCCGACGACGTGGACCTGGTGATCTGGAACTACCAGGATCCGCGCCTGCAGACCGAACAGATCAAGGAAGAGGGCCGCGACCGCAACTACAGCTACCTGGCCGAGTACCGGCCGGCCGGGCACAAGTTCATCCGGCTGGCTGACGATACGGTGCGCACCGTGGCGGCCGCCCCGCATGACCGCTACGCCATCGGCACCAGTGTCGCACCCTACGAGCTGCAGGGGCATCTCGATGGCCAGACCTACGAAGACATCTACGTCACCGACCTGGCGACCGGCGAGCGCAAGCTGGCCATCCCGAAGGCGCGCTGGGGCGAGGAGGCCGCGCCCGACGGCCTGCACTTCTCCTTCTATAGCGACGGCAACTACTGGGTCTACGATATGGCCACCGGCGCCCAGGCCAATGTCACCGCCAAGGTTCC
>JBQCEU010000081.1:0-5803 GCA_051959955.1 Terriglobales bacterium | reverse complement strand
CCCAACTGCAGACCGGTGCGGCGGGAGGTGCTCTGGACTTCGGGGATGGCGCGCAGGAGGCGCTCGACCCCGTCGAGGACGCGGTTGGTTTCGGTGAGCGAGCTGCCGGGCGGCATCACGTAGTCGAGCACGAAGCCGCCTTCGTCCATCTCGGGGAGCAGATCGGTGCCCAGCGCGCGATAGCAGAACCAGGCGGCGACGATGAGCAACAGGCTGAAGGCCAGAAGCCACAAGGGGCGGGCGAGGGCGCGGCGCATCCACTTTTCGTACCAGCCGACGACGCGACGGAAGAAGCCGGTGAGCGAGGCCTCCTCGGCTGCGAGCACGCGCTCGGCAGGCGTGAGGTCGTCGTAGTTTGCCGGCAACGGGCGATGCTTGTGGGCTCCGAGAAAAGTGCGACTCAGTACCGGCGTCCAGGTGAGGGCGAGAGCGAGGGAGGTGAGCAGCGCCACGGCAACGGTGATGGCCAGGGCGCGGAAGAAGACGCCGGTGACGCCGGTGATCGAGATCAGCGGCAGGAAGACGACGATGGGGGTGATGGTGGAACCGACCAGCGGCTTGGTGATCTCGCCCAGGGCGGCATGGATGGCCGCCATTCTTTCCTTCCCGGCGTCGCGGTGGAGGACGATGTTTTCGACCACCACGATGGCGTCGTCAATCACCAGGCCGACGGCGGCGGCGAGGCCACCCAGGCTCATCAGGTTGAAGCTCTGGCCCAGCGCCGCCATGACGATGAAGGTGATGAGGATGGTGACGGGAATGACCAGGCCGGCGACCAGCGAGCTGCCCCAGTCGCGCAGGAAGAGCACCATCACGATCGAGGCCAGGATCAGGCCCAGCAGGATGGCGTCGCGCACGCTGTGGATGGACTGGCTGACCAGCGTGGATTGATCGTAGTAGGGCTCGAGCTTCACGCCCGGGGGCAGCGATTTCTGCAGGGCGGCGATTTTGGCGTGGACTTCGTTGGCGACGGCGAGGGTGTTGCTCAATGGCTGGCGGTTGATGGAGAGCAGCACGGCGGGCTTGCCGTCGGCGTTGACCAGGGTGTAGACGGGTTTGACGGAAGGGGCGACGGCGGCGACGTCGCCGATGCGGACGGGGGTGCCGGCGGCGGTGGTCTTGACCACGACGGCGGCGATCTGGGCCGGGTCGGAGACCTGGCCGTTGACCAGGGTGAGGTAGAGCTGGTGGTTTTGTTCGAGCAGGCCGGGCGACTGGATGAGGTTGGTGCGCTGCACCGCATCGAGCAGATCCTGCACGGTGATGCCGGCGGCCTGGAGTTTGGCCGGGTCGGGGGTGATCTGGAACTCGGGCTGCTGACCACCCTGCACCAGCACCGTGGCCACGCCGTCGAGGCGGTTGAGCTGGGGCTTGAGGTCGTAGGTCGCCAGCGTCCACAGGGCGGTTTGGGATACGGTGTCGGAGGTGAGGCTGTAGCCGAGGATGGGGAAGCTGGCGAAAGTGAGGCGGTGGGATTCGATGGTGGCGGTGGGCGGCAGCTCGCCCTGCACCTGGGCCATGGCGGCGTTGACGAGCTGCAGGGTGGTCACCATGTTGACCTGCCAGTTGAAGTAGAGGTCAATTTCGGCGGAGCCGCGGCTGGTGATGGAGGTGACTTTCTGCAGGCCGGGGACGCTGTTGACGGCTTCCTCGAGCGGGCGGGTGATGGTGACCATCATCTGGTCAATGGGCATCACGCCGTTGTCCACGCCGATGACGACGCGGGGGAAATCGGTTTGTGGGAAGACGGAGATGGGGAGGGTGAAGGCGAGATAGCCGCCGACCAGGGCGAGGGTGATGATGAGGAAGACCAGCGGCCTGGCTAATGGTTCAATCCAGCGGGCGGGGCCGGCGGTGAGTTTTTCGCGGACAGGTTCCACGGGAACGCTCACGGCTGCGGCGCCCCGGCGCCCGCGGCGGGGGCGATGGTGACGCTGGAGTTATCGGCGAGGGCGTAGGCGCCGACCGAGACGACGCGCTCGCCGGGCTTGAGGCCTTTGACGATTTGCACCTCATCGGGCTCGCGCACGCCGACCTCGACCGGGCGGCTGTGGGCCTTGCTGTCGCTGCCCACGACCATCACTGAAGTCGCGCCGCTGTCGTCGGTGAGCAGGGCCGAGGCGGGGATGGTGAGGGCGTCAGGCAGGGTGCGGGCGAGCATGGCGACGGCGACGGTGGTGCCGGGCTTCAGGCCGCTGCCAGGGTGGCACGGCCACCTCTTGCTGGAGCCGCCCTCCCGTTGGTCGGGCTGTTGCCGAGCGTCGCTCGGCGGCAGCGGAGGCCCGCACTTGCTGGTTGCGTCTCCAGGTTGCGGCGTATTGGCGGCCTGCACCCAGACCTCAACCGTGGTGCTGCCGGGGTCGGTGGCGGGGCTGACGACGGTGACCTTGCCCGGCCATGTCCTGCCGCCGCCGGGGAGGCTGAGGGTGGCCGGATCGCCGAGCGTGAGCAGCGCCGCCTGGGCGGCGGGGAGCGGGACACGGGCCACCACCTGGGAGAGATCCACGATGGTCATCAGCGGCGTGGAGGGGGTGGCCAATTCGCCGGGATAGACGGGGCGGTCGGCGACCACACCGTCCATCGGGCTGGTGATTTTCGAATAGCTCAACTGGGCTTCGGCGGCGGCGGCGCGGGCGCGGGCGGCATCGAGATCGGCCTGGGCGGCGGCGACGGCCTGGGCGTGGCCGCCGTGTTCCAGGGCGGCGAGGTGCTGATCGGCGAGGGCGGCAGCGTTTTTGGCGTTGGTCAGATCCAGGCTGGCCTGATCGAGATCGCGGCGGGGGAGCGCGCCCTGCTGGAAGAGCTGGCGGCGGCTGTTCGCGATTTTCTGCAGGTTGGCAACCGTCTGGTGGGCGGCGGCGGCATCGAGCTGGGCCTTCTTTAGTTCGGCGGGGATGGAGCCGGCGGTGGCGGTCTGGAAGGCGGCCTGGGCGGCGGCGAGCTGCGCCTCGGCTTCCTGGGCGGCGGCAGCGAGGTCGCGGTTTTCAAGTTGCGCCAGCTCCTCGCCGGCATGCACGCGGTCGCCGCGGTTGACGAAGAACTGGCGCACCGGGGCGCTGATCTTGGGGGTGATCACGGCCTGATGCAGGGGATAGAGCA
Source organism: Terriglobales bacterium (assembly GCA_051959955.1). GTDB lineage: Bacteria > Acidobacteriota > Terriglobia > Terriglobales > SCQP01 > SCQP01. Next base: position 2,704 of record JBQCEU010000081.1, on the reverse strand, counting down.
CCGCCTGGGCACGCACCCACTGCTGCAGTTGGGTGACCTTGGCGGGCGCGACCTGGACGGCGACCACGGGTTGGGGCGCGGGTTGATCGCCGCTTGAGGAACAGGCGGCGAGCAGGGCCGCGGCAGCAGCCAGCGCGGCGAGAGCGGAGGGACGGCGAGGGGTGGGCGGCTTCATGGATGCAGAGGGCCGGTCAGGGTTTCAAGCTGCGCCAGGGCGACGTGGTAACGGACGAGGCCATCGTCGTAGGCGTTGCGGCTGTCGCTGGCCGCGGTCTGGGCGGCGACCAGCTCGAGGATGGTGCCTTCTCCATCCTGATAGCGTAACGCGGTGAGACGCAGGCTCTGGGCGGCGAGGTCGCGGGTGTGCAGGAGCGAGGCCAGCTCGCCCTGGGCCGCCTGGGCTTCGGCGTAGAAGCCGGCGACGGCGGCCTGCTGCCGGCGTTGAGCGAAGCTGAACTGCGACTCGGCCTGGCGGCGGGTGGCCTGGGCGGCGGTGAGGGCAGCGCGGTGCGCGCCCCAGTCGAAGATGGGGATGTTGAGGGTGGCGGTGGCGGCGGAGCCGAGATTGGGCTGGCCGGCCTGATTGCGGACGGCGAATTGCGGAGCGTCAATGCCGTAGTAGTAGTCGAGCGACAGCGCGGGGAGGAGAGCGGCGCGGGCTACGCCCACGCCGCTCTGGGCCTGGGTAAGAACGGCAGAGGCGGCGGCCAGAGCGGGGTTTCGGGCGCGGGCGAGGGCGGAGATCTGGTCGAGCGGGGCGAGGGGGGGAGGGGTGTCGAGGTTATCCACCAGGGTGAAGGTTTGGTTGAAATTGGGAAAGAGCAGGACGGCGAGTTGGAGGCGGGCTTGCTCGGCGGCGAGGTTGGCTTCGGTGAGGGCGCGCTGGCGCTGCTCGACCTCGATCTGAGCCTGGATTACATCCACATGCGCTACTTCGCCGCCCCGCTCGCGATCCTGACTGATGGTGAGGTATTTTTGGGCGTCGGCGAGGGCGGCTTTGGCGGTGGCCTGCTTGTGCTGGGCGGCGAGGAGGGAGTAATAGTCGGCGGTGACGGTGGCGGCGAGGCCGCGGGCGGCGATCTCGGCCTGGGCGCGGGCGAGGGCCTGGCCTGCCTGGGCCTGACGCAAGGCGGCGAAGGCGCCGAAGTCGAGGGCTTCGTGGAGATTGCCCTGGCTGAGGTATTCATGGACGGCGTTGTTGGCGATGAAGCGGAAGCCCTGGGTGTAGATGTAGCTGTTGTTGTAGCTGAGCGCGGGGAGGAGGGCGGCGCGGGCCTGGGTGTGCTGGGCGGCGGCGATGTCCTGGGCGGCGAGGGCGGCGGCGAAATCAGGGCTGTTGGCGCGGGCGCGGGCCTCGGCCTGGACGAGGGAGAAGGCCGGCGCGGGCGGGGGGGCCGGGGTCTGCGCCGCCGCCAGGCAGGCAGCGGCGAGCAGGGCGGGCGCGAGGCGGCGAAGAGCGGTCATGCAGGAAAGGTATAGAGTAGCGCAGCGCGAAAGTCCCGGCCGGTGCGCGCTGAGGGTGCGAAATGGCGGGCGGGGCTTTTCCACGGCGGTCGCAAAAAATAAATTCATGCCGTGAAGTCGTCGCGGCTGCGTTTCTTGGCGCGGGGGCCCTGGCGGCTTCGCCGCCACCCCGCTTTCTCCGAACCTCCAGAGTTGCCGGGCTGGGGCCCCTCCGGCTTTCATTGGCGCGGGCCCCTGCGCGGCTCCGCCGCGCGCCCCGCTTTTGCTCGCGCGGACTTGGGGGCCCCAGGCCCCAAGCCCGCGCTGCGCCCCTTAGTCAGATTTCTGCTTGCTAGCGTTCGGCCAGAGTCTGTTCCAGGGCGCGGATACGGCGGGAAATGTCGGCGAGTTCGACGGCTTTGAGGCAGGTTTGGGCGTAGCGGGTGAGGGTGGCGAGGCGCGCCAGGTCGGAACGGTCGGCGGTGATGGTGGGGAGCTCGGCATCGAGGAGGCTGAGGAGGTCTTCGGCGGTCATCGGAGGGCCTTCCTGAGGGTGCGAACATGCTGCATAGGCGTGGGCACTGATTTTCTCCAATTAACGTCTGTAAGTGGTTGATTCGATTCAGGCGGGGATTGGAGACGGGACTGTCCAGCAGCGGAGGGGGTGGCGCCTTGGTGGGGCGGGTAGAGGCTGTGGATGAGCTCGCGCTTGGGAGGGGCGGGAGCAGGGGTGGGAGCGACCCCGTTGGCTGGGGCGGGAGGGGGTTCGGGGGCGGTGGTGAAGGCGTCGGCGGGGAGCTGGGCGGCGGCCTGCTGCCAGGCTTGCAGCATGGCGAAGCCCTTGGGATCGAAGGTGAGATTGAATAGGGCCTTCCAGTAGGAGAAGTTGCGGCTGGCGAGGAGGCGTGCCTGGTTGAGGAGGGTGACGCCGTCCATGGTGAGGCGGGCCGACCAGGAGGCGGCGAACCAGAGGCGGAAGTCAGTGTTCTTGCACCAGTGGTAATAGGTGGAGCTGGGGACGCCTGCGCCGGCGCAGAGCTCCTGGATGGTCTTGAGGCCGGGGTGGGCGTCCACGTAGTCGAGCAGGCGGCGCTGGGCCGCGGTGGGAACGAAGACGGCGGATTGAGGTGCGGACATGGAGAACCTCCAACGTGGTTGGAGGCGGCGGGCAGGGGGCGCGGCGGCGGCGATTGTGGGGCGGTTTGGGGGCAGTTGGCAGTTGGCAGTTGCCAGTTGCCAGTTGCCAGTTGCCAGTAGATCG
>JBQCEU010000080.1:0-10603 GCA_051959955.1 Terriglobales bacterium | reverse complement strand
GCGGCGCCTGGAAAACCGATGACGCCGGCCGCACCTGGCGCAACTTCAGCGATGCCCAGCGCCTCACCGGCATCGGCGCCGTGGCCGTGGACGGCGCCACCGTCTACCTCGGCGCCAACCGCGGCGCCAACGCCGGCGTCTACCGCTCCACCGGCGCCGGCGCCCATCTCGAAGCGGCCGGCCTCGACGGCCAGCCCATCGCCGCCCTCTGGCTCGATCCCCACAACCCCCGGCTCCTGCTCGCCGCCTCGCCCGCCCGCGACTCCCCCTCCACCGATGGCGGCGGCCACTGGCAGACGGTGTTGACCGCCGCCACCGCCGGCGGCGCCGCCGTGGACATCGAAGCCGCCGCTGATAACAACACGGTGCTCTACGCCGCCTTCCGCGCTCCCTTCCGCGGCCGCGGCCGTGCCGCGGGCCCTGAACCTTCCGAACCCCCGGTCTTCGTCTCCACCGACGCCGGCCGCCACTGGAAGCCCGCCGCCGACCTCGGCCTCCCCGCCACCGGCCGCGGCCGCCCCGCCCTCGCCGTCGCCCCCGGAACCCACGGCCGCCGCCTCTACGCCTACCTCGCCCAGGGCGTCTTCCGCTCCGACGATGCCGCCGCCCATTGGCGCCTCGCCTCCGCCGATCCCCGCCTCGTTGGCGGCGGCCAGTTCTTCCACATCTATGTGGATCCCACCGACGCCCGCGTCCTCTACCTCATGCAAACCGCCGCCTACCGCTCCACCGATGCCGGCGCCACCTGGCAGCCCTTCACCGGCGCCCCCAGCGGCGACGACTTCAACGCCTTCTGGATGGATCCCTCCCAACCCCTCCACATGGCCCTCTCGGTGGATCAGGGCACCGAAATCAGTCTCAACGGCGGCCAGACATGGAGCACCTGGTACAACCAGCCCACCGGCCAGCTCTACAACGTCTCGACCGACCACCGCTTCCCCTTCTTCCTGTACTCCTCCCAGCAGGACAGCGGCACCCTCGCCCTGCCCATCTTCGGCAACGACGGCCAGATCACTTACCGCGACTGGACCACCACCAACGGTTTCGAAAGCGCCCGCATCGCCCCCGACCCCCTCCACCCCGGCGTGGTCTTCACCACCGCCTGGTTCGGCGGCCTGCTCCGCACCGACCTCGCCACTGGCCGCTCCGTTCACGTCTTCGAGCGCCGCGCCGCCGACCGTGAATCCGGATCGCCGCCCCTGGCTTTCCTCCCCGATGACCCCCAAACCCTCCTCATGGGCCTGCAATACGTCCTCGCCACCCATGACGGCGGCCAGCATTGGCAGCCGCTCAGCCCCGACCTCACCGCCGGCGGCGGAGCCGCCATCACCGCCCTCGCTCCCGCCGGCCACGGCATCATCTGGGCAGGCACCTCCGATGGCCGCGTCCAACTCACAAACGACAATGGTAAAACATGGCGCCTCGTCACCCCTCCCGGCCTCACCGGCCGCATCGCCAGCATCGAACCAAGCCGCGCTCCGGGGGGTGCCGTCTATGTCGTTGTGGGAGGCAGGCGCGGTGCCGGCGCAGCCGCCAAGCCCGCAATCTACACATCAACCGACAATGGTAGTTCATGGCTGCCGGCCACCTCCGGCCTGCCCCCAGGCAGCATCGCCGCCGTCCGCGAAGACACGGAAAACCCACAACTTATCTTCGCCGCCGCCGACTCCGGCGTGTTCGTATCCTTTGACGGCGGCAGCCACTGGCAGTCGCTCGAACTCAACCTTCCGGCCTCCTCCGTCACCGATTTGCAGATCGAGCAGAGCCACTTGGTGATCTCAACCTACGGCCGCGGCCTCTGGTCGCTCGACGACATTGGCTCATTACGACAAATGGCGAATCTAGACGCAACATCAGCCCCCTATTTCTTCCAGCCCACACCCGCCATTCGCCTGCAGTGGGACGACTACACCGACACCCCCATCAACCCCGACGAGCCCCACTCGCCCAATCCCCCCGATGGCGCCGCCATCGCCTACTCCCTGCCCCAGGCCAACGCCAAAATCAGCCTCAATATCTACGACAGTAGTAACGATCTCGTGAACAGCTACAGCAGCGATGGCCCCACCTCGCCTCCCTACCTGGTCAACGTCGCTCAATACTGGCTGGCGCCCCCGCAACTGTTGCCCAAACAAGCGGGATTAAACCAGTTCGTCTGGAACCTGCGCTATCCCGATCCACCCCACATCCTGTTCACCTACTTCGGTCTGCAGCGCAACTACTTCGAGTACACGCTGGCCGACCACGCCATCCCGTTTTCCACCCCCTGGCATGAGCCCCAGGGTCCCATGGTGCTGCCGGGCGACTATCGCCTGCAACTCACCGTAAACGGCCAGACCTACAGCCGCACGCTCACCGTCAAGCTCGACCCGCGGCTCAACACGGTGACCCAGGCCGATCTCGAAACCCAACTGCGTCTCGAACAATCGCTCGTCGCCCAACTCGCAGCCAGCACCCAGGCTTACGACAACATGACCGCAGCACTGGAGAATGCCGGTGGTCAGAAGGTGCCCATGCAAGCCGCCCAGCGCCAACTGGGCACGGTCAACATGAACCAGGCGCGCCTGCTCTCTGGTCTTGAGCAGGCCGACGGCGCGCCCGGCACTGAGGTGAGTGAGGTGGTGAGCGGCCTCTGTCGGCAGATGAACCAGCACATCACTACCTGGAACGCCATCCCCGGCGCGCCGACGATTCCCGAGCGCCGGGGCCAACCGGGGCCCCCGCGCCAATCGAAAGACCCCGCGCGAAGCTCCGCCTCCCCGTCTGGCTGCGCCGGCCTGGGGCTTCGGGGCCCCCAGTCCGGCATCACTGGAAGCTCGGAGAAAGCGGGGTGGCGGCGCAGCCGCCGGGGCCCCCGCGCCAAAAAAAGCCTACGAGGAGATTTCCAGTAAGAAAGAAAAGCCGTAGTAGTAGAGCGGAAGATTCTGTGGAACCCGCCGCCAAGCCGCGCGCTCACAGCAAGTTGCAGCCGGCGGGGGGATGTGGAAGCGGCGTGGACACTGTGGACGAATTCACGCTCCTCCTCGCCGGCCGGCCCGAGTGCGACAGCCGCTGACAGTCAATCCACATCGAATGCACACCCATGAGCGATCGAGCGGAAGGCACGCGTGCCGTAGTTGTCGGCGCCGGACCCAACGGCCTGGCGGCGGCCATCGTCTGGGCGCAGGCAGGCGGTGCGGTCACGGTCTTCGAAGCCAACGCGGAAGGGGGCGGCGGCGCGCGCACCGCCGCCCTGACCCTGCCCGGATTCGCCCACGACCTTTGTTCGGCGGTCTTTCCCTTGGCGGTCGCCACCGATTTCCTGCCCACGCTGCCGCTCGCCCGCCACGGCCTTGAGTGGATCCACCCACCGCTCGCGCTGGCGCACCCTTTCGACGATGGCACGGCCGCGGTGCTCACCCATTCGGGCGAACGCACCGCGGAAGAGTTGGGCGGCGACGCCCCCAACTACCGCCGCCTGATCGCCCCGGTGCTCAAGGATTGGGAAGCGATCGCCGCCGCCTTCTTTACCCGCCCGCACTGGCCGCGGCAGCCTGCCGCGCTCGCCCGTTTTGGCCTGCACGCCCTGCAGCCCGCTCGCCGTCTGGCCGAAGAAATCTTCACCACCGTTCCCGCTCGGGCCTTGTTCGCCGGCCTCGCCGCCCACGCCATGCTGCCGCTCGAGGAACCCGGCAGCTCCGCCATCGCCATGATTCTGGCCGCGGCGGCCCATCGCGCCGGATGGCCAATCGCCCGTGGCGGCGCCGGCGCCATCACCCACGCGATGGCCAACTATCTCCGTGAGCTGGGCGGCGAAGTCATCACTGCCCAACGCATCACCAGCGCCGCTGACTTGCCCGCGCACGGAGTGGCGTTCTGCGACGTCTCCGCACCCGCCCTGGCCGGCATATACGGCGACCGCCTGCCGCGCGGATACCGCCGCAAGTTGCAGCGCTTCCAGCCCGGCCCGGGCGTCTTCAAGCTCGACTGGGCGCTCTCCGGCCCCATTCCCTGGAGGGCCCACGCCTGCCGCGGCGCGGGCACGGTGCACCTGGGCGGCACGCTGGAGGAAATAGCGGCATCGGAAGCTGCCGCCTGCGCCCGCCGCGGCGCCCGCGCGCCGGAACGCCCCGTTGTGTTGCTCACCCAGCCCAGCCTCTTCGATCCCACCCGCGCCCCGGCGGGCCGTCACACCGCCTGGGCATACTGCCACATCCCCAACGCCTCGACCGAAGACATGACCGAACGCATCGAAAATCAAGTGGAACGTTTTGCGCCCGGCTTCCGGTCTTTGATCATGGTCCGCCGTGCGCGCGGGCCGAGGGAACTGGAGGCGGGCAATGCCAACCTGTTGGGCGGCGACATCGGCGGCGGCCGCAACTCCTTGCGCCAGCTCCTGCTGCGCCCGTCCTGGCGCGCCTACCAAACCCCGCTCGCCGGCGTCTATCTCTGCTCCTCTTCCACCCCGCCCGGCGGCGGCGTGCACGGACTTTGTGGTGCGCATGCCGCGCGGCAAGCTTTGCGTTAGCTGGGCCCTGCTGCTGCTCTTCGCCGCGGCGCTGGCCGCTCAGCAGCCCGTGCCCTTTCAGATCCTCACCACCCATCTCCCGCCGCCCCAGGCGGGCCAGCGCTACGAGGTGCAGCTGGAAGCCACCGGCGGCCAGCCGCCCTACGCATGGAAAATCCTGCGCGGCGCCCTGCCCGAAGGATTGCACTTCGACCCCGACGGACGCATCACCGGCCAGCCCGCCACCGATGAGCCCTTTTCGCTGCTGGTCGAAGTGCGTGACGCCGCGCACCCGCCGCTCACGGTGACCCGTCTCCTTCCCACCGCCACCCAGCCTCCGATCGCGCTCCGCTGGACCGCGCCCCCCGCCGCCGGCGCCTCCGGCGAAAACAGCGGCGGCCAAATCACCGGCGCATTCCAGGCCGACTACCACGGTGACGAGCCCGCGACCCTCACCCTCTTCGCCGTGGCCGTCAACGAAACCGGCAAGGCCTTCTCGCTCCGCTACGACCACCGCCAACTCCCCCCCGGCGCCACCACCGGCCCCCTCACCTTCGACGTCTTCCTTCCCCCCGGCCTCTACCGCGTGCAAGTGGACGCCATCGCCGAAATTCGTCCCGGCGTCATCTACCGCGCCCGCCTCACCCGCCCCCCGCTCGACATGCACTGACCCCCAAGCCTCCCCGCACGACCTTCGGTCAATCCACCATCGCGCGAAGCTCCGCCCCCTCTTCAAGAGATGCGAAGCCACGGCGCGGCCGCCGTGGCGCAGCGTCGTCGGAAGTCCAGGAGAGCGGGCGGCGGAGCGGAGCGAAGCCGGGCGCCCGCGATCAATTGATGAAGCCGGGCGCCCGCGATCAATGGAAGCCCGTCCCGGCGTCATCTACCGCGCCCGCCTGAGCAACGTCCCTCTCGCGCTGCACTAACCCCGCACCCCCTGCCCGGCCAGTGGCCGGGCAGCCCCATGCCGGGCCCCGCCCGGCAATCCCCCACGCGGCCCCCCCCTCGCCCCAACGCCTAAGCGCGCGAATGCGCGCCAACGCGCATAGCGTTCGTCGGCCGCCGCATCAGCAGCACCAGCGGCACCATCCCCGTGAAGATCAGCGCCAGCAGCCAGAAGCTCTCCATGAAGCTGAGCAGCGCCGCCTGCTGGGCCACCAGCCCGTACAGCCCGCCCAGCGCCTGCCGCGCCGCGGTCACCGCATTCTGGCCATGGGTGATGAACCCCGCCTGCAGCTGCGCCAGAAACGCGTGCACGCCGGTGTTGGAAGTGCTCAACTGCGCCGTCAGCCGCACCTGGTGGAACTGGCTGCGCCGCGCCACCAGCGTGGTCATGGCGCTGATGCCGGCCCCGCCCCCCAGGTTCCGCAGCAGGTTGAACAAACTGGTGGCATTGCCCATCTCGCTGTTGGGCACCCCGTCCATGGTCACCGTGGTCAGCGGCACGAAGATGAACGACAGCGCCGCCCCCTGCAAGATCTGCGCCCAGAAAAATCCCCACGGCGAGGTCTGCAGCGTGAAGTGCGAGAACTCGTACATGCTCACCGCCCCCGCCGCCAGCCCGGCGCCCAGCAGCAGCCGCGGGTCCCACCGCCGCGACAGCAGGATGCCGGTCACCGGCATGAAGATCAGCGCCCCAATGCCGCGCGGCGAGGTCCAGATGCCCGCCGCCACCGCCGTGTAATTCAGCAGCGTCTGCATGAAAATCGGCAGCAGCACCAGGCTCCCGTACAGCACGAACCCCAGCAGCGTCATCAGGAAAACACCGGTGGCGTAGGTGCGGTCCTTGAACACCCGCAGGTGCACGATGGGGTGCTTGATGGTCAGCTCCCAGAACACAAACGCGGTCAGCAGCACCGCCGCCACCACCGTCAGCACCACGATGTAGTTGGATCCGAACCAGTCCGCCTCCTGCCCCTTGTCGAGCACGATCTGCAGCGCCGAAATCCCCACCGCCAGCATCCCCAGCCCCCAGAAATCCACCTTCCCCGCCTGCCGCTTGATGTAGTGCGGCTCGAAGATGTAGGCCCGCGTCATGAACACGCTGGCGATACCGATCGGCAGGTTGATATAGAACACCCAGCGCCACGAGTAAGCGTCGGTGAGCCAGCCGCCCAATGTCGGCCCCAGAATCGGCGCGCAGACGATCCCCAGACCCCAGAACGCCATCGCCTTGCCCCGGTCCCGCGGCGGAAACGACTCCAGCAAAATCGCCTGCGAGATGGGCTGCAGCGCGCCCCCCGTCGCCCCTTGAATGATGCGGAACAGCACCAGCGTGGGCAGCGTCGGCGCGATCCCACACAACAAACTCGCCAGCGTGAACCCGCTGACCGCCATGATCAGCAGCCGCTTGCGCCCGAAGCGGTTGGCCAGCCAGCCGGTGATGGGCAGCACGATGGCGTTGGCCACCAGGTAGCTGGTCAGCACCCAGGTGGCTTCATCCACCGTGGCCGAAAGGCTGCCGGCGATGTGCGGCAGGCTGACGTTCACCACCGACGTATCGAGCACCTCCAAAAAGGTGCTCAGCATCACCGTGATGGCGATTATCCACGGATTAATGATCGGCCTGTTGTCCTGCGCTTCCGTCACCCGCCCTCACCGCTCCCTTCCGCCACCCCCGCCCCTCGCGGACGCCCCCTAATTACTAATCACTAATCACTAATTCCTACCTACTTCCCCGTAAACACCGTCGCATCCACCGACATCCCCGGCCGCAGCCGCGTCAAATCCTGTCCCGGCTCGAACACCAGCTTCACCGGCACCCGCTGCACCACTTTCACGTAATTGCCGGTGGCGTTCTCCGGCGGCAGCAGGCTGAAGATCGAGCCCGTCCCCGCGCCGATCGAGTCCACATGTGCCTTCAGCGTCTGTCCAAAGGCGTCCACGCTGACCTCGGCGCGCTGCCCGGGGTGCATCTCGTCCAACTGGGTCTCCTTGTAATTGGCCACCACCCACACCTTGTCCACCGGCACGATCACCAGCCCCGTCTGCCCGGGCGAGAAGCGCTGTCCCAGCTCGACGTTCTTATTGCCCACCTGCCCGTCGGTGGGCGCGCGCACCACGGTGTAGTCCACATTCAACTGCGCCTGCGCCACCGCCGCCTCCGCCTGCGCCACTTTGGCTTCCGCCGTGCGCGCCTCCGCCTGGCTGGCGGCCAACTGTTGCGGCGCCGAGGCCGCCTTGCTCTCGTTGGCCGCGGCTTCGGCCACCGCCGCCCGCGCCACGTTCTCCTTCGCCTGCGCGCTGGCCACCTGCTGCTGCGCCGCGCTCACCCGCGCCTGGGCGGCGGCCACCCCCGCCTGCGCCGCCGTGGCGGCGGTGGTGGACTGCTCGTACTGCAGTTGGCTGATCTCCTCTTTCGCCGCCAGTTGCTTGTACCGCTCGGCGGTGGAGACGGCATTCGCCGCCTGCGCCTGCGCCTGTTTCAGCTCCGCCTCCGCCGCCGCCACCTCGGAATCGGCCGCCTGCGCCTGCGCCTGGGCCAGCTTCTCGTTGGCCTGCGCCTGTTGCAGCCCGGCCTGCGCCGCGCTCAGCGTCCCGCTGCTCGACGCCCGCGTGATCGGCACCCCCGACTGTGCGCTCGCCGCCGCCGCCCGCGCCGCCTGCAAATTCGCTTCCGCCTGTTGCAGCGCCGCCTGATAGTCGCGGTCATCCAGCTTGAACAGCACCTGGCCCGCGTGCACCATCTGGTTGTCGTTGATCTCCACCTCGGTGACCGTGCCCGCCACCCGCGGCGCCACCGGCTGCACATGCCCCTGAATCTGGGCGTCGTCGGTGCTCACCCGGTTGCGGTAATAGAAGTAGGCTGCCACCGCCGCCGCGATCACCACGATCCCCGCCACCCACAGCAGCCGGTGGCTGCGCGGCTTCTTGGCGGGCGTGGTTTGCTGCTCGGTATCGGACGGCGGTGTGGAAGTGCTGGTGCTCATGATCGTTTCCTTCTCCTATTTCCCGGGCAAATAGTTCTGATATTGGGTGGAGGCCACGCCCAACGCCTGCGCCAGGCTGGCCTTGGCCAGGTTGTAGCCGTACAGGGCGGCGATGTAGTTCTCGTCCGCCACCGCCACCGCCTGCTGCGCCTGCACCACCTCCAGGTTGTCGGCCACCCCGGCCGAAAAGCGGTCCTGGGCCAGCGTCAGCTCCTGCTGCGCCAAATCCTGGGCGTGTTGCGCCACCCCCACCTGTTGCTTCTGGCTCTCGAGGTCGAGCAGCGCCGAGCGCACCTCCACCGCGATCGCCGCCTTCAGGTCTTCCCGCCGCGCCTGCGCGTCGTGGTACTGGGCTTCCGCCGCCACCTTCTCCGCCGCCAGCCGCCCGCCCTCGAATACCGGCACCGACACCGTGGCGCCGACTGCAAATATGGGATGATTGGAGCCAATCTCGTGGCCGATGGTGCCGTAGTTGCCATCCAGCGACAGCGTCGGCAGCCGCTGCATCTCGGCCGACTTCACCAGCAGTTGCGCCGACCGCTCCACCGCTTCCGCGCCGCGGTAGTCGGCCCGCGTGGCCAATGCCTCCGCCACCGCCGCCTCGGCCGAGGGCGGCGCCAGCTCGGCAAAGGGCGTGGTGCTGGTCAGCGTGAAACTCTGGCCCAGCGGCAGCCCGATGGCCCGCGCCAGTTGCAGCCGCTGCTTCGCCAGCGCGTTCTCGGCGGCGGTAAGCTGCTGCAGTTGCTGGTCGTGCTGCACCTGCGCCCGCACCACCGACAGCCGTCCCACCGTGCCCGCCTGCAGCATGTCGGTCGCCTGTTGCAGCGCCCGCGTGGACGTGGTCAGCTCCGCCTGCGCCGCCTGCACCCGGCTCTGGTCGGCCACGCTCAACAGATACTGGTTGGCCACCGCCAGCACCACCAGGTTGCGCACCGATTGCAGATTGTCGCTGGCGGCTTTTTGCAGGTTGTTCGCCGCCCGCACGCTCTCCAGCGCCCCCAGGTTCAGCACCGGCACATGCGCCGCCGCGCTCGCCTGGAAAACATTGAACGGCCCCACGATCTGCTGCATCCCCGGCAGGCTGAACCCGAACGCCGCCAGGTTGATCTTCTGCCGCGTCTCCCCCGCCGAAGCCTCGACGTTGGGCAGCAGCGCCGCCAGCGCCGAAAGCTTCTGCGCCCGCGCCTGCTCGTTGCCGCTCGCCGCCAAAATCGGCGCCAGGTTCTGCCGCAGCCCCCGCGCAATTGCCTCTGGCAGGCTCAGCGCCACCGGCTGCCCCGCGCGGGCTCCCGCGCGTGTTAATGTCACCGCCCCCGCCGGCACCCCCCCCTGCGCGTCCGCCGCGTTCCGTTGCGGCAGCGGAAGCTGCACCGGCGGCACCACATTGGGATGCGCCGGCGGCAGCCCTTGTGCCGCCGCCCAGCTCGCTCCCACCGTCAACGCCACCGCCACCGCTACATTACGCATTCGCTGGCTCCTCTTTCTGTATCCGCACCCCGTTCCAGAAAAGGTCGAAGACGAACTGCTCGCCGTCAAACCCCTCCTCCACTCCCGGCACCCCGGAGAAGCGCATGGCGAACACCGCCTTCACCATGTCCATCAATGCCATCGCCGTCTCCACCGGCGGCAACACCCGCATCTCGCCCGCCGCCATGCCTTCTTCCAGCAGCCCGGCCAGGAACCCAGCGGCTTCCACATAAAGGTCGTGCGTGGGCCCGTTCTGGGCCCGGCAGAGGTGCCCGAACTCGGTGATGTACATGCGCACGAACTGCTCGTCGGAGCGGAAAAAGTCAAACCGCACCTTCAGCACGGCTCGAATCTTGGCTTCCAGCCCCACCGCCCCGGCCGCCGCCGTCTTGGTGCGCTCCAGCATCTCCCGCAGCCGCGAGCTCAAGGCCGCCCAAAAAATCTCTTCTTTACTGTTGTAGTAGAGGTACAGCGTCCCCTTCGCCACCCCGGCGGCCGCAGCGATCATGTCCACCGTAGCCGCGCCAAAACCGTGTTCACAAAAAACCTTGCGCGCGGCTTCGAGGATCTCGCCTTCGCGGAACTCGGTCAGAGCCTGGCGGCGGGTTTTGCCTTGCAGCGTCATGGTTTTGTCATTGCACTGACTGGTCAGTCAATTAAATACAAGCCAAGTTTACCACTCCGCCCCGCCCCGCCAAAAAAATTTTTCAGTAGAAAAGTC
>JBQCEU010000079.1:0-4252 GCA_051959955.1 Terriglobales bacterium | reverse complement strand
CGCCGCCCGCGAAAACCAGACCGGCCAGATGGGCGCCTTCGAAACCGTGCTCAACGTGCCCAACCTCGAAGTCGCCGACCCCAAAACCCCGCACGTGCTCTCCATGAGCCCGGTCCTGGTCGGCAGCCAGTTCAGCCCGGTCAGGAACCCGGCCGGGGATCCGCTGGCGGTGGACGGCAAACAGTTGGTGATGAGCGTCACCCACGTCTTCGACACCACCCAGACGCTCTACCTCTATTTCGAGGTCTACGATCCCAAGCCGCTGCCCAAGTCACATGACGCCATCAAGCTGCTCACCAACGTCGGCTTCTATCACGGCCGGGTGAAGGTGTTCGAGAGCCAACTGGTGGCCACCGAACAGCTCTCCGATCCCAACCGCAACGCCGCCGTGGTGCAGTTGGCCATCCCGCTCTCACAAATCAAGCCCGGCTACTACCTCTGTCAGGTCAATGCCGTGGATGACGCCGCCGCCCGCTTCGCCTTCCCCCGTATCCCGGTGCTCATCCGCCCACCCGCCGCCGCCGCGGCCGGCACAACTCAGGCGCAACACCAGTAGACGCGCCCGTCGAAGGCTGGGTGCCACCTCCGGAGCCGTCTGAACCCCGCGGCCCGCAGCCGCGAGCCCAGTTCGCGGTCGCTGTAACAGCGCACGTCGAGCTGCGCCGCGCCCCCGCGCCAGCTCACCCGCGTCCGCCCGCGCTGCCGCGCCGGGTCAAAGCGCGCCTCCAGCCAGCATGCCCCCGCCCCGCGTCCGACCCGGACGCGCCCCTGCCAGCCGTTCCGATACGCCGCCTCGGAGTAGAGATCGAAGACAAACCGCCCCCCCGCCCGCAGCGCCCGCCGCACCATGGCCAGGACATCGCCCAGCTCCTCGGGGTTGGTGATGTGCGGCAGGCTGTTGTAGGCGCACAGCACCGCCGCACAGCTGCCGCGCGGCCTGAAGTCGCGAATGTCGGCGGCTACAATCTTCGCCCCATCCGCCCGCTTCCGGGCGTACGCCAGCATGGCGGGCGAGCGATCCACGGCCGTGACTCTGAACCCCCGCGCCAGCAGCCGCGCCGTCATCTCCCCGGTGCCGCAGCACAACTCCAGCACCCGCTCGCCCCGCGCCAGCCCCGGCAGCAGCAGCCGCTCCACCGCCCGCCAGCTCGCCTCCGCCGCCTCCGGCCCAAACGTCCGCTCATACACCCCCGCCAGCGCCTCGTACCCGCCGTCTTCCCCCATCTGCCCGTGCGAAGCCACCCCCACTCCAAAGGTTGGCCGGCACCACGCGCCCATCTCACCCCAGCAGCAACTGCGGAATCTTGCTGAAGTGCGCATCCCGCGTCACCAGCCGCAGCCCGTGTTGCAGCGCCAGCGCCGCAATCCATAGGTCGTTGTCGGGAATCGGCGTGCCCGCCCGTTTCAACTGCACTAACAGCCGCGCGTACTGCTCCGCTGTCTCGCGGTCCGGAAGTAGAACCTCGACCGTGGGCTGCGCCAGCAATCGCCACAGCCGCCGCTCGTTGTGCCCGCTCTTCGTGCCGCCCAGAAACCCCGCCTCGATCTCCCCCAGCACGATCAACGGAAGCAACACCCGCTCGCAGTGGGCCAGTTGCTCGGCCAACTCCGTGTCGCCGCGCAGCAGGTCGGTCAAGCGATCCGTGTCCAGCGCTACGTTCACTGCCTCGTCGCCTCATCAGGTTGCTGCTGCGCCGCCAGCATCTCGTCAAACCCTGCGTCCTCCTGCCATGCCGGCCCCAGGTTGCTGAAGTCGGCATACCTCCGTTGCCCCAACGTCGCTCCCGTGAGCGTATCTACGATTTCCTGGTTGAGGCTCTTCCCGCCGTGCGCCGCCCGCTCCCGCAACCGCCGATCCACCTCCCGCGGCAGCCCCCGCACCGTCAATTGCACCGGTTTTTCCTTTGCCTTCATGGCCATGCCTGCACGATAGCATGAAATGCAGGCACGAAATTTCTGCCCCGTTTCGCCGCCGCGGCCTGCTCGCCTGTTGACAGCCTCCCGCGTATCCGTGCTACGATACTTAAGTTTTCACGAGGAGCTTGGCCGCATTGGCCCCAGGCCGGTGCGGTGTGTGATTTTCCATCGCTCAGCCGCCACGATCATCCCGCGCTTGCGGGACTATGGGGCGGCCGCCGAAGCGAAACGGAGCCGGCCGGTCTGGTGTCGGATTTATGACACGCAACCGCGTTCGGCGCAACGTCGCCCGGATCTTGTGGGATCGAGGAATTTGCGTTGGGGAAGAGCTGCCGGCGGCCTGCGCCTGCCGGGGGCGGGAGCGATTGCCTGTGCCTACATTTCATCAACTGGTACGCGCCGGACGCGAAAAAACGCGCTACAAGACGGCCTCGCCCGCGTTGCAGAGCTGCCCGCAAAAGCGCGGCGTCTGCACCCGCGTCTATACCCAGACGCCCAAGAAGCCGAACTCGGCGCTGCGCAAGGTGGCCCGCGTGCGTCTCACCAACGGGGTCGAGGTGACCACCTACATCCCCGGCATCGGCCACAACCTGCAGGAACACTCCATCGTCCTCATCCGTGGCGGCCGCGTCAAGGACCTGCCCGGCGTCCGCTACCACGTGGTGCGCGGCGCCATGGACGCGGTCGGCGTCCAAAACCGCAAGCAGGCGCGCTCCAAATACGGCGCCAAGCGCCCCAAGGCCTAGCCGGAGTCATCATTTATGCCGCGCAAAGGATACATCGCCAAACGTGAGATCGCTCCCGACGCCATCCACGACTCCCGCCTGGTGGAGAAGTTCATCAACTCCATGATGTGGGGCGGCAAGAAGTCCACCGCCCAGGCCATCTTCTACGGCGCCCTCGAGAAGGTCGCCGAGCGCGCCCCCAAGCCCGCCGCCGGCGCCGCCGGCGCGGAGGCCGACGGCGAGGCCGCCGAGGCCAACGACGCGCTCAAGCTCTTCAAGCGCGCGGTCGAAAACGTCAAGCCGGTGGTCGAGGTCAAGACCCGCCGCGTCGGCGGTGCCAACGACCAGGTCCCGGTCGAGGTCAACCCCACCCGCCGCGTCTCGCTCGCCGTGCGCTGGCTGATCAGCCACGCCCGCGGCCGCGGCGAGAAGGGCATGACCGAAAAACTGGCCAACGAAATTCTGGATGCCGCCAACAACCGCGGCGGCGCGGTCAAGAAGCGTGAGGATGTGCACCGCATGGCGGAAGCCAACAAGGCGTTTGCGCATTATCGCTGGTAGGCACAGCGGATAGGGAACAGGGAATCAATGGGACGGAAAGTATCACTGGCGCGGACGCGGAACATCGGCATCATGGCCCACATTGATGCCGGCAAGACCACCACGACCGAGCGCATCCTCTTCTATACCGGCATCACCCACCGCATCGGCGAGGTGCACGAAGGCACCGCCACCATGGACTGGATGGCGCAGGAGCAGGAGCGCGGCATCACCATCACCAGCGCCGCCACCACCTGCTTCTGGAACGACATCCGCATCAACATCATTGACACCCCCGGCCACGTGGATTTCACCGCCGAGGTCGAGCGCTCGCTGCGCGTGCTCGACGGCGCGGTGGCCCTCTTCGACGGCGTCCACGGCGTCGAACCCCAGTCGGAGACGGTGTGGCGCCAGGCCGACAAGTACGGCGTCCCGCGCATCTGTTTCGTCAACAAGAT
Organism: Terriglobales bacterium; assembly: GCA_051959955.1. Classification (GTDB taxonomy): domain Bacteria; phylum Acidobacteriota; class Terriglobia; order Terriglobales; family SCQP01; genus SCQP01. The sequence continues at coordinate 612 of JBQCEU010000079.1, read as the reverse complement.
GGACCGCGCCGGCGCCGACTTCGCCCACGCCCTGGGCACCATCCGCGCCCGCCTGCACGCCCCCGCGGTGGCCATCCAGATGCCCATCGGCCAGGAAGACGGCTTCCGCGGCGTGGTGGACCTGCTCAAGATGAAGGCCATCACCTACCGCGACGAGACCATGGGCGCGGCCTACGACACCGGCGAGATCCCCGCCGATCTGGCCTCCCAGGCCCGCGATTACCGCGAGCTGATGGTCGAGAAGATCGTCGAGTGCGACGACTCGCTGCTCGAAAAGTACATGAACGGCGAAACCATCGGCGAGGACGAGCTGCGCGCCAGCCTGCGCCGCTCCGTCATCGCCATGAAGCTGTTCCCGGTGCTCTGCGGCTCGTCCTTCAAGAACAAGGGCGTGCAGCCGCTGCTCGACGCCGTCGTGGATTACCTGCCCTCGCCCCTCGACGTTCCCGCCGTCACCGGTCAGAACGAAAAGGGCGAGGAGGTCACCCGCCCTGCCACCGACGACGCCCCCTTCGCCGCCCTGGTGTTCAAGATCATGACCGACCCCTTCGTCGGTCAGTTGGCCTTCATCCGCGTCTACAGCGGCCACCTCGAGACCGGCATGTCGGTCTG
>JBQCEU010000078.1:0-7605 GCA_051959955.1 Terriglobales bacterium | reverse complement strand
TTCGCCGTCATGTCCAGTCCGGCGCCGCCGATGCTCTACGACTTTGGCGGCTTCCCGCCCGCGACTTACCAGATTCGCTACCCGTCTCCCGGCGCTCCCCAACTGGCGCAGCAGATCGCCCGCCTGATCCGCGCCGCCGGCCTGCCGTCGCATCTCGATCCCGCCCGCGGCTACGACCACGGCGTCTACTCGGTGCTCGCCGTCGCCTGGCCGCAGGCCAACATCCCGGTGCTTCAGGTCTCGCTCCGCGCCGACTTCGATCCCGCCGCCCATCTCGCCCTCGGCCGCGCCCTCGCCCCTTTGCGCTCCGAAGGCGTGCTGATCATCGGCAGCGGCAGCAGCTACCACAACCTGCGCAGCTTCTTCGAGGATGGCCCCAACCACCCCCGTGAAGAATCGGCGCAATTCGACTCCTGGCTGCGCCAGACCATGGCCGCGCCCCCCGCCCAGCGCACCCAGGCCCTGCTCGACTGGGAACGAGCCGCCCCCCACGCCCGCCTCGTCCAACCCACCCCCGATCACTTCCTCCCCCTCCACGTCGCCGTCGGCGCAGCCGAATCCTCCCCCGCCACCCTCATCTACCACGAAGACACTTTCTTCCGCCGCCTCTCCGTCTCCAGCTTCCGCCTCGGCTAAGCGCGGCAGCTCGGAGGTGCCCTGAGCAGAGCGGGCGCCCGCTGCCGGGGGGCGAAGCCACGGCGCTGAGCGACGATCGGGAGCGACCCGAGTCAGGGGTGGAGTATCCACTCACATTCCGCCTCAGAGCCCCACTCCGTACCCCCGCCCGGCCGCAAGCCGCGCGGCACCACCCTCGACGCCCCGCGCGCCCTTTACCCCGCGTAACCCTTCTGGAAATAAGGCGTTGGGGCTCAGGGGCCCCCAACGCCGCGTCCCTGGCGGTGCATGGAAGCGGGGTGCCCGGCGCAGCCGGGCAGGGGCCCGCGCCAGGTATTGACATATTCCTATAAAGGAATATATAGTGTGGCTCATGGCCCGCGCCGCTACCACCTCCGATGCCTTCAACGCCGTCGCCGAACCCCGCCGCCGTGACATCCTCACTTTCCTGGCGCTCTCCGAGCGCCCGGTGGGGGAGATCGTGGACGCGCTGGAAATGGAGCAACCCTCGGTCTCGAAGCATCTCAAGGTGCTGCGCGAGGTGGGCCTGGTCCGGGCTCGCCGCCAAGGACGGCAGATGTACTACCGCACCGACGCCGCCGCCATCCGTCCGCTGCACGAATGGACGTCGCATTTTGAACGGCTCTGGCAGCACCAACTGCAGCGCGTCAAGGAGCTGGCAGAGCAAACCGAAGCAGGAGAAAAACAATGACCGCGACCGCACCCCCTTCCCTCGACAACCACACCGTGACCATTGAAGAAGAGATCCGCGTCAAGGCCTCGCTCGAGAACACCTTCGCCGCCCTGCTGGAGCAGTTGGGGCCGGCCTTCAGCACTCCCGAGGGCGTCTCCATGCAGCTCAAGGTGGAAGCCTTCCCTGGCGGCCGCTGGTTCCGCGACCTGGGCGACAACAACGGCCACTTCTGGGCCACGGTGCAGGCGATCAAGCGCCCCACGCTGCTGGAGTTCAGCGGGCCGCTGATGATGTCGTTTCCGGTGACTCACAACGTGCAGTACCGCCTCAGCCACGAAAACGGCGTCACCACCATCAAGTTCCATCACTACGGCTTCGGCTCGATTCCGGAAGGAGCGGCAGCCGGCATGCCCGACGGCTGGAAGCTGATTCACGACCGCGTCAAGCAGCAAGCCGAAGGAGCGAAGAAATAGTCGCGCCCCGCTCCACTTCGGAGCGGCAGAACAACCAGCCGCTGGAATTGCGAGGCCGGGCCATGCCGCTCCCGGTCTCGCGTCCCCGGCGGCGCGAGCGTCGCACCCAGCGCGCCGCCTCTTCCTTCTGGAAATGCGCAGCGTCCCTGGCGGTCCATGGAAAGCGGGATGTCGGGCGCAGCCCGACAGGGGCCCGCGCCAAGTAATCGGTGATAATGCTACCGATGCTGCCCCGCCGCCGCCGCGCGCCGTTCTCTCTCCTTTTCCTCTTCCTCGCCGCCGCCGCCCTCTGCGCCCAGGCGCCGCCGCCCAAGCCCGCCATCCCTTACAGCGCCTACGACGGCTGGCGCGCCATCAACGGCCCCGTGCTCTCCCGCGACGGCCAATGGCTGGCCTACGCCCTGGTGCCCGAGGATGGTGACGGCGAGCTGGTGGCCCGCAATCTCTCCACCGGCGCCGAGCATCGCACCCCGCGCGGCGAGAACCCTCAAATCACCGCCGACGGCCGCTACGTCGTCTTCACCCTCGTGCCCACCCGCGCCGCCCGCGACGCCGCCAAACACAAGTCCGGCGGCAAGTCCGCCGCCCCCAAGGATTCACTCGGCATCATGAACCTCGCCACCGGCGCGGTGCAGACGGTGGACAGGGTCAAGAACTTCGCGCTGGCCGAAGACGCTTCCGCCTACGTCGCCTACCGCCTCGACGCCGAAAAAGGGGAAGGTAAGTCAGAATCGGGTGAGGCAGGCGGCACCGCCCGCTACCCCAAGCCCGACGAGTTCGGCAGCGAGCTGGTGATCCGCCATCTCGCGACCGGCCAGACCGCCACCTTCGCCGACGTCACCGAGTACGCATGGAGCAAGGACGGCGCCCACCTCGCCCTCGCCGTCCGCTCCAAGAACCACCCCGATCTCGACGGCGCATTCCTCTGGACCGCCGCCGATGGCCTCAGCTCCAAGACCCACGCCCTGCTCGCCGGCCCCGGCGTCTACAAGCAGTTGGCCTGGAACGAAGCCGGCAGCGAGCTGGCTTTCGTCAGCGACCAGAAGGACGCCTCCGCCCCCGCGCCCGTCTTCCATCTCTCCCTTGCCACCGACTGCGGTGAAGCGCAGCGCGGGCCTGGGGCTCAGGGCCCCCAGGCCCGCGCGAGCATAAGCGGGACGCGCGGCAAAGCCGCGCTGGGGCCCGCGCCAATCAATGATGCCGGCCTGCCCGCAGGCATGGCGGTCAGCGAGTGGGGCAAGCTCAGCTTCTCGCGCGACGGCCGGCGCCTCTTTTTCGGCATCGCGCCCCGTCCCCAACCGCGGCCCAAAACCGCCGACGATCCGGTGCAGGTGGACATCTGGAGCTGGACCGATGCCGAGCTGCAGCCCACCCAGGCGATCCGCGCCGAGGAGGAAGCCGAACAGAGCTACCGCGCGACGATAGATTTAGCCGCCGGAGCCGGCGGCCGCATGGTGGCGCTGGCGTCCGCCGCCATCCCCGAGCTGTTGCTCACCCCCGATGGCGCCCACGCCGTGATGGCAGGCGATGTGCCCTACAAACTGGCCGAATCCTGGCAGAGCGCCCGCCGCGACTACTACGCCGTCAACCTCGCCGACGGCAGCCGCCGCCAGCTGCTCACCGATCAGCCCTTCCGCGCCGAGCTCTCGCCCGGCGGCCAGTACCTGCTCTACTTCGACGCATCCACCTACAACTGGCACAGCCTCCGCCTCCGCGACGGCAAGGACACCAACCTTACCGCCGGCCTGGGCGTGGCCTTCCAGGACGTGGACGCCGACCGCCCCGAGCCCCAGGACCCTTACGGCGTCGCCGGATGGGCCGCCGACGACGCCACCGTGCTCCTCTACGACCAATACGACATCTGGGCAGTTTCCCCCGATGGCGGCCAGGCGCGCAATCTGACCCAGGGACTGGGCCGCCGCGATCACCTCGTTTTCCGCTACGAGAAACTGGATCCCAAGGCTGACGTCATACCCGCCGCTCAGCCGCTCCTGCTCTCCGTCACCAACGATGACACCCAGGCCACCGGCTTCTATCGTCTGGCTTCGCTCAGCGCCGGCACCGCGCCCGCGCCGCTCCTCATGCGCGACGCCCGCCTCAGCCGTGTGCTCAAGGCCCGCGATGCCTCAACCCTGGTCTTCACCCAGGAGCGCTTCGATCAGTTCCCCAATCTCTGGGCCACCACGACCGCCTTCGCCGCGCCCAATAGAATCAGCGACGCCAACCCGCAGCAGTCCAACTACCGCTGGGGCAAGGCCGAGCTGATCAACTACGTCAACCGCGACGGCAAAAAGCTGCGCGCGGTGCTGATCAAGCCTGACGGCTTCGATCCGCACAAGCAGTATCCGCTGATGGTCTATATCTACGAACGCCTGACCAACACCCTGCACCATTACATTGCGCCCGCGCCCGGCCACAGCATCAACCTCACCCGCTACGTCAGCCACGGCTACCTGGTGCTGGAGCCCGACATCGTCTACGACACCGGCGATCCCGGCGACAGCGCCCTGAAGTGTGTGCTGCCGGCGATTGAAACCGTACAGGCGATGGGCTTCGTGGATCCGCACCGCATTGGCATTCAGGGCCACAGTTGGGGCGGCTACGAAGTCGCCTACATGGTCACCCGCACCGACAAGTTCCGCGCCGTCGAAGCCGGCGCCGTGGTGGCCGACATGATCAGCGCCTACGGCGGCATCCGCTGGGGCACCGGCATTGCGCGCGAGGCGCAGTACGAGCATGGCCAGAGCCGCATTGGCGGCTCGCTCTGGCAGGATCCGCTCGACTACATTGAAAACTCGCCCCTGTTCCGCGCCGACCGTGTCCACACGCCCTATCTGACCATCCACAATGATGCCGACGACGCCGTGCCCTGGTACCAGGGCATCGAATTCTACCTGGCGCTCCGCCGCCTGCACAAGCCCGCCTGGATGTTCAGCTTCCACGACGAGAAGCACCATCTGGTCAAGCGCGAGGATCAGAAGTACTACACCGTCCACATGGACGAGTTCTTCGACCACTACCTGCTCAACGCCCCCGAACCGCCATGGATGAAGTCCGGCGTCCCCTACCTCCACCGCGGCCAACGCGACTTGGACGCCCTGTTTGGGCATTGACGGCCGCGATCCCGCTGTAATACGTCGCCGGATTTGTATTACAATGGGGCATGCCCACCATAGTCCAGGCCCGCCTCGACACCGACAGTCAGGCAGCCCTCGATCGGCTCACGACGCAACTTGGCTGGAGCCCATCGAAAGTGGTGCGTGAAGCGCTTAAATTGCTGGCTGAGCGACAGAAGCCGTCATCGCGGCCCAAGGTGATTGGCGTCGGTCGCTTTGACTCCGGCATCTCCGACCTGGGCTCCAACAAGAAGCATTTATCGCGCTTCGGTCAATGACGCCGGTCTTGCTGGACACCGGGGTTATTGTGGCGCTGCTCGATCGCCGCGAGAGCTTCCATGCCCGCTGCGCCGCAGCGGTCCAGGTATTGGAGAGGCCACTGATTACCTGCGAGGCGGTTATCGCCGAAAGTTGCTACTTGCTGCGTGATCTGGCAGGCGCGGCCGAAGCCGTAGTCGAAAATGTCGAGCGCGGCGTCTTCCAAATCCGCTTCCACCTGCCCCCGGCGGCGGCTCGGGTGCGAGCATTGTTGGGAAAGTACCGCACTCTGCCTGCTGATTTTGCCGACGCCTGCCTGGTAGATCTCGCCGACCAGCTTGGCGCCGGCGACATTCTCACCCTGGACCGCGATTTTCAAACCTATCGTTGGCGCCGGACGCGTCCCTTCCGCCTCCTGATCCCGCTGGATCATTAACTCCCGCCCGGCGTCGCCTTCCCCCCGGCCCTCGGCGCGAGCCCTGCCGCCTACCGGAGATGCGAAGCCACGGCTGGGCCGCCGTGGCGCAGCGTCACCGGAAGGCCGGGAGAGCGAGCGGCGCGGCTGCGCCGCGCCGCCCGTGATTAATGCACGCCCCCGCGCCTGGCAATGCAATGTGATTGCTGTCACGGCGTCGCGGCGCCCCCTCACGGTACAAATATCACTGAGGAGAGCCATAATGTTATCCATATACCGCAGTTCCTCGCCCATTCTCTGCCAAGGACGCTTCCGCGTCAGTTGGTTCGCCGTGCCCTGTTTGACGTTGTGCCTGCTCCTGGGTGTCGCCGCCCAGCAGATGCAGATGCCGCCCGCTCCGTCCGCCGCCGCAGCAGCCGCGGCCCCCGCCGACCAGCCCACCCTCGCCTCCATCGTCCGCAATCCCAGCGACGTGCCCCCGCCCATCGGCGTGCGGCCGCCGGAGGTGGTGCGGGTGCAGCTCACCGCCCAGGAAGTGATTGCCCCGCTCGATCCCGCCACCGGCATCTCCTACCACTACTGGACCTACAACGGCAAAGTCCCCGGCCCGATGATCCGCGTGCGCGTGGGCGACACGGTCGAAGTGACGCTCAACAACAATCCCGACAACAAGATGGCGCACTCGCTCGACTTCCACGCCGCCACCGGCCCGGGCGGCGGCATGGGCCTGTCGGAAGTCCCGCCCGCCCCCCACGGCGCGCTCAGTTGGGGCCGCACCTTCAGCTTTGTCGCCACCACCCCCGGCCTCTTCGTCTACCACTGCGGCACGCCCATGGCGGCCGAGCACATCGCCAACGGCATGTACGGCATGATTCTGGTCGAGCCCGCCGGCGGCCTGCCCAGGGTGGACAAGGAATACTACGTGATGCAGGGCGAGATTTACACCGCCGAGCCGGGCAAGAAGGGCGACGTGCTCTCGGTGGATGACGCCAAAATCCTGGCCGAGCAGCCGCAGTATTTTGTCTTCAACGGCGCCATCGGCGCGCTGACCACGCAATTTCCGCTGACCGCCGCCGTGGGCCAGAGCGTGCGCATCTTCTTCGGCAACGCCGGGCCGAATGAAACCTCCTCGCCGCACGTGATCGGGCAAATCTTCACCAAGTACTACGCCTACGGCTCGCTCGAAACCCCGCCGATGGAAGCCGTGCAGACGGCCACCGTGCCGCCCGGCAGCGCCGCCATCATCGAGTTGAAGGAGAAGATGCCCGGCGATTACGCCTTCGTGGATCACGCCCTGGCGCGCGTACCCAAGGGCCTGGCGGCGACCATCCGGGTCAGCGGCAGCGCCGTCGCGCACCTGATGTACGCCGGCGCCGACACCATCGCCGGCCCGGTGCCGCCGTTGGCGATGACCGCCGAAGACGCCCAGGCGGGCCTGATCGCCATGGCCTCCACCGCGCCCATGCCCATGCCGGTGATGACGCCGGTCAGCAACGTGGCCGTCGCCACCACCAAGGTCACGATGACCGAGATGAGTTTCGTCCCCGCCACCATCGAGATCAAGGCTGGCCAAACGGTCACCTGGCAGAACACCTCGGCCACGCTGCACACCGTGGTGGATGACCCCGGCGTGGCCTTGAACAAGGCCGACATTGCGCTGCCGGTGGGCGCGGCCGCCTTCGCCTCCCCCTTCATGCTCTCCGGCCAAACCTTCACCAAGACCTTCGATCAACCCGGCGTTTACCGCTACGTCTGCACGCAGCACGAACGCAACGGCATGATCGGCACGGTGATCGTCAAGGCCGCGCTGGTGCCCACCCGCGTGGCCAGCACCAGCCACGGCAAGCACTAGGAGGCCGCGGGGGTATTCTGGATTTGTGTCCTGGTCCGGATTACTCAGGCTCGCAGGTGCGGCGGCGGGGGATGGGAGCTTTGATTTAGACCAACCCGCACCCCCGCGCGCCGCCCAAGACGAGGCTTAAAGGGTCAACCCAGGCCCGGGCGCCCCCCCCCACCCCGCCGAAAACAACCGAG
>JBQCEU010000077.1:0-2052 GCA_051959955.1 Terriglobales bacterium | reverse complement strand
GCGAGATGTGGCTGCGAATGAACGATTCCCCGGTGCCCGCCCACACCACGTTGGGGTCGCTCGGCGCCACCGCCAGCGAGCCGATGGACTGCGCCGGCTCGGCATCGAAAATCGGCGCCCAGTGGATGCCGCCGTCGCTGGTCTTGAACACCCCGCCCGAGGCCGCGCCTACGTAATAAATGTTGGGATCGCCCGGCACCCCCGCCACCGCGTCGGTGCGGTTGCCCATGGGCCCGATATAGCGCCACGGCAGTTGAGAGTAGCTGGCCACCGATGGGCCGGTTTGCGCGGCCATCGCCGCCGCCAGCGCGAACACCACCACCGCAAGACGTTTCACCATGTTGTCGGGCCTCCCCCAGCGGAACTCTGACCCCGCCAATCTAGTCCAAGCCGCGATACAAAGCAATCCACTTGTCAAAATTCCCATACCGAGATAGCTTAGTGAGTAGGCTATATGAGCAAGGCTTCCGACTCGCTTCATGACGCGTTGCCGCTGCTGGCGCTGAAGATTCTGGCCCGCCGCGGCCCGCTGCACGGCTACGGCATCACCGGCCACATCCTGGCCATGTCCGGCGAGCGGCTGCGGCCGGAGGAAGGGTCGCTGTACCCGGCGCTGCACCGCATGGAGGAGGCCGGGTGGATCGAGGCCGAGTGGGTGGTAACGGAAAAGAAGCGCCGGGCGCGGGTGTACGCAATCACCGCCCGCGGCCGCAAGGAACTGGAAGCCGCCGAGGCGCGATGGCACAGCGCCAGCGCCGCCATTCAGCAGGTGTTGCAGAGGGCCTGAGCCCCCGGCGTAGCGACACCGGCGGTAGGCCGACAGGGGCCAGCGCCAATCAAAGCGTAAACATCCAAAGCACCGCCAAAATTACGATGATGACGCTGGTCGTCCAGGCGATGGCGTTGGCCCACCAGCCGTTGCGCATGTCGCCCATCACGTCTTCGCGGTTCACCAGCCGCAGCATGAAGATCAGCACCACCGGCAGCAGCACGCCGTTGGCCACCTGGGAGTAGAGAATCACCTGCACCAGCGGCAGGTGCGGAATGAGCACCAGGGCCGCGCCGGCGGCGATCAGCAGGGTGTAGAGGCCGTAGAAGGCCGGCGCCTCCGAGAAGCGCTTGTCAATGCCGTGCTCGAAGCCCAGGCCTTCGCAGACGTTGTAGGCGGTGGCCAGCGGCAGGATGGCGGCTGACAGCAGCGCGGCATTGATCAGCCCGATTGCGAACAGCGCCGCCGCATAGCGGCCCGCCAGCGGCGCCAGCGCCTGCGCCACCTGGGCGACGTTGTCCACGTCGCGATGACCATGGACATAGAGCGTGGCGGCGCAGGCCACGATGATGAAGAAGGAGACGATTTCGGTGATGAAGCAGCCGGTGATCACATCCCAGCGGCTCATGCCGTACTCCTTGCGCCCGATGCCTTTCTCCACGATCGACGCCTGCAGATAAAACTGCATCCAGGGGGTGATGGTGGTTCCGATCAGCCCCAGCACCATCACCAGATACTCGCCGTGGAACTGGATGCCACTGGGCAGCACCATCTCCTTCATGGCCAGCCCCCAGTCGGGCTTGGCCAGCACCGCCGAGAAGGCGTAGGTGAAGTAGATGAGCGAGAAACCCACCAGCACCAGCTCCACCTTGCGGTAGCGCCCCTTCACCACCAGCCCCCACACCAGCAACGCGCCCAGCGGCACCGAGATCCACTTGATGACGTGGAAGAGGTCCATGCCCAGCGCCAGGCCGCTGAACTCGCTGACGATGTTGCCGAAGTCGGCGATCGAGAGCACGGTCATGGCGAAGAACGTCGCCCGGAACCCGAACTCCTCGCGGATGAGGTCCGACAGCCCCTTGCCGGTGGCCGCCCCCATGCGCGCCGCCATCTCCTGAATGACCACCAGCGCGATGGTGGTGGGAATCAGCGTCCACAGCAGCAGGTAGCCGTACTTGGCCCCCGCCTGCGAGTAGGTGAGGATGCCGCCGGGATCGTTGTCCACGTTGGCGGTGATAAAGCCCGGCCCCAGGATGAGCAGGAAGGGGAGAATCCGCGTCGCC
>JBQCEU010000076.1:0-2565 GCA_051959955.1 Terriglobales bacterium | reverse complement strand
TGGTCAATGTCTTCTCCTCCGACTACCAGTTCTTCATGCTGCGCCTGGCCATCTTCTTCGGCTGCCTCGGCATCTTCATGAACCTCTTTCGCGGCGAGCTGCTCGACAAGAGCCTGCACTTCTACTTCCTCGCCCCCATGCGCCGCGAGGTGGTGCTGGCGGGCAAGTTCCTCGCCGGCCTGGGGGCCGCGGCCCTCATCTTTCTCGCCAGCGTGGTGGTGCAGATTCTGGTGCTCGGCGCCCAGCTCCCCGCCCCCGCCCGCGCCGAATTTGTGTCGGTGCAACACGGCTGGCACCAGATCGCCGCCTACCTCGCCGTCACCCTGCTCGCCTGCGCCGCCTACGGCGCCTTCTTCTGCGCCGCCGGCCTGTTCACCAAAAACCCCATCCTGCCGGCCGCCATCCTCCTTATCTGGGAGGGCATCAACCCCTTCCTCCCCGCCCTGCTCAAGAAAATCAGCATCATCTATTACCTCAACGCCCTTCTGCCCACCCGCCTCAACGCCGCCCCCGGCACCCCCTCGCTGTTCTCGCTCCTCATCTCCGATCCCGACGCCCTCGCCCCCGTCTGGGCAACGCTCGGCCTCCTTCTGGTCGCCGCCGCCCTGCTGGCGCTCGCCGCCCGCCGCGTCCGCCGCCTCGACCTCGACTACACCGCGGAATAAGTTGTCAGTTGCCGGTTGTCAGTTGCCAGTGGGTGCTTGCTTGGCTGAACTTTGCGGTGTAAAGTCAGAGGCATGCGGCTGCGGCAGGGGTGGGTGGTGTTTCAGTTGGAGCTGGGCAAAACCCTGCTGAACCGCCGCAGCCTGTGGATCTATGCCCTCGCCCTGCTGCCGCTGGTGCCCTTCACCGGCATGGCGGTCAATACCCTGCAGATGCGCCGCCAGCATGACCGCTGGCTCGCCATTCAGAGAGCGCGCCGCGCCGCCCCGCTGACCTCCGCCGGCTTCGCCGCCATCCACCCGGGAATGCCCGAGTCCGATGTGCGCGCCCGCTTGGGCCTACCCGCCGACACCAGCGATTTCACCTTCCGCAATCCCGGCCCCGGCCGCACCGAGATCGAATCGCCCGGCCGCAACCTCTACTACGCCACCCCCGATACCGCCTTCGACGTCGTTCTCAAGAACGGCGTGGTGCGCAACGTCCGCCGCATCGAAACCCCGGGCGAAGGCGATGTGCGTTCCGATTTCGCCATCATCTTCCAGTTCTTCATGCTGCACGGCGCCATCTTCTTTGGCGCGCTGGGCATCTTCATGAACCTTTTCCGTGGCGAGCTGCTCGACCAGAGCCTGCACTTTTACTTCCTCGCCCCCATCCGCCGCGAGGTGGTGCTGGCGGGCAAATTTGCCGCCGGCCTGGTGACGGCCGGCGTGGTCTTCTGCGCCAGCGTGGCCGCGCAAATGGCGCTGCTGGCCTGGCAGATGCCCCCCGCCGCCCGCGAACAGTTCCTCACCGTGCAACACGGCTGGCACCAGATCGCCGTCTACTTCGGCATCACGCTCTTGGCCTGCCTGGCCTACGGCGCCTTCTTCTGCGCCGCCGGCCTGTTCACCCGCAACCCCATCCTGCCCGCCGCCCTGCTGCTCATCTGGGAAGGCATCAACCCGTTCCTGCCCGCGCTGCTCAAGAAGTTCAGCATCATCTACTACCTGGGCGCGCTGCTGCCGCTGCGCATCAGCCTGCCGCCCCAAACCCCGGCGCTATTCCAACTGCTGGTCTCCGACCCCGACGCCCTATCCCCCGCCTGGGCCCTCCTCGGCCTGCTCTGCGCCGCCGCCCTCCTGCTCGCCTGCGCCGCCCGCCGCGTCCGCACCCTGGAGCTCGACTACACGGCCGAATGAGCCGCCCTCAAACCGCAGGGGCGACCGCATCCACCAGCCCTTGTGCCGCCTGCCGCAGCCGCTGGTCAAGGCTGAGCAGAGCCACATCGCCAAGCGCCAGGAGAAATGCTTCGGGCGTCGGCGCTGCCATCGCCCCCTCCACCATCCCCGCCGGGACTCTGGTTTCGCTCCGCTCGCCGCAGGTAGGCGCTCAACTGCTGCTTCAGGACGCGAATGCCCACGCTGGCCACATCCCTGCTGTGGGCTCAAGTGGACACTGGGGCAAGTTGCGGCCCCGCCAACCGTCAGGAGACCAGCGCCCAGAGGTAAAGAACGATGCCCACCCCCACCAGCGGGCAGCCAATCAGCAGGAAGGCCATGAACGCCAGCGGATGCACCCAGCCCAGCGAAACCAGTTGCACCAGCAGCCCCAGGCAGATCAGCAGGCCCGCAAGGCGGATGCGCTTTTCAACCGGCGTATGCGGAGCGGCCGCGGCGTTCGCCATCGGTCAGTGTCCTTTCCAGAAGGTGGCGTGCGGCAGGTCGCCGACGTCATGCACGATGTCATGACATCCCGACGACAGGCACGAAACCTTGTTGCTGGTGATCTTGTCCATCAGTCCCGGCTGCCGCTGGTGCGCCTTGGCTTCGAGACATGGCCGGGCGTCGGCGTGGCAGTGCAGGCATTCGCGGTTGTTGTAGGGCGTGTAGAGGCGAATCTGCTCCGGCTTGGGAATCGTTCCCA
>JBQCEU010000075.1:0-2577 GCA_051959955.1 Terriglobales bacterium | reverse complement strand
CCAGAACTGGCCGCTGATCTCCATGGGGAAGGAGCGGCTGCGCGGCCGCCACAGCGACAGCCGGATCACCTCCGCCGACGCCGGCGCGGTGAACTGCGCTTCCGCCCGGCGCCAACCCTGGGTGCCCACGGTGCCCTCGCTGGCGATGCTGAGGCAAGCGGGGCATTGCGGATCCTCTACCCGCAGCCGCGGGCCACTGTCGGAGGCGATGTGCTCGGCGCGCGTCCAGGCGGAGAGCATGTAGGTCTGTCCCGGCACTACCGGTACGAACTGGTAGGCGGGCTCGTACTCGGAATTGTCCGGCACCGTGAAATCGAGCCGCAGAGCGCGCCCGCCGCTATGAGCCTCCCGATCAGCCGTATCCACGCTGAGATAAGTTTGCGGCTGCAGGTGCCAGTCGAAGCCCTCCCTGAGCGCCGGCTGCTCGAAGCCGCCGTTGTACACCAGGTTTGAGCCGGGATCGGCGGCCACAACTCCCCTTTGCCGCAGATACGCCCACACTTCCGCCGCGGCATGGTACCGGCGGCAACGGAGCAGCTCCTCGACATAACGGGTGGCAGTCGCCTGCGGCAAGGCCGTCCTCGCTTCCACCATCTCTGCCCAGAATCTTTCTGCCAGACCGGGCGTAGCATGGCTCAGGAGAAAGGACAGAAATTCCAGACGCACCTCTGGCGCCGCGGAACTTACCAGTTCGCGCCAGACAAACCGCGCATCGGCTCCGGCGCGCAGCAGCATGGCAAAGGCCGGGGAAGCCTGCCAGGGCTCAAGGCGCAACAGCCGCTGCAAATGCGGCACAGCCTCAGCCGGGCGGCGGGTGATGGCGTAGTGCAGCCCAGCCTGCCAGGCCATACGCGGATTGGCCGGTGCCAGCCGGGCAGCGCGCGCGAAGGCCTCGTCGGCGCAGCCCGCATCGCCAGCGGCGTAGCACGCCTCGGCCAGCGCTGACCAGTACATGGCTATTTGGGGATTGAGACGCGTGGCCACGCGCAGCTCCTCGGCCGCGGCGGTCGGATTGCCGCCTTGGGCCCACAGATAGGCGGTTCCCAGGTTGTAGTGCCACTCCGGATTGGCGGGATCGAGAGCCAGCGCCCGCTTCAGCGTGGGCACCTCCAGCGAGTCTCCCCAGGTTCCGGCCAAACCCGCGCGGGCCAGAGTGACAATCAGCCATATGCCGGGAACGAATACCACCACCAGGAACAGCGCCGCGCGCCAGCGGCGGCGCAGGGAAAACGGCTGGCTTGCAGCTTCCGCGGCCACCCGCGGGGTCCTTCCGCAGGCGGGTTCCGTGCTGCTAACGCTGGGAGGCGCTGACGCCATATCCGTAGCTGTATTCGCCGTAGTGGCGGTAACCGTAGCGGTAGTAGCCGTAGTCGTAGTAACCGCCATGCCGCTGGTCCAGCTTGTTTAGTGCCACACCCAGAATCCTGGCTCCGGCATCATCCAGGATGCGGCGGGTGCGCAGCAGGGCGGCGCGCGGCGTCTTGCCGCTTTCCGCCACCAGGATGACGCCGTCGGCCAGGTTGGAGAGGATGGTGGCGTCGGTGACCAGCAGCACGGGCGGCGAATCAATGATGATGTGCTCGTAGCGGCTGCTCAGCTGCTTCCACAACTCGGCCATGCTGTCGGAGCCCAGCAGTTCCGCCGGATTCGGCGGCACCGGCCCGCAGGGCAGCACCCACAGATTGGATTGCTCCGGACACTGCTGCAGGGCTTCTTCCAGCCTGTCCGTGCCCGAGAGCACGGTGCTGAGTCCCTTGTCGGCGTCGAGTTCGAGGGCGCGGGCGACGCTGCCTTTGCGCAGGTCACAATCCATAATCAGGACCGGCCCCTTGCGCTGGGCCATGGCCTGCGCCAGGTTGAGCGCGGTCACCGACTTGCCTTCACCCATGTGGGCGCTGGTTACCAGCACGGTTTTGGGCGCTGCCGGCGCCGAGGACAGCAGCACCGCGGTGCGCAGGGCGCGGTAGGATTCTGCCAGCACCGATTTGGGGCGGTGCACCACGGTCATCGCCACCTCGCCCTGACGACGGGGCGGGCGCCGGCTGTGCAGCCGCGAGAGGAAGCCACGCGCCGCCGGCCGGGAGGAGCGATCGAGCGGAATCACCGCCAGGGCGGGAGCCAGGAGCAGACTCTCAATCTGGTCGGCGGAATGAATGGAACGATCCAGGCCTTCCTGGGCAAAGGCGCACATGACCCCGATCACCAGCCCGCCCAGCAGCCCGAGCGCGATGTTCAGAAGCTTGCGCGGCCGGACAGGAGTAGTGGGAGGCAGGGCGCTGTCTACCACGTGAATATTGGTCGAGCGCAAACCCGCCGACACGGTAGCGTCTTTGAGGCGCTGCAGCAGGCTCTGATAGAGCTGCTGGTTGCTTTCAAACTCCCGCTGCAGGATGTTGTGCTGCACCAGCAGCTGGTTCAGCCGGCCCAGCTCTTCTTTCTGGCGGGCGAAGGCCTGCCCGGCCAGGCCTTCCCGGCTGACGGCAGCGTTGTAGTGGTTGCGCACGCGCTCGATTACCCCGCTCTGCTCGCGCCCAAACTGCGACTGGTATTCACCTAGCTGCTGCTCGTGGGGCCGCG
>JBQCEU010000074.1:0-2780 GCA_051959955.1 Terriglobales bacterium | reverse complement strand
GCCCTGTTGGCCCACGATTCCGGTCTGGGGGATCTTCTTCATTGCTTCAACTCAGAATCGTACCTTGTTTCCGTAATACAATGTAATGTCGCGGTTTGCTGGCGCGGAGGATTCTGAACGCTATGCGAACTATAGTCAAAGCGAAAACCTATGCTGACGCGACGGAATAGTTAAAGGATGGTTCCATCCTGTCGCGGGGTGACCTCCTCTGACCTCCTCCCCGGTCTAGGTCCAATCATAATGCGAGCGTGGCCGGGTTTGAGCCGCTACCCAACTTTGTACCAGAGGAAACCAGAGTGTTTGGCCTTGGCGTGGCGGAAATGGCCGTCTTTTGCGGCCGGGCGAGTCCTTGAAGACTCAAGTGAGAACCTCCAGTAACGGGGTGGTTCCCATGGTCGTCGCCTCGCCCGCGAGCGTAGCGAGCGGGGGAGGCGACGACCAGTCGGCGGCAAACTCCTCCGGGGCGCGGTCGCCCAGCGCGCTGTGGGGCCGGACCTGGTTGTAATCCTCCCGCCAGGACGCCAGGCAGGTCCGCAGCTGCTCCAGGCTCAGGAACGCGTGCGTGTTGAGGCACTCGTCCCGCAGCCGGCCGTTGAAGCTCTCGATAAAACCATTCTCCACCGGTCTGCCGGGCCGGATGAACTGCAGTTCAATGCCGTGCCGGTAGACCCAGGCGTCGAGTGCGCGGCTGGCGAACTCGGCGCCGTTGTCCACGGTGATCGAGACGGGCTTGCCGCGTACCCGCAGGGCGGCCTCCAGCGCCTCTCCAACGGACTCGCCACGGAACCGTCCCGCGGCGGCGAGCAGTACACATTCGCGCGTGAACTGGTCCACTACCGTCAGGATTCGCACCCAGCGCCCGTCCACGAGCCGCACGTGCACGAAGTCCATGCTCCAACGCTCGTTGGGCATCCGTGCCGTGGCCAGCGGCCGACGCTGGCGCAGCGCCGCTTTGGAGCGTGTCTTGGTCCGCACAGTCAAGCCCTCCTCACAGTACAGCCGGTAAACCCGCTTCGCATTCACCCGCCAGCCCTCGCGGCGCAGCAGCACCGTCAGCCGCCGGTAGCCAAACCGCACCCGCGCCGCCGCCAACTCACGCAACCGCATCAGCAACGGACCCTGGTCGCGGCGCACGCTTCGATACCGCACGCTCGACCGATGCACCCGCAATAGCCCCGCCGCCCGGCGCTCGCTCACTCGGTGGGCGTCCTGCGCCCACCGCACCAGCTCGCGCCAATGGCGAGGCCTTAGACCTTTTTTCGTAGGGCCTCCTGCAGGATGTGCCGGTCCAGAGACAAATCCGCCACCAGCCGCTTCAGCTTGCCGTTCTCCTCCCGTAGCTGGCGCAGCTCCCGC
This sequence comes from Terriglobales bacterium, assembly GCA_051959955.1. Classification (GTDB taxonomy): domain Bacteria; phylum Acidobacteriota; class Terriglobia; order Terriglobales; family SCQP01; genus SCQP01. The sequence goes on along the minus strand of JBQCEU010000074.1, from coordinate 1,424 downwards.
AGCTCACTGGTGCCCAGGCCGGCATACTGCTTCTTCCAGAGATAGAGCGCCGCCTGGCTGATCCCGTGCCGCCGGGAAACGTCGGCCCCTTTTTCTCCAGCCTCGACCTCCCGCAGCGCACCCAGAATCTCCTCTTCACTGTGTCCTTTTCGTGGCATGTTCCCCTGTCCCTGACTGCCACGTCAAGGCTACTCCCTCCAGTTTCACCTGGTCCAGTTTTGGGTTTTGGGTCAAAAAAGGTCACAGGGGCAGGCGCCTGAACTCCTGGCGGAGTACCATGATCTTCGCCGTGGATACCGCCTCGAACTTTTCGGAGAGGCCTGCGCGCAGGAGTTGCTGGGCTGGGTGCACCCGGATGGAGGTTCCCACTGCAATGGCCGCGCGCTCGAGGCGCTGCACTGGCTGAGCTTCCCGGATTAAAAGGTGCAGGCCGGTTAAGGCCAAGGCCGGTGCGACGGCCTCGCCTCAGGGCCCGAGGGTTTAGAGGAGGTCAGCGGCGTGCCGTTGAGCGTCCGCCCAGCGCTGGGGCGTGCCAATGTCCAGCAGTGTGCCGAGATGCACATAGGCGCGCAGGCTCCGGGACAGCCAGAGGGGCAGCCAGTCCTTTTCCAGGGAGCTGGGGCGGTTCTGCGGAATCATGGCCAGCAGCTGGCGGGTGAGCAGGTACACTCCGGCGTTTTGGTAGGGGGCGGCGGTCAAGGGCTGCTTTTCCGCGAAGGCGCGCACCATCAACCGGGAATCCAGCTGGACGCACCCGGTGTCCTGACGATCATCACGCGGCACCACCACCATCATGCCGGCAGGGGAGGCGGCCTGAAACTGCTGCAGCAGCGCCCGCCAGTCGTGCCCGGGCACCAGGCTGTCGCCTTTCAGTACCATTACCGGATCAGAGTGCAGGAACGGAGTTGCAAGGGCCAGGGCGCCGCCGGTGCCCATGGGATGGGACTCGCGCGAGAAGACCAGGTCGACTGCCACAGGATGGGCGGCAAAATGCTCGGCAATCGCATCGCCACCCTTGCCGGTGCAGAGCACAATGTGGGAGGCGCCGGCGTCGCGCAGGTGTGCCACCAGAATCCGCAGCCAGGGGCGGCCGCCCACCGGGGCCAAGGGCTTCGGAAGTCCAGGCAGGGCGGGGCGCAAACGGGTGCCCAGACCGCCGCAGAGGATGGCGACCTGGGGGAATGGCAGCATGGGGATGGTGGCGGCGAGTGGACTCGAACCACTGGCCTAGGGATTATGAGACCCTCGCTCTAACCAGCTGAGCTACGCCGCCCCGGTTTGGATAGTGCCCCGTGAAGGATGCAGTTGTTCACCCAGAGAGCAGAGTTGATTGTAACGCTTGCCTGCGATTCTGGTCAACTCGTTCAGGAAGCCTGCCGGCTCGTCCTTGGGCCTCGTAAACACATCGACGGCATTGCCGCAAT
>JBQCEU010000073.1:0-21710 GCA_051959955.1 Terriglobales bacterium | reverse complement strand
GCGCCCACCGCCCTCCGCCACGCCCGCGAACTGCTGCAATCCTCCCGCGCCGCCGGCGCCTAATAATCGGGCGTCGGAGTCGCGCTGAACGGCGCTTCCCGTCGCGTAAACTTCACATCCGGCCGCTGTTCCCGTAACATCGTTGGCATGGCCGACCGAAACTGGAGCGCGATAACGAGCGGTGCCACGTTCCAGAGCTTGGTGAACGCGATACTGCGGCGTGTCGATCCCGCCGCCTCACCATATGGGAAACTAGGCCCCGACGGAGGCCAGGACGCCAGGTCGGGAGACAGTAAGACGGTGTACCAGGCCAAGTATCACTCGAATGCAACTGCGGCGAAAGCGATCTCTGATGCAACGCGGGAATTGGCCAAGATCAGGAAGTATAAGGCTCCGGGCCATGCTCACGCACCTCTCTGGGAGGGCGTCACACACTGGTGCCTGGTGACCAATGCCGCCTTCAATCAGATCGACGAGCAGCGTTGGCTCAACGAAGTTGTACCGGCATTTAGAGCCGAGGGTTTGGAGGCAGAAAATTGGCGCCGCGAGAATCTCGACAATCTATTGGTTGCACACCCTGACATTGATCGAGCGTTCTTTGGCGGCGAAACGCGGACTTTTCTCTCTGTTGGCGAAGCGATGGAGCGCTACCGGCGCGACCGGGCGATCAAAGCCGGCGGCGAGCTCGGGCGATTCTGCGGTAGAAAGTCTCCAGCGGATAGCCGATTTCTCTCACGACGGCGAAAAGCTCTTTCTGCTTCTCCACGGGGCTGGGGCGACAGGGAAAACTCGACTGATGCTCCAGGCAGGTGCGAGCCTCGCCGAAACAGGCACACAGGTCCTCTGGGCAGAAGCCGCCTCAATGGCGAGGTCCAGCAACTGGTTTCTGACCCTCCCGCGCGAACGGCCAACGGTTCTTCTGCTTGACGAGCCCGATGACCCTGATCTCTTGAAGGTGCTCTTGGAGCAGCTATCGCAACCGGGGGCAAGGTGGAAGGTTGTAGTGGCAGTGCGCTCGCCGAACGACCCGGTCGTAGGCTGGCTGACGCGGGGCCAGCTTGCGGCACGCACGGCAACACTCGAGCTGAGCGGCCTTTCGAAGATCCAGGCGTCGGAGGCCCTTCAGGGCATGCTCGACACGACCGACAACAAACTCGGCGAGGAGGGCGCGACGGAGGTGGCCAGGTTCCTGGACGGTTTCCCAGGATGGCTCGAGATCGCCGCGAGGTTGATCACCAGGAACTCGCTTCAGCACTTGCCCACCAGCACCTCCGACATGGCCCGGCAGTACCTGCACGAAATTCTATATTCGCAGAAGGCTTTGCCGGCCGAGCCGTTGAAATGCCTGCTGAGGCAGGTGGCGCTTTACGGCCGCGTTAACAGGCAAGACGCAGCAGCGGTCGCCGGTCTGGCCGAGCAATGCGGTCTCACACAAGATGAGGTGCTTACCGCATTAAACGAACAAGTACGACGCCGCGTACTCGTAGAGCGCGGCGCATACGACCGGCTAGTCGACATCAAGCCGGACGTAATGAGGGACTTCATTCTGCAGGATTGGTTGACTATACCAGCAACCTCACACCGCTGGGAGGTCTCACAGGATGCCGTCGATCTCTCGCGCAGAGCCGGCGATCTACTTCGTAGCGAAGACGGAACTCGCGAGGCCAATGCATTACTGCAGGCTCTGGGTCGCACTGAGCTTATGCTTCGCCTCGATGGCAAGAACATCGACCTGCTTGGCGGGTTTTTCAATGAGATTGAAACCCAGGCTGCCGGCGCGTTGCCCAGCCACCTCATGCGGCTCGTGGACGCAGTGCAGGCTGTCGCGGAGGTTCGGCCGGGTGACGCGGTCCGCGTGAGCCGGCTATTTCGCGGCCTCGCGCCCCAGCCCGAGGAACTAGGGCTGATCCGAAAGTGGACCATAGGCAAGGCAGAGGTAATCGGCAAGCTTCCTTGGATGCTTTTTCACGCTGCACGCGGTGCAGAGGAATCCACGACAAGGTCGGCACTCCTGAACGAGGTGCTCGAGATTGCCGTACTCCAGGGGACCGCCGAAAGGCGATCGGGGGACAACGCAGTCAGTTTGATCCCTCGCATTATCGCCGGGGGACCGGACGTCGGGTTCGACTACACGGCGGAAGCCGGCGCGATTGCCCTCCATCGCCTTGATGCTCTAGCTGCGGGCACAAGTAGCAGCGAGGAGGCCCTGGCGTCAAGAATTCTTTTGGACCCGCTGGTATCTGCCGAGCGGACCCAGACTTGGGCCGACGCAGGCAGTTTCCACGTCGCGAAACTCCTCATAAGCAACGATAGCCTTGCCGGCGGAGTTCGTGCGAAGCGAAACCGACGAGGCGCTTGGCATCCTCATGGCTTCCGCTCGCTCCTTCATTGATGGCCATCTTGGCTTTCTGGCAGCATCGGCCGCCATCTGAGAACCGCCCGGCGTGCTCCATCTGACGGGCTTGAGACTTACAGGTCCTCCGGCCTCAAGCCGGTTGCTTTTGCGACTTTGGCTAGCATCCGGGGGCCTAATTCCTCCCGGTCATGGAATGCGAATACGAAGTCAGGAAAACCAGTCCGGGCGAGCACGACGTGCGAGCCTGTTTGTCGCTTCTCGCGCCAGCCAATGCGGATAAGCGCGGCCAATACCCGCCGGGCTTTCGCCGCCGGCCATTCACTCATGATGCCCGGAAGAGGCGTTCCACGAACTCCGGAACGGCTTCCTGGTGGGCGATCCGGTCGGCCAAAATCCGGAGTCCAAGCTCGCGAACGCGCGTCTCCGCTTCCTGGCGCGAACCCCCGTATGCAAGCGCGCCGGGCAGCCCTTCGGCCTCTGCTATCCAGCGCCCGTCGGATTCGCGCTCGAAGCTGATCTCAAACCCGGTGTGCGCATTCGGCTTCGCCATGTCGCCATTCTACCCCCGAAACTGGGGACCCGCTTCAGGACGCTACAGCGCCGGCGTGCCGGGCGGAGGTTCGGGGCGGGTCGCCGCCAAGAAGCGGGGGTTTAGCGGGCGCTTCAGGCGCCATTGTCGCGGTGGACGGTGGCGGGACTGAAGGCGGGGAGGCAGATGGCGATGTAGTTAGCGCCTTCGGGGGTCGAGTAGCGCACCCATTCGCCTTTGGCGGTGATCACCGCCTGGCCGGGGCCGACCTCGAGCACGCCGCCGCGGTGCTCGACGCGCAGTTTGCCCTCAAGCACCAGCGTGTACTCGTCGAACTCGGGCGTCTGGCCCGGCTCCTGCCATCCCGCCGGACTGCGCATGTGGGCAATGCTGCACGCCTCGGTCCCGCTGTTCACGCGGCCGATAAACTCGTCAATCAGCTTGGGCTTGTTGCCGGCGGCGGTAATGCGTGTGGGCTGGGCGATGAGCTTGGGCATGCCGGATTATAACAACCCAGCCACTGTCAGCTCGGCGCGCAATCCGGCAGCGGAGGTGAAGTGGTAGCAGCGGAAGCCCAACGCCCGCGGCGCTTCCAGGTTCTCTTCGCGGTCGTCCACGAAGCCGCACTGGTGCGGGTCTGCCTGCACGATGCCGCACGCCCGCCTATAGATCTCCTCCCCCGGTTTACGGGCCCCCAGGTAGCAGGAGCTGCAGAATGCAGAGAAATGCCGCGCCAGACCGTAGGTTTCGATGCGGTATTGATTCAGTTCCCGGCTCTCATTGTTCAGCGCCGCCAGACGGACCCGGCGGGCAGCGGTGATTTCCGCCAGCAGCGCCAGCGACTCCGGCAGCGGCTGCGAACACGACTGCATGAAGGCGATGAATTCGGCGGTGCTGAACCCCCGCGGCCTGGTAAAGTACACCTGTCGCAGGTACTCCTCGAGCGCCAGCGCGCCGGTCTCCAGCGCCTCCGCCCGCGGCGCATGCAGCGCCTCGATCTCCGCCGCGTCCAGCCCAAACTTCGCCGCGGCGCGAGCCCGTTCGGCATGGTCCCAGCCGTTGGTCAGCAGCACGCCGCCAATGTCAAAGAACAGGTGGGTGATCATACCCGGAGGTTGGGAGCGCCCACGCTCACCAGATGCCCGATCCAGGTGGTCATCTCGGTTTCATTGCACAGCAGATCGCGCAGGCTGGTCTTGTCCAGCACCTGGTCCAGCACCAACTGCAGGGAACGCCACAGCGAGCGCAGCGAGCAGTCCACCGAATGGGTGCAGACGCGCTCCTCGCCGGTGTGCTCGGCGCAGAATCCCGGCTCGTACAAACGCCCGCCCAGCGCGGCCAGCGCCTCGCCCACGGCTATCTTCTCCGGCGCCCGCGCCAATATGTAGCCGCCGCCCGCACCCCGCGCGCTGGTCACCAGCCCCCCGTTGCGTAAAATGCGCAGCAGCTTGGCCGCATAGGGGACCGAGATACCCTCCAGTTTGGCGATTTCGGGAATCGTCAGGCTGCCCGCCGTCCCCTCGCGCAGATAGCTGTCGCCCAACCGGATCAGGCACCGCAGTCCATATTCTTCCTGGCTGGTGAACTTCATGAGGCTCTTCCCCGCCCTACCAATCAATGCCCAACTGCAGCCGGGCCGCCTGCGACATCTTGCTCTGATCCCAGGGCGGGTCCCACACCAGATCGAGCTTCACGTCGGTCACGCCCGGCACCGAGCGCACCTTCTGCTCCACCTCCCCGGGCAGGATGCCGGCGGCCGGGCAGCCGGGCGCGGTGAGCGTCATAATCACCGCCACGACGCCGTCGTCGCCGATCTGGATGCTGTAGATGAGCCCGAGATCGTAGATATTGACCGGAATCTCCGGGTCGTAGCAGCTCTTGATCGAGTCAATGATGTACTCGCGCAGCAGCGCTGTCTCGGGGGAGTCAGTAGGGTCCTCGGAAGGGTCGGTCATCACCGCCGTACCCGTCGCCGCCGCCGGCTTGGGCTGGCGCCGCTCCCACTCGCGCCGCAGCTCGGTGGCCGTGTCACGCTGGCGCTGGGCTTCCTTCAGCACCGCCGGCTCGGCCGACTTTTCCAGCTCGGCCGCCACTGTCTCCTTGTGTTCCGCCTCGCGCAGCAGGAAATCGTCCATGGCTACTCTACTCCGTGCTCACCGGCGCCTCGGCGGGCCCGGCGGCCAACGCCTGATGCAGTGTATGCCAGGCCAGGCTGGCGCACTTCACCCGCGCCGGGTATTCGCTCACGCCGGCGAAAACGGCCAGCTTGCCCATACCCTCGGTACCCGCGTCCGCCCCGCCGGTCACCAGCTTATGGAAGCGCTGGAACAGCGCCTCGGTTTCGGCCACCGACTTGCCGCGCACCGCCTCGGTCAGCAGGGAGGCGCTGGCGGTGGAGATGGCGCAGCCGCTACCTTGAAACCTGACCTGGCGCACCGTATCCCCGTCGAGTTCGACCAGCACCGTCACCCGGTCGCCGCAGAGGCGGTTGAAGCCCTCGGCGCGACGGTTGGCCTCCGGCAGGGGGCCGAAGTTGCGCGGCCGCTTGCTGTGGTCAATGACCAGTTCCTGGTAAAGATCGTCGAGCTGCGACATCAGCCAAACATCTCCTGAACCTTGCGCAGGCCCGCAGCCAGGCGGTCGAGGTCCTGGCGGGTGTTGTACAGCCCCAGCGAAGCGCGCGTGGTGGCGGGAATTTGGAAGCGGTCCATCACCGGCTGGGCGCAGTGGTGGCCGGAGCGCACCGCCACGCCCACGGAATCGAGCACCGTGCCGACATCATGCGGGTGCACGCCTTCGACCACAAATGACAGCACCCCCGTCTTCTGCTCCGCCGTGCCGATCATCCGCACTCCCGGCAAATCCGCCAGCAGTCCGGTACCGTAGTCGAGCAGATCCTGTTCATAGGCGGCCAGCGCCGCGCGATCCAGATGCTCGAGGTAGTTGACGGCGGCCCCCAACCCGATGCTGGCGGCAATGTTGGGCGTGCCGGCCTCGAACTTATAGGGCAGCTCGTTGTAGGTGGTGTGCTCGAAAGTCACCGAGCTGATCATGTCACCGCCCCCCTGCCATGGCGGCAAGCGCTGCAGCCACTCCTGCTTGCCGTAGAGCACGCCGATGCCGGTTGGGCCGTACATTTTGTGGCCGGAGAGGGCGTAGAAGTCGCAATCCAGCGCTTGCACGTCCAGCACCACATGTGGCGCGGCCTGGGCGCCATCCAGCAGCACCGGCACACCGCGGGCGTGCGCCCGCCGGATCATCTCCGCCACCGGATTGAGGGTGCCGAGCGCGTTCGAAATGTGGGCCAATGCGGCGATCCTGGTCCGAGGGCTCAGCGCCTGCTCAAAGGCCTCCAGCGGCACTTCCCCGCGATCGTTGATCCCCGCCACTTGCAAACGCGCCCCCGTGGCTTCGCAGGCAAGCTGCCAGGGAACGATGTTGGAGTGGTGCTCGAGGCCGGTGATCAGCACTTCATCGCCCGGCTTGAGCTGACTGCGCGAGAACGTCTGGGCGACGAGGTTGATGGCCTCGGTGGCGCCGCGCACGAAGACGATCTCCCGTTCACTGGCGGCATGCAAGAAGCGCTGCACGGCGCGACGGGAAGCTTCGTAGCTCGCCGTGGCCTGCTCGCCCAGACGATGGACGGAACGGTGGATGTTGGAGCACTCGTCGGTGTAGAAGTGCTGCAGGGCATCCAGCACCGCCTGCGGCTTCTGCGTGGTGGCGGCGTTATCGAGATAGGCCAGGTCCGGGTGGGCGCGCAGCAGGGGAAAGTCGCGCCGTGCGGCCCCGGCATCGAAGGCGGCGGGAATGGCGGCCCGGATCGCCATGGCTACTCCGCCCACTTCCGCCACAGCAGCTTCTCCAATTCGGCGCGCAGTCCGGCGTTCTGAACGCGGCTGAGCACATCGGCGGCGAAGGCATAGATCAGCAGCTTGCGGCTCTCCTCCAGCCCCAGCCCGCGCGAGCGCAGGTAGAACAGCGCCTGGGCGTCGAGCTGACCGACGGTGGCGCCGTGGGTGCAGCGCACATCGTCGGCATAGATCTCCAGCTGCGGCTGCGCGCTTACCGTGGCCGCCGAGTCTGACAGCAGCAGGTTCTTGTTGCTCTGGATGGCGTCGGTGTGCTGGGCATCCTGGCGCACGATGATGCGCCCGTTGAACACCCCCACCGCCTTGCCGTCCAGCACGCCCTTGTAGTATTCGCGGCTGGTGCCCAGCGGGCGGGCGTGGTCGAGGATGGTCGAGTTGTCCACGTGCTGGGTGCCGTCCAGCGCGAACACCCCGTTGAGCACGCACTCCGTGCCCTCGCCGTCCAGGATGGCGTGCACGTTGTTGCGCACCAGACCGCCGCCCAGCGAGATCGAATGCGCCGTGAAGCGGCTGTCGCGCGCCTGGCGGGAGCGCAGCTTGGAGACGTGGAAGGCCGCCAGGCTCTCCTGTTCGATCCGTGTGTACTCGAGGCGCGCGTTGGCGCCGATCTCGACGCTGGTGACCGCGTTGGTGAAATAAACATCACCGGCAAAACCGGCGCTGGTCTCGATGATGGAAGCCTCGCTCTCGGCACCGGCGATGATCACCGTGCGCGGATGCGAGCAGCCCTTATGCTCCGCCGAGCCGGTGGTCAGGTACAGCAGGCTGATGGGCGCGGCGACCACGGTTCGCGGGGCGATTTCCACGAAGGCGCCATCGGCCAGGAAGCTGGTGTTGAGAGCCACGAAGGGCTGCCGCCGCTCGTCCTCGTGGTCGAGGCAGGGCAGCAGATCGTTGCCGTCTTCCGCGAAGCGTTCCGCCAGGGAGCCGATGCGGCAGCCGGCAAGCGCCGGGGCCGAGGAGAGTCCGGGGGCGAAGACGCCGTTGACGAACACCAGCCGGCAGGCTTCCGGGCTCCAATCCACGCCGGGCAGATTCAGTTCCCTCACCCGGCGGACGAGTTCGGCGGGCGGCAGCGGCGGCTGCGGCTCGAAGACGCTCGAGGCAATGGCAGCCACATTGGTCTGCCGCCATCCCTCCTCGCGATGACTGGGGAAGCCCAACTCGGAGAAGCGGGCAAAAGCCTGCTGGCGCAGCTCGTGCAGCCAGGCGGGGCGCGGGTCCAGCCCGGCAAAGCGGGCCATATAGCTCGCGAACACGCCCGTGGTGGCGTCCTTGAGACCGAACAACGGCATGTTTACGCCCCCCGCCGCACGGCAGCGCGGGCATCCACCTCATCGGGCTCGCCCAGCCAGCCGTAGCCCTTGTCTTCCAGCTCCAAGGCCAGCTCCTTGCCCCCCGACTTGACGATGCGGCCGCCGGAGAGCACGTGGACGAAGTCGGGCACGATGTAGTTCAGCAGGCGCTGGTAGTGGGTGACCAGCAGGATGGCGCGTTCGGGAGCGCGCAAGGCATTGACGCCCTCGGCCACCGTCTTCAGGGCGTCAATATCGAGGCCGGAGTCGGTTTCGTCGAGGATGGCCAGTTTGGGCTCCAGCACGGCCATCTGGAAAATTTCATTCCGCTTTTTCTCGCCGCCTGAAAAGCCCTCGTTCACCGCCCGCTTCATCAGCGCGTCGTCCATGTGCAGCAGCTTCATCTTCTTCTGCACGAGGGCCAGAAAATCCACCGCATCCAACTCTTCCAGGCCCTGGTACTTGCGCACGGCATTGAGCGCCGCCCGCAGGAAGTAATTGTTGCTCACCCCCGGAATTTCGACGGGATACTGGAAGGCCAGAAACACCCCGGCGCGGGCCCGGTCCTCGGGCGAGAGCTCGAGCAGATCCTGCCCCTGGTAGCGCACCGTGCCGGCAGTCACCGCGTAGGTGTCGCGGCCGGCCAGCACCTGGGCCAAGGTGCTCTTGCCGCTGCCGTTGGGGCCCATGATGGCGTGGACTTCGCCCGCCTTGATCTCCAGATCCAGGCCGCGCAGAATTTCACGCCCGGCCACTTCCGCATGCAGTCCTTTGATTTCGAGCATATCCATTCGTTTCCCGTGCGTCGTTTCCCGTGCGCCGCTAACCGACGCTGCCCTCCAGGCTCACGCCGAGCAGCTTCTGCGCCTCCACCGCGAACTCCATCGGCAGCTCCCGGAAAACTTCCTTGCAGAAGCCGCTTACGATCATGGAGACCGCATCCTCGTTGGAGATGCCGCGCTGACGGCAGTAAAAGAGTTGATCCTCGCCGATGCGCGAGGTCGAAGCCTCGTGCTCCACGGTGGCGGTGTTGTTCTTCACCTCCAGCACCGGAAAGGTGTGGGCGCCGCACTTGTCGCCGATGAGGAGGGAATCGCACTGGGAATAGTTGCGTGCCCCCTCGGCGCCGGCCAGCATGCGCACCGCCCCGCGGTAGGTGTTCTGTCCGAAGCCGGCCGAAATGCCCTTGCTCACGATGGTGCTGCGCGTGCGCTTGCCCATGTGGATCATCTTGGTGCCGGTATCCGCCTGCTGGCGGTTCTTGGTCAGGGCCACCGAGTAGAACTCACCCACGGAATCGTCGCCCTGCAGAATGCAGCTGGGATACTTCCAAGTGATCGAAGATCCGGTCTCCACCTGCGTCCAGGAGATCTTCGAGCGCCGGCCCAGGCACTTTCCACGCTTGGTCACGAAATTGTAGATACCGCCCTTGCCTTCCTTATCCCCGGGGTACCAGTTCTGCACCGTCGAGTACTTGATGGTGGCGTCGTCGAGCGCCACCAGCTCGACCACGGCGGCGTGCAGTTGGTTCTTGTCGCGCTTGGGAGCCGAGCAGCCTTCCAGGTAGCTCACGTGCGCGCCTTCCTCGGCGATGATGAGGGTGCGCTCGAATTGGCCGCTCTCGTTGCTGGTGATGCGGAAATAGCTCGACAGTTCCATCGGACACCGCACCCCTTTCGGGATATAGCAGAACGAGCCGTCGCTGAACACCGCCGAGTTGAGCGTGGCAAAGTAGTTGTCGGTGTAGGGGACCACCGATCCCAGATACTTCTGCACCAGTTCCGGATGGTTCTGCACCGCATCCGAAAACGAGCAGAAGATCACCCCCACCTCGGCCAGCTTGGCGCGGAACGTCGTCGCCACCGAGACGCTGTCGAAGATGGCATCCACCGCCACCCCGGCGAGCAGCTCGCGTTCACGCAGCGGCACGCCCAGCTTTTCGTAGGTGGCGAGCAATTCCGGATCCACCTCGTCCAGGCTCTTGGGAGCATCGGCGGCGGTCTTGGGCGCCGAGTAGTAAATGACGTCCTGATAGTTGATCGGCGGGTAGTGAACGTTCTGCCACGTCGGCTCAGTCATTTTCGTCCACTGCCGGTAGGCCCGCAGACGCCACTCCAGCATGAACTCGGGCTCGTTCTTCTTGGCCGAGATCATGCGCACGATGTCTTCGTTCAACCCGCGGGGTACGGTGTCGGCTTCGATTTCCGATACGAAGCCGTACTTGTATTCCTGGTTGGCAAGAGCCTCGAGTTCCTGTGCCTGTGTGCTCATGGGAATCCCCTAACGAATCCGTCTCTTTCAGAATGGCGAATCTATACAAATTAGTCAAGATTAATGCGCCAGCGAAGCTCCATCGGCATCCTCGTCGCTGCTTTCCTTGGAGCGGTATTCCATCAGCTTCTTGGTCATCAGCACCATACCGATGGATTGCACCCACTCGCTGACCACATTGCCGACCACCTGCCCCCATTTGCTATTGACGCCGGAATGCACGTAGAGGGCGATCCACCCCAACAATGTGGCGGCCAGGAAGATGGTTAAGGAATGGTCGCGCGTGAAGTCCAGGGCGCGATGGGCGGGGTCATCCGGAGGCGGCCTGCGGCTTTCGGCCGAACCCTTTTCGTACATGTACTTGGTGGCCAGCACCATCACCACCACACCCGACCAGTCGGCGATGGCGTTGCCGAAGAAGCTTCCGAGGTGGGTGTTGGGATCCCAGAGGCTGTACAGGATCAGCCACAGGAGAAGGATGGCGGAGGCGGTAAGGCTGAGGGTGTGGCGGCGGAGGCGGTTCCTCATGCCGCGAGTATGCCGCAGGCAGGCGATCAGTGCACGGTGGAGAGGTGACTATCGGTAGAGGAGAACGGATTGGCGTTCGGCCTCGAAGGCCTTCAGGCTGTCTGCCCAGCCATCGGCGATGCGGCGCGGGTCTTCGCCGCTACGGATCGCCTCCACCAAGGCTTTCGATCCCGCCAGTTGGGGCATGGCGGAGCTATCCCACTGCTGCGGGTAGAGGTGAGCCAGGGCGCTGGCAAGCTCGACGCCCAGTTCCGGCGAGATGAGACGTTCGCGGTTGGTGACGATCAGGTTGACGCCGTGGCAGACCTGATGGGCGTACCGGCTCTCAGTGGGGGTGAAGTTGACCGGCACGAAGCGGACGCCCGGGATGCGCCGCGCGTTGAGGAAGGCGGCGAGTTCCGGCGCCTTGACCCAGGGCGCGCCCATGAGTTCGAAGGGCGTATCCGTACCCCTGCCCACGCTGACGTTGGTGGCCTCAATCATGGCCACGCCAGGGTAGAGCACGGCCTCGGTCAGGCTGCGCATGTTGGGCGAGGGGTTCGTCCAAGTGAGGCCGGTTTCATCGAAGAAGTCGCCGCGCGACCAGCCCTGCATTCGCACCACGGTCAGCTCGGCGCCGATGGACTTATTAAACAGGCTGGCCAGCTCGCCCACGGTCATGCCATTGCGCACCGGCATTCCAGGGAAGTAGCCGACGAAGCTGACTTCCTCCGGCGCCAGCGGCGGCCCCTCGACGTGAATGCCGTCAATCGGATTCGGGCGGTCGTAGACAATGACCGGAATATGGCGGGCGGCCGCCGACTTGAGGGTGTAGGCGAGGGTGGTTTCAAATGTGTACCAGCGCGCACCCACATCCTGAATGTCGTACACCAGGACGTTGATGCCGTCGAGGCCCGCGGCGGGCAGGGCCCGTTTGGGATCAGTGGAGGTGTAGGCGCTGAAAACAGGAACCGAAGTGGCGGAGTCGCGGGCGTTGCCTGTCGGGCCATCGAGGGAACCTGACCAGCCGTGCTCGGGGCTGAAAGCGGCGGCGACGTGAACGCCGGCGGCGATCATGTCGTCAAGATTGCGATGGCCGTCGCGGTCCAGACCGGTGGGGTTGGTGACCAAACCAACGTTTTTGCCTTCGAGCAGCCTGAATCCGCGGGCACGTGCCACGTCGAGGCCGGTGAGGACCTGGCCGTTGCGGTAGATGACGCGGCGGGACCCACTGAGAGGGTCGTTGTAGCCGGTGATCCGCTCCAGGCCGGTTTCGAGGCGCTGGAACAGGTCGGGATCAGAGGGGGCCACGATGGCGGCCGTCACGGTAGCCACCTCAGAACGCAGGGCCAGGATGGACTTTAGCGTGGGCCGGCGGTCGGGATAAGTATCGTTGGCAAGAATGATGACGTAGGTGTTGGAGGAGGGGTCAATCCAAAGCGAGGTGCCGGTAAAGCCCGTATGGCCGTAGGAGCCTAAAGGCAAGAAGCCGCCCCGATTGCTGGAAAACGGCGTGTCGAGGTCCCACCCCAAGCCGCGCACGTCGGGGATATTGGGCGGCGACTGCGGGGTGGACATTTTGACCACCGACTGTGGTGCAAGGATGCGATGTCCGTTCCCACCCACGCCGCCATTGAGCAGCGCCTGGGCGTACTTGGCCAGATCATCAGCGGTGCTGAAGGCCCCGGCATCGCCGGTGACACCGTCCATGGAGGCGGCGGTGGGGTCGTTCACCACGCCGCGCAGCGATCGGCCGCGGCCATCCACGCCGGTGGGAGCAATCTTTGACAGCCAGTTGGCCGGCGGCAGATAGCGGGTGTGATCCATGCCCAGCGGCTTCCAAACGTGCTCCAATGCATAGCGGTCAATGCGCTGGCCGGTGAGCTTGTGGACCAACTCCGCCAGCACCACGAAGTTGATATCGCTGTACTCGAAGTGCGATCCGGGGGGGAACGCCGGCGAGATGGCCAACGCTTTAGCAACGCCGGTTTGGTAGCCGCTCCAGGCCGGCTTTTGCGGTATATCGGGCGGGAGGCCGGAGAAGTGGGTCAGCAACTGACGGATGGTGATTTCTTCCTTGCCGTTTTGCGCAAAGCCGGGCAGGTACTTGGCCACCGGATCGTTGAGGCGGAAGCGGCCCTGTTCCAGCAACTGCATAATGGACGGCGTGGTCGCCACCACCTTGGTCAGCGAGGCCAGATCAAAGACGGTATCGGTCGTCATTTTCTGGCGGGGGCGGAGCGACCTGTTCCCGAAGGCTTTGCGGTAGACCACTTTGCCGTCATGGCCGATAAGCACTACGGCGCCGGGAATCTCACCTGCTTCAATGGATCGCCGCACGGCGGCATCGACGCGCGACCAATCGGCCGCCGGGGCGGGGGGATCGGCGGCCCAGGCCGGGAACGAAGAAAGGAAAAGCGCCGCCAGGAGGGTGGCCAGGAGGCGATGCGAGAGCCGGAGCGGGTGCAATGCGGGATCCTTGAGGGGGCAGGTGAAGCAGCTTTGTTCAGTGTTATAGACTGAAGACCCGGAGGCTGTCAAACCTGAAAAGCTCGCGGCAACATTCGCCTCGACTGGAGCGGCTGGCAACCGAAGCCGTCAACCCGCGCACCCGCCACCTCGATCAACTTTCGACGCTGCTCATGGTCCAGGCCATGCAACGCGAGGACCGGGCGGTGATCGCCGCGGTGCGGAGCGGAGTGAGAGCCGTCGCCAAGGCCATTGATGCGATCGAACCGCGGTTCCGCGCGGGCGGGCGACTGATCTACATAGGTGCGGGCACCAGCGGGCGGTTGGGAGTGCTGGATGCCGCCGAGTGCCCACCGACGTTTGGCATTGCACCCCGCCGGGTGGTGGGGGTCATCGCCGGCGGCGCCCGGGCACTACGGCGGTCGGTGGAGGGAGCGGAAGACGATGCGGCAGGCGGGCAGCGCGATCTGGAAGGGTTGCGGCTACGGCCTCTCGACGCCGTAATGGGCATCGCCGCCAGCGGCCGAACGCCCTACGCGGTGGGTGCGGTTCGCTATGCGCGTCAGCTCGGCTGCCTGACTCTGGCCCTCACCTGTGTACCCAACTCGCCGTTGGCGAAAGCCGCGGAAATTTCCATAGAACTGCCAACCGGCCCCGAGGTCATCGCCGGCTCCACGCGGCTGAAGGCGGGGAGCGCGCAGAAGATGGCTTTGAATCTGCTCTCGACCGGACTCATGGTGCGCCTCGGCCGCACGCACGGCAATCTTATGGCCTGTGTGCAACCCACCAACCAAAAGCTGCGGGCACGGGCGCGGCGGATTCGCGAGGCGATGGAAAAGGCGGAGCGATGAAGAGGGTACTCTACGCGCGGCAGTTGGTGACGCCGCGAGAGACCATTTCCGATGCAGCCTTGCTGCTGGAAGATGGAGTTATCGCGGCCGTCGGGACTCGCGCCACGGTGAGAGTGCCGGAGGGAAGCCGCAGCGACGATTACGGAGACGCCGTGCTGGCGCCGGGGCTGGTGGACATTCATGTCCATGGTGGAGCGGGTGTGGACATCATGGATGCCGACCCGGCAGCGCTGGCGCAGTTGCGCCACCACCTGGCACGCCACGGCGTGACTTCCTTCCTGGCAACCACCGTGACCGCACCCTGGCCGCGGGTGCTGGCGACGGTCGAGCGATTGGGAAAGGCAGGGTTGGGGATCCATTTGGAGGGGCCCTTCCTGAGCCCGCAGCGGCGCGGCGTACACCCTGAGGGCGACCTGCTCCTTCCCTCCCTCACCAGGCTCGACGAACTTTGGGACCGGTCAGGCGGCAATATTCGCCTGATCACCCTGGCGCCCGAACTGGAAGGCGCGCGGGAGTTTATCGCGGCAGCGAGACGGTTGGATATTCGCGTCAGCATGGGCCACAGCGACGCCAGCCTCGCCCAAGCTCAGGCGGGATGGCGGGCGGGCGCCGTGCATGTGACCCATACCTTCAACGCCATGCGGCCGCTCCACCAGCGCGAACCTGGGCTTTTGGGCCTGGCTTTGGCCGAGCCGAGCTTGAGCGCCGAAATAATCGCCGATGGCCTGCATGTGGATCCGCTGCTGGCAGGCATGTTTGTGCGGCTCAAGGCGCCGGGCGCAGCCGTGTTGGTCAGCGACGGCATAAGCGCCACCGGCTGTGGCGACGGCCAGTACACCCTGGGGGGAATTACGGTCACTGTATGCGGAAGCCGCTGCACGGCGGGAAGCGCTTTGGCAGGCAGCGTGCTGACACTGGATCAGGCGGTGCAGAACGTGCGGGCATGGACCGGCCATGACTGGGGGTCGGCCGTACGCATGGCCTCGCTAAATCCGGCGGAGTTGCTGGGCTGGCGCCACAAGGGCCGCCTGGAAGTGGGTGCGGAAGCTGACGTGGCAGTTTTTTCCCCGAAAGGCGAAATCCTCGCAACTTACATGGCAGGTAGACTGGAAAGCTAGGTACGACGATGGACAAGCTTGTCATTGCCGGAGGACGCCCGCTGCGGGGCACGATTCGCATCAGCGGGGCGAAGAATGCGGCCCTGCCTGCCATGGCAGCCTGCCTTTTGACCGCCGAGACCGTCACGCTGAAGAACCTGCCCGATGTGCGGGATGTCCAGACCACACGCAAGCTCCTGGAGACCATGGGCGTAGAGGCGGAAGGCGGCGGCGGGCATCACCGCATCGCGCTCACCGCGCGCTCGCTGACCCATCCCCAGGCCGATTACGAGTTGGTGAAGACCATGCGCTCTTCGTCGCTCGTGCTGGGCCCCCTGGTGGCGCGCACCGGCTTTGCGCGGGTATCGCTCCCGGGCGGTTGCGCCATCGGCGCGCGGCCCATTGATCTGCACTTGAAGGGGCTGGAACGGCTGGGGGCGAAGCTCAGTCAGGAGCACGGCTACATCGTGGCGGAAGCGGAACGTCTGCAGGGAGCCAGCTATACATTCGACCGGATTACGGTTACGGGGACCGAAGATGTCCTGATGGCGGCCGTGCTGGCCAAGGGCGAGACCGTGCTCCACAACTGCGCGTTGGAACCGGAGGTGGTGGACCTCGCCGTACTCCTGCGCAAGATGGGCGCCCGCATCGAAGGCGAAGGTACCCCGACGATTCACGTTCAGGGAGTGGATCAACTCGGCGGCGCCACGCACAGCATCATTGCTGACCGCATCGAGGCGGGAACCTTCCTGATGGCGGCGCTTATTACAGGCGGCGAAGTAACCCTCACCCACTGCCAACCAGAGCACCTCGAATCGCTGCTGGAAAAGATCGGGGAAGCCGGAGGCTCAATTGCCCGCGGAAGCAATGAGCTACGGGTGGCAGCCAATCGGGAGCGGCTGCGCGCCGTGGATATGACCACCGCCGAGTTCCCTGGCTTCGCCACCGACCTCCAAGCCCAATTCATGGCCCTGATGACCCAAGCCGAAGGAGCGGCGGTGGTCACGGAGACCATCTTCGAGAACCGGTTCATGCATGCGCTGGAGCTGAATCGCATGGGGGCCAGCATCAAAATCGAGGGCAGCCGGGCGGTGGTGCGCGGACCGGCGCAACTGTTCGGTGCGGCGGTGCTGGCCAGTGACCTGCGAGCCAGCGCGTCACTGGTGCTGGCAGGGCTGGCCGCGGAAGGAGAGACGATCATTGATCGCATCTATCACCTTGACCGCGGCTATGAAAAATTGGAGGAGAAGCTGCGCGGTGCTGGTGCGAGGGTGCGGCGCATTGCGCGGCTGATTCCGGCCAGCCATCAACATGCGGCGGCGGAGTAGCTGAAAGGCGGAATCAGCGACCCGCGCCCCCGGCCACCGAGGCGGGCATTACAATCGAGATAATCCATGCTGCTGCGAATATTGAAAGCTTGGCTGCCTGTGGCTGCGATGTGCGCCATCATCTTCTTTTTCTCGCAGGATGCCAATTCCGGGCAGCATAGCGACGAGGTGCTGAGTTGGATTCTGAGCCTGCTGGGGATGAACACACATCACTGGCACCTCCTGCTCGACGGCCCCTTCCGCAAGCTGGCGCACGTGATCGTATATTTTCTGCTCGGGTTGGTGACCTACCGCGGTTTCGCCATGGGGAGCAAGGTGTACAGTTTGCCCGCGGGCCTGCGGAGTTTAGTGTTCTGTGCTTTGTATGCCGCCACTGACGAGTACCACCAGAGTTTCGTCAAAGGTCGAGGGCCTTCTTTTCATGATGTGGCCCTGGATTCCGCGGCAGCGGCGTTGGCATTGTTCCTGCTGTGGTTCTGGAAGCGCTCGCACGCCTCGGGCGAGTTCACCAAGCCGGTGCAGGAGCACGATTCGGTGGCCCACTAGTACCAGGATCCGGCAAAAAACTCCCTATTGGGGGTGTGCAGAAGGCTGCACATGATAGAATCGCGGCATAGAGTCCTATGCCGCTGAAGGCCCCCCGTCCCCCGGCGCGCAAGCTGGCGCCCGCACTCATCGCCGCCACCCTGCTCGCGCTGGCCAGCAGCGGCTGTATGCTGCGCAAGCACGCCAATACGAACCCGCTGGCGAGCGTAAAGTCTGCGCAACCAGACAAGATCCTGTACGACATCGCCATGTCCGACATGGACAAAGGCAAGTACACGGTGGCGCGGCTGAACCTGGAGACGCTGCTCAATACCTACCCCGATAGTGAGTACCTGGCGCGGGCCAAGATGGCCATTGCAGATTCCTGGTACCGTCAGGGCGGGGCGGAGGGCATGGCGCAAGCCGAGGCGCAGTACAAGGACTTCATCACGTTTTTCCCGGCCATGAAGGAAGCCTCCGAGGCACAGCTCAAGATCGCCAAGATTCACTTTGACCAACTCCAAAAGCCCGATCGTGATCCTACACAGGCGGACCGGGCGCAGGCGGAGCTGCGAACGTTTCTGTTGAATTATCCCGACAGTCCGCTGCGGCCCCAGGCGCTGCAGATGCTGCGGAGCACGCAGGAGGTATTAGCGGAACGGGAGTACCGCATCGGTCAATTCTATTTGGACCGGGCCCACCAGGGCGATTACCCGGACTATCGGGCCGCGCAGAGCCGGCTGGAAGCCACGTTGCAGCGCTATCCGCTGTACAGCCAGGGAGACGTGGTCACCAGTGAACTGGCGCACTCCTACCTCACTACCTCGAACTTGTATGAGGGGGCGTCGAAGCTGGAACCGAACGTCGAGACGCGGAGCTTGTTTACCGCCAATGCCGAGGCCGACCGGCGCAAGGCGGTGGACGATTTCAGCCGGCTGGTAACCCGCTATCCGCTGAGCCCGCTGACGGCAGATGCCAAGAAAGAGTTGGGCGTGCTGCATGTCCCCGTGCCGACGCCCTCGGCGGAGGCGATTGCCTTTAACAAGCACGAGATCGAGGGACGGGGGCAGGCCCCGGATCCTGGCGGCCTAAGCGGCTGGTTTGGATTGAAGGCGATGTGGACCGGGCGGCCCGAGACCGAGATAGCGCGGGCCGACAAGGTTGGCTCCCCGTCGCTGACCGAGCCGCAACTGGCGGAAGCGGAGCCGACACCGGGCCTGCAGGAACTGATCCACCGGACGATGGTGGCCACCGGCGCCATCCAGTCCGGCGGTTCCCCGGCAGGCGCCACGGCCAGTGATCCCGCAGCGGCTTCGGCGGCCGCGACCGCCCGTGTCCAAACCCAACCGACAACGAATAAGCCGGCTCCCCTGGCATTCCAGGATGTGCCGATGAAAGGTTCGCAAGGCGCGGACACCCTGCCCACCAACACACCGCAGGCGATGACCGGGAGCAACGACAACGACCCCAATGCCCGGCCGGCTGCGGCTGCCGATCCCAATGTTGTGCTCACTCCGAACGAACTCGACATCGAGAGTCAGGAGCAATTGTTGGCGGCCCAGATCCACCGTGATGTGCCAGCGCCGGTGGCGGAGCTGAAGAAGCGGCTGCAACAGCAGCAGGAGAGCCAGGCCAAGCTGCTCCAGAAGATCCGGGAAGAGCAGGCGAAGCAGGAAAAGAGCAAGGGCACCAAGGCGGCCACTCCGGCAGGTGGCGGCAAGTCCGTCCCCCATGGGATTTGAATACCGGGTAGGCACGGGCTGGGACTCGCACATTTTCGAGCCGCAGCGACGGCTGTGGCTGGGCGGGGTGGAGATTGCCCATGGCCAGGGTCTTGCCGGGCATAGTGATGGCGACGTGCTGCTGCACGCCATCTGCGATGCGATCCTGGGGGCGCTGGGCGAGGGCGATATCGGCACGCACTTTGCCAGCAACGACCCGCGGTGGCAGGGCGCAGCCAGCGAGCGCTTCGTACGCCACGCGGTACAGCTGGCGCAGCGGGGCGGCTGGGAAATCGTCAATGTTGACGCCAACCTGATCCTGGAGCAGCCGCGCATTCAACCGCTGCGGGAGCGGCTGCGGGAGAACGTGGCCCAACTGCTCGCCGTGCCTTCGGAGCGCATTTCCATCAAAGGCAAGACGCCGGAGGGTTTGGGGACCGCCCAGGCGGCGATCGCGCAGGCGGTGGTGTTGTTGCACAGGAGTTCCACTGCGTGAACCTCAGCGGCATGATCACCGCCGTGGATTTGCACGCCTGCGGCGAGCCGGGACGGGTGATTGTGGGCGGCGTACGGGATGTACCGGGCGCCACCATGTACGCCAAGATGCAGCATCTGCGCGCGCACGGGGACGAGCTGCGGTTGCGCATGCTGCGCGAGCCACGTGGCTATCCGGCGGCCAATTGCAACCTGATCCTGCCGCCCACGGTGGCGGGTGCGGACGCGGGCTTCGTGATCATGGAGCAGGTGGAGTACCCGCCCATGTCAGGATCCAACACCATCTGCGTGGCCACCGCTCTGGCCGAAACCGGCATGGTGCCCACGCGCGAGGGCAACAACCGCATGCGGCTGGAAGCGCCCGCCGGCCTGATCGAGGTGGATGTCGAGATGCGCGGCGGCAAGGCGGTGGCGGTGACTTTCGAGAACGTGCCCGCGTTCGCCGTGCATCTGGACGTGCCGGTGGAAGTGCGGGAGTGGGGCACGGTCAAGGTGGATGTTGCCTGGGGCGGGATGTTTTACGTGATCGCTTCCGCCGAGGCGCTGGGATTGCGCATCGAACCCGGACAGGCAAGGGCGTTGGTGCGCGCGGGTGAGATGATCAAGGCCGCGACCCAGGAACAGTATCCGGTGCGTCACCCGAAAAACGACGACATCACCGGGCCCACCATCGCGCAACTCTCGTCGCCGCCGGGGCGGCCGGGTGGGGATTGGAGGAACACCGTCATCGTCTCCACAGGCAAGCTCGACTGGACGCGCCCGGAGACCTGGACGGGAACCCTGGACCGCTCTCCCTGCGGTACCGGCACCTGCGCCAAGATGGCGACCTTGCATGCCCGTGGCACGCTGGCCTTGGGCCGCGATTTTGTCCACGCCGGCATTCTCGGCACCACATTCACCGGACGCCTCTTGCGGGAGACCAAGGTGGGAACCTACGCGGCCGTGGTTCCCACCATAACCGGCCAGGCCTGGATCACAGGCATTGCCCAATACGTGCTCGATCCCACCGATCCATTCCCGCAAGGCTTTACCGTGGGCGACCTCTGGACCGGAAACTAGGACGCGCGGGTCAGCAGGTAAGCCATAGGTTCCAGGCGATTGACTCCGTCGTGAACGGCGAAGCCGCCGGCGCCATGTTCCTTAGTTCCCCACAGCGATGCGGCACCGAAGGCGCCATCCACCCGCAAGGCGTAGAACTGGATTCCGACCTGGGCCAAGCGGTCGGGGTGGTTGCGAAACAGGTGCGCGATACGACGGCAGGCTTCGAGACAGCCCTCCTGCGGCGTCTTGCCGTTGCGCATCTGCTCGACGATGGTGTGGGCGCCCACGACGCGGATATTCTCCTCACCCCGCCCGGTGGAGCCAGCACCGCCGACCTCGCCATCCACGTAACAGCCGGTGCCGAGAATGGGGGAATCGCCGACCCGGCCGGGAATTTTGAAGGCGCGTCCGGCGGTGGTGGTCACGCCGGAGATTTCGTGCCGCGTGTTCACCGCCAAGCAATTGATGGTTCCGTGGGGCGGATGCAACACCTGAGCCACGGCTTCCGCCACCTGGTCGTCGGGAATGCCCAGGCGGCGAGCCGCGGCTTCGAGAGAGCTCAGGGGCGGGTTGCCACTGGCCTTGTACTTCTGCCACAGCTCGTACTGCGGACTGTCAAGACCCGGACCCCAGGCATCGCGGAAGCTGCGCGCCTCCTTCCACAGCAGCCAGCGTTGGCGCGCAGCCTCGGTCAGTCCGGGCGGGGCTTTGGTGCAACCGGCGATTTCGGCGAAGCGGGCCGCACCCTCGCCCACCAGAAAGATCTGGTCGGTGTAGTCCATGAGCGCCTTGGCCACCCGCGAGGTATGGAGATAACCGGCGAGGCAGCCGACAGCCCCCATCTGCATGGTAGGGCCGTGTATGCAGCAGGCATCGTTGGTGACCACGCCGTCTTCGTCCGGCAGCGCCCCGTAGCCGACGCTCATGTCGGCCGGATTCTCTTCCACCTTGTTGACGCCGGACAGAACCGCTTCGAGCGTATCGGCGCCCGCCTGAAGCTTGGCAAAGGCTTCGGCGGTAGCGCCGTAGGTGTAGCCGTTGCTGCTGGCCACCACCACCGGCAATTTGACCGCTTGGGCACGAGCGGCTTCCGTGGCTTGCCCCCCGGTGGGCAGAGGAGAATTGGGCGACACCGGCGGCAGTGCGCGCAGCCAAGCGGGCGAAGCGATGCCGGCCGCCAGCGCGGCCGAAAACTGACGACGATTCCAGGTGGCCATGACGGGCACAGTGTAGTCCAATCAGGCGGTCTCTTGATAGGCGCGGGACCCCGGGTGGCTGCGCCACTCGACCCGCTCGACGCTCGACCGGGCCGGGGGCCCCTGGAGCCCCAGCCCGGTCGAGCCATTGACTGGC
>JBQCEU010000072.1:0-13582 GCA_051959955.1 Terriglobales bacterium | reverse complement strand
GGTGGCCGAGACGGTGGCGCGCGAGTTGGGCATCGAAGCCGCTTTTGCGGGCGTGCTGCCCGGCGAAAAGGCCGGGCGCGTCGAGGAACTGCAGCGCCAGGGCCGGCGCGTGGCCATGGTGGGCGACGGCGTCAATGATGCACCCGCGCTGCTTACCGCCGATGTGGGCATCGCCATCGGCGGCGGCACGGAAGTGGCGGTCGAGGCCGGCGACATCGTGCTGGTGCGCAATGATCCCCGCGACGTGGCCCGCATCCTGGAGCTGTCGCGGGCCAGCTATCGCAAGATGCTGCAGAACCTCGGCTGGGCCACTGGCTACAACCTGGTCGCCCTGCCGCTCGCCGCCGGCGTGCTGGCCGGCCGCGGCATCCTGCTCTCGCCCGCCGCCGGCGCGGTACTGATGTCACTGAGCACGGTGATCGTGGCCATAAACGCCCAGCTGCTGCGGCGCGCGCGGCTGGACACGGGCGATTGACATGTGAAAGCGATGGAAACCATACTGGGCGCATGGCCGCGACCACCATGGTGCAGATCCGCAACGTACCCAAGGAACTCCACCGGCGATTGAAGGCGCGGGCGGCGATGGAGGGCATGTCCATGTCCGACTACGCCATGCGTGAACTGCGCAAATCGCTGGAGGTGCCGACCCGGCAGGAAATTCTGGAGCGCCTGGCGCAGCCCCGGACCCGCCTTAAGCTCAGCACCGTTGATATTCTCCGTCAGGATCGGGAATCCCATTGATCGTGCTCGACGCCTCGTGTCTGGTCGAACTTCTGCTCCGAACCGACAAGGGAGCCGCGATCGCGGATCGAATTGCGGAGCCCGACCAGACCCTGCACATGCCGCACCTGGCCGACCTCGAAATCCTGCAGACGCTGCGGCGGCATCTGGCATCCGGCGCCATCCGGGAGGAGCAGGCCCTGGAGGCGATCCAGGACTTGCGTGCGCTGGAGATACACCGCCACCTTCATGAGCCATACCTCGATGAGGTCTGGCGTCTGCGCCGCAATGTCAGCGCTTATGACGCCATGTACCTGGTGTTGGCCTACTCGCTCGACGCTACGCTGCTCACCCTCGATGCCCGGCTGGCGCGGGCGCCGGGGGTGCGGGCGCGGGTCGAAGTCCTTTAGCCCGGGCAGCAGCCCGGCGCGCAGCAGGCCGCGGGCTTGCGGGCGCGGATGAAGGCGCCGGAGAACTTGCCGTCGAGCGCAGGCGCGAGGGCGTCGGCATCAAGGCCGCCGGCGGCCAGGAATTCGCGGGCATCTTCGGCGCGGTAGGCGCGGGTCACTTCAATTGAGACATCCTCGAAGCCGGCAGCGGCCAGCTTGGCGCGGTATTCGTCTTCCTGTAGCGCGCCGGCGATGCAGCCGATCCACAGGCTCATGTTGCGGCGCACCGGCTCGGGCACCGCGCCGCGTCCCACCACGTCGGAGACGGCGAAGCGGCCGCCGGGGCGGAGCACGCGGAAGGCCTCGCGCAGCACCCGGTCCTTGTCGCCCGAGAGGTTGATGACGCAGTTGGAGATGATGACGTCCACCGAGGTGTCGGGCAGCGGGATGTGCTCAATTTCGCCCTTGAGAAACTCGACATTGGTCAACCCGCTCTGGCGCTGATTCTCGCGCGCCAGGGCCAGCATCTCGTCGGTCATGTCGAGACCGTAGGCCTTGCCGTTGGGGCCGACGCGGCGGGCCGAGAGCAGCACGTCCACGCCGCCGCCCGAACCCAGGTCGAGCACCGTCTCGCCGGGATGCAGTTCGGCCAGGGCGGTGGGGTTGCCGCAGCCGAGCGAAGCCAGCATCGCCTTCTCCGGCACCGCGTCCGCCTGGGCGGCGTCGTAGAGATTGGAAGTAATCGGATCGCAGCCGCCGGGCGTTGCCCCGCAGCAGCTCTTCACTTTGCCGGCGGCGACGTCGGCCGCAGCCTGGCCGTATTTTTCCTGGATGGTGGTTTGCAGTTCGGTGCTCATTTTTTGGCTCCTGATGCGGTGGTGATGGTGCGGACATCCACGACGCGGTTGCGGGTGCAGCACTCGGCGTAGAGGAAGGTCAGCAGCTCTTCGAGCGCGGCGGTATTCGCCGAGTACCAAAGAAAGGTGCCGTCGCGGCGCACCGCGACCAGCTCTTCGTGGCGCAGCTTTTCGAGATGGTGCGAGAGGGTGGAGGGCGGAATTGAAAGCTCAGCGCCGATCTCGCCCGCGACCAGGCCCTGGGGATGGGCGGTGAGCAGCAGGCGCAGAATGCGCAGCCGCGGCTCAGCTCCCAACGCCGCCATGCGGTCGGCGATGCGCGAGACGCGATCCATATTTCGATACTAGCAGAAATATGGAAGCTGTGGAAGTTTATTTCTTGGGCCTTGGCCAGCGGGCGGTGATGGAGCTGCGGATGCCGCCGCGGGGGGTGAAGTCGCCCTGGACGCGGGCCCAGACGGGGCGGCAGGCGGCGACCAGGTCGTCGAGGATGCGGTTGACGGCGTTTTCGTAGAAGATGCCCAGGTTGCGGTAGGCGAGCAGGTACTCCTTCAGCGACTTCAGCTCGACGCAGCGGCCGCGGGGCATGTAGGTGATGGTCAGGGTGGCGAAATCCGGCAGGCCGGTTTTGGGGCAGACCGAGGTGTACTCGGGGATGGTGATGGCGATCTCGTAGCCGGGATACTGGTTGGGCCAGGTTTCGAGCGCGGGCAGCGGGGCGTCAATGCCGGCGGCGGCTTGTTCATCGGTGTAGCGACGGGCGGGCTTGGACACGGGCTTGGGCATGGAACCAGCTTATCAAGCCGCCTTCCTGGGCTGCTCCAGCGACGGGCGGTTGCGGGGTTCGGGGATGATGCCGTGACGCTGGCGGAGCCAGTGGGCGTGGATTTCGGCGCCGAAAAGAATGGCGAGGGCGAAAAAGTAAAACCACAGCATGAGGCCGATGATGGCGCCGAGCGATCCATAGATGGCGGCGTAGTTGTTGAAGTTGTTGAGATAGACGGCCAGCAGGGCCGAGGCCGCCACCCAGATGGCCAGGGCGACGGCGACGGCGGGCAGGCGGCCGGCGCGGTGGGGGGCGAGGTTGGGGGCGAAGCGGTAGAGCAGCAGCACCGCCGCCGCCATGAAGCCGAGGGTGACCGCCCAGCGGATCAGCGGCCAGAGAGCTTCGAGCGCGTACCCCAGGTGCACCGGGCCGGCCAGGATGCCGAGCAGGTAACGGCCGAGCACCACCACCGCCAGCGCCAGCCCGACCAGAATGCCCACGCCAACCGTGAGGCCGAACTGCAGCCACAGGCGATGCAGGAACGATCGCCCTTCGGGAACTTCATAGGCGGCGTTGAGGGCAACCATGAGTGAGGCTACACCCTGGGAGGAGGAGTAGAACAGCAGCACGACATCGAGACTCAGCAGGCCGGGGACATTGTGGGCCAGCAGCCCGTGCAGGTTGCGGGACACCAGCAGGGCGGCATCGCGGGGCAAGTTGCGGCCGAGTGTGGTTACCAGGTTCTCGATCAGCGCCTGGGCGTGGAAAGCGTGCAGCAGGGCGGCGAGCAGCAGCACCGCCGGGAAGAGCGAAAAGAGAAAGTAGAAGCCGAGCGCCGCCGCCCAGGTGAGCAGGTCATCGCGCAGCGCGGCGCCCGCCGCCGAACGCAGCACACGGCCCCAGCTCTCCGCCCGCCCCATGCGCCCTTCGATGCGGGAGACGCGTACCGGAGCCATGTGGTCCGCAATGGGTGCTGGACCGGCGTAGCGTCGTTCCTCCATCGCGGGCGCCCGGCTTCGCCGCCCGCTCTCTCAAGCCCGCACGGGCGCTGCGCCACAGCGGCCGAGCCGTGGCTCCGATCTTCGGCAGGCGCGGCAGAGCTTCGCGCCGGGTACCGCGTACCCCTTCTGGAAAGGCGGAGCCGGGGCGCAGGGGCCCCCGGCGCAGCGTCAGTGGCGGTGCGTGAAATGGGGGTTGTCGGCGGAGCCCACAGGGGCCCGCGCCTATAAAAGCTCGGCCTGGGCGAAGAAGAAGGTGATCTCCTGGCGGGCGGTCTCCACCGCATCCGAGCCGTGGATGACGTTGCGCTCGATGGACTTCGCGTAGAGCTTGCGCAGGGTGCCGGCTTCGGCCTTGGCGGGATCGGTGGCGCCCATGATGCGGCGCAGCTCGGCGACGGCGTTCTCGCGCTCCAGCACGGCGGGCACCACCGGGCCCTCGGTCATGAACTTGACCAGATCCTGAAAAAAGCCGCGTTCGCGGTGGACGGCGTAGAAGCCTTCCGCCTGGGCGCGGGTGAGATGCAGGCGGCGCAGACCGACGATGCGGAAGCCCGCCTTTTCCAGATGCGCGAGGATGGCGCCGGTGAGGCCCGCGGCGACGCCGTCGGGCTTGATGATGGTCAGGGTGCGTTCAGTGGGCATGTTGAGGTGTCTTCTGCACGAGCGGCGCCAGGGTGGCGCCGATTTCGGCCGGGCTTTGGCAGACGTGGATGCCGGCGGCGCGCATGGCCGCCATTTTTTCCGCCGCCGTGCCCTTGCCGCCGGAGATGATGGCCCCGGCGTGGCCCATGCGGCGGCCGGGAGGCGCGGTCTGGCCGGCGATGAAGCCGACCACCGGCTTGCGCACGTGCTGCTTGATATAGGCGGCGGCTTCTTCCTCGCCGCTGCCGCCGATCTCGCCGATCATGACGATGGCGTCGGTATCGGGATCCTTCTCGAACATCTCGATGGCGTCGCGGTGGGTAGTGCCGATGATCGGATCGCCGCCGATGCCGATGGCGGTGGACTGACCGATGCCGAGCTGGGTCAACTGATGCACGGCTTCATAGGTCAAGGTCCCGCTGCGGCTGACGATGCCGACGCGGCCAGGGAGATGGATGCTGCCCGGCATGATGCCGATCTTGCACTGCCCGGGGGTGATGATGCCGGGGCAGTTGGGACCGATGAGGCGGGTGCGCGACTGCCGCACCACGGCCCAGGCGCGCGCCATGTCCAGCGCCGGGATGCCTTCGGTGATGCACACCACCAGCGGCAGCTCGGCGTCCACCGCCTCGAGTATGGCGTCGGCGGCGAACGGCGGCGGCACGAAGATCACCGAGACGTTGGCCCCGGTCTTCTCCACCGCCTGACGCACGGTGTCGAACACCGGCGTGCCTTCGTGGTCGGCGCCGCCCTTGCCGGGCGTGACGCCGGCGACGACCTGGGTTCCGTATTCGCGGCACATGCGGGCGTGGAAGCTGCCCTCGCGTCCAGTGATGCCCTGCACCAGCAGGCGGGTATGGCGATCAACCAGTATGCTCATCTCGAATTTCCTAGCGCGCGGCGGCGACGACTTTCTCGGCGGCGTCCTTCATGCCGTCGGCGACGGTGATCTTGAGGCCGCTGGCGGCCAAAATCTCGCGGCCCTTGGCCACGTTGGTGCCTTCCATGCGGATGACCAGCGGCAGTTTCAACTGTACCGCGCGCGCCGCCTCGACCACGCCGGTGGCCAGGGTGTCGCAGCGCAGAATGCCGCCGAAGATGTTGATCAGCACCGCCTTGACGCTGGGGTCCTTGAGCAGGATCTCGAAGGCGTGGCGCACCTGGTCGCTGCTGGCGCCGCCGCCGACGTCGAGGAAGTTGGCGGGCGAGCCGCCGGCGTACTGGATGATGTCCATGGTGGCCATGGCCAGCCCGGCGCCGTTGACCATGCAGGCCACGTTGCCATCCAGCTTGATGTAATTGAGCCCGTACTGGCTGGCCTCGACCTCGAGCGGCGCCTCCTCGTTCAGGTCGCGCAGCTCCTTGAGCTGGGGATGGCGGTAGAGGGCGTTGTCATCGAGGTTGATCTTGGCGTCGAGCGCCATCACCTGGTTTTCGGCGGTGAGGATGAGCGGGTTGATCTCGGCCAGGGTGCAATCGAGCGCCACCCAGGCGCGGGCCAGCGCGGTCATGATCTTGACCGCGGGGTTGAGCGCGGCCGCCGGCAGCCCCAGGCCGAAGGCCAACTGGCGGGCCTGGTAGGCTTGCAGGCCGGCATCGGGATCGAACGCCGCCTTGAGGATCGCGTTGGGATCCTTGGCGGCGACCTCTTCGATCTCCATGCCGCCGGCGGCGGAGGCCATGAAGACCGGCTTGCCGGCGACGCGGTCGAGCACGATGCCGAGATACAACTCGCGGGCGATGTTGGCCGTCTCCTCGATCAGCACCTTGCGCACCAGGCGGCCTTCGGGCCCGGTCTGATGGGTGACCAGGGTCATGCCCAGGATCTGGCCGGCCAGCTTCGCCGCCTCCTCGGGCGTCTTGGCCAGCTTGACGCCGCCGCCCTGGCCGCGTCCGCCGGCGTGAATCTGCGCCTTGACCACGGCGCGCCCGCCGAACTCGCGAGCCACCGCGGCCGCCTCCGACGGATCGGTGATCACCCGTCCGCGCGGCACCGCCACGCCAAACCCGCGCAGCAGCTCCTTCGCTTGGTATTCATGGATTTTCATGGTGAATGTTCAGAATAGCAGAGCAAGCGACAGGCACGGAGGCTAGATCAGCTCTCTCCCCGGGCCGGACCGGCCGTCCACAGCGCCTCGTCACGCGCGTTGCGTCTTTGTGCCGCCCATTCCTGCGCCACCCGTTCGGCCAGAAAGACCTTGAGCAGGGACTGATAGGGCACATCGCGCTCATTGGCCAGCGACTTCAGGTCAGCCAGCAGCGGCACCGGCAACCGCAGGGAGATGGTCTCGGTCGAAGGCCGCAGCCGGGGCAGGGCGACGCGCCGTGCATGCTCCCAGTCGACATAGTCCACCGTGTCATTCCGGCGCCAGAACTCCCGCTCTGCCGCCTCGCTCTTAAACTTCGGAATCGCCTTCAACTTCTTCTTGAGCGGCTTGGGCATAAACACCTCTCTCCCTGCGGCTCATGGGCCGGGCGGAAATCACCCGCACGCGGCCGTGGCGCAGGGTAAACACCAGAGCCAACCGGCGGCCCGCCGCGGTTTCGCCCAGGGCAAAATAGCGGCGCTCGGCCCCCGAGTGCGCATCATCCGGGCTCAGCAGCAGCGGGCGGCGCAAGAGCGCCTGGTCGGCTTCGGTTGGCGTGACCGCGTGCCGGCCGCGAATCTTCTCCGCGTTGCCGGCGTCCCGGTCGAAACCGACCGCGTTGGCCAGCGCAGCCCGCCAATCCGTCACAAGCTATGTATATGACGGACGTATACAGATGTCAAGCGAAAGGCGCGGGCGGCGGCTACTCGGCGCCGCCCAGCTTGGCCTTGAGGGCAGCCCACTGGGCGAGCACGGCCTGGGCCTCGGCGCGGGCCTTGGTGCAGGCGGCGACTTCGGCCGCGGTGGGCGTGGTGTCGGAGTTCTGCATGGCCATGGCGGCCGCCAACTCGGCGTTGGCCGCGCTGCTCAGCGAGGGCGGCGCGGCGGGAGCGCCGCCGCGGCCGAAGCCGAAGAAGCCGCCGCGCCCGCCGCCGCCGCGGGGCGGAGCCGGCGCCAGGGCCTCGATCTGCTTCTGCAAGGCGGCGTCGCTGGTCTTGGTGAGCGCGGCGCGGGCCTCGTCGTAGGCCTGGCGCGTCTGCCTGGCGCCGTTGTACATCTCGGCGCTCAGGGTGTAGAGCTGCTCCAATCCGGCGGCGGGCGTGGTCACCCGCGGATCCATCTTGAAGGTCAGCGGCTGGGTGTAGCTGTGGCCATCCACCGTGAGGCGCACGGTGTAGAGGCCGGGGGCGGCCAGCGGCGTGGGTACGCCATCGTGGGTGCGGTGCGGCACCGCGCCTTCGCCGCCATCGCCGCCGCGGCCGGCGACGCCGGGGATGGGATCGTAATGCATGTCCCACCAGATGCGGTGCATGCCCGCCGCGGTGGGGATGATGCGCGGCGGCGCGGGCCAGTACATGGTCATGTCGCAGTGCGGCAGGCTGGGATTCTGGCGGCAGAGCTGGTCGTACTCCTGCGGCTCGGTCGCCGGCTGCGGGCCGGTGGGATTGTCGGCGCTGGTGTAGGTGCGCACCACCGACGTGCCCTTGAGAATTTCGATCTTCACCGGACCCTGGGCGGGGTGCGCCAGGTAGTAGTCAATCACCGGACCGGCGGGCGGGTTGGTGCCGGCCGGCAGCTCCGGCGGCCAGGGGGTGGGGTCGTTGGTGGCGAAGCGGATGCGAATGCCGGTCTCGGGCTTGAACAGGTAGGCATCCTGGGCGGCGACCGCCTGCGCTTCCTGGCGCAGCGGGGTCACGTCATCCAGAATCCAGAAGCCACGGCCGTGGGTGCCGGCCACCAGATCCGAACACAGGCACGAGGCATCGTCCTTGACGGCGATGTCGCGCACCGAGATGGCGGGCATGTTCTGGCGCAGCGATTGCCAGTTGTCGCCGTCGTTGAACGAAACCCAGACCTGGGTTTCGGTGGCGGCGTAGAGCAGGCCCTTTTGATGGGGATCCTCGCGGATGGAGTTGGCGACCGCGCCGGGGGCGATGCCGTTGTCAATCTCGGTCCAGGTCTTGCCGCCGTCGTGGGTGCGCCAGAAGTGCGGGTTCATGTCGTCGAGGCGCAGGGTGTTGGCGGCGACGTAGGCGGTGCCGGCATCGAAGTGGCCGGCATCGAGGTTGAAGATGCGCGTCCAGGGCTTGATGCCCGCCGGGGTGACGTTCGTCCAGTGGGCGCCGCCGTCGCGGGTCACCTGGATGTTGCCATCGGAGGTGCCGGCCCAGATCTCGGCGGCGCTGAGCGGCGAGGGCGCCAGCGCGGTGATGGTGCCGAGGGCGGAAGGCTTCACCGTGGCGGCGTATTTGCCGGCGTTGGCCGGCGCCGTCCAGTCGGCGCCGCGGGTGAGGTCGGGGCTGATGCGCGTCCAGCTATGGCCGCCATTGAGCGTCTTCCACACCGCGTTGGTGGCGAACAGCAGCATGTTCTTGTCCACCGGCGACCAGATGATGGGCATGGTGCGGACGCTGCGGCCGAAGGCGCTGCCGCTGGCAATGTCGGGGGCGTCGGCATGGCTCTGGCCGGTCTTGCGGTCGTAGAGCGAGACGCTGGTGTGGGCGGCGCCGTAGACCAGATCGGGGTTCTTGGGGTCGGGCGCGGCCTCGCCGTACTCCTGGATCATCACCGGATGCCAGTCATGGAAGGTGATGCGGCCGTCCATCGAGCGGCTCTTGACGCAGGCCGAGCCGGAGTCCTGCTGGCCGCCGCAGAGGCGATAGGGGAAGGCGTCGTCGGCGGTGACGTGATACATGGCCGCCGTGGGCTGGGTGTACCAGTTGCTCCAGGAGACGCCGCGGTTGGCGCTGACCACCGCGCCCTGGTCGGCGACCAGATCAATCACATCGGAATTGGAGGGGTTGACCCAGACCTTCTGATAGTCGTCGCCGCCGGGCGAGCCGCGCACCGCCGACCAGGTGGCGCCGCCGTCCTCGCTGCGCCAGAAAACGGTGGAGCAGTCGTAGATGACGTTCTCGTTTTTGGGATCCACGGCCAGGGTGGGCACGTCGCCGCCGCCGATGCGCACCATGGGGCGGGGATCGTGGCTGGCCACCGCCCAGGTGGCGCCGGCATCGGTGGACTTGTACAGTTCCACGCCCGGGCCGCGGCGCTGGCCGGGGGCGCCGCCCGCCGCCACCGTGGCATAGATCACGTTGGGGTTGGAAGGCGCCAGTCCGAGATTGGCCTCGACGATCGCCGGCAGGCCGCCCGACAACTGCTGCCAGGTGCTGCCGCCGTCGGTGGACTTGAAGATGCCGCCGGTGGGGGCGCCGAAGCTCAGGTCCTCGGCGAAGCCCTCCTGCTGCTGCCAGAGGGCGGCGTAGACGATCTGCGGGTTCTGGGGGTCAATGGCCACGTCGTTGGCGCTGGTGTACTCGTCCTTATAGAGGACCTTCTGGAAGCTGGCGCCGCCGTCGGTGGAGCGAAAGATGCCGCGCTCGGGGTTGGGGCCGTAGGGATGGCCGAGGGCGGCGACGAAGACGCGGTTGGCGTCGTGCGGGTCCACGGCGATGTTGGCGATCATCTGGGTGTCGCGCAAATCGGCGAGGTGGGTCCAGGTCCTGCCGCCGTCGGTGGTCTTGTAGACGCCGTCGCCGGTGGAGAGGTCGGGGCGGATGATGCCGGCGCCGCTGCCGACGTAGATCACGTTGGGATCCGACGGCGCCACCGCGATGGCCCCAATCGAGCCGGTGGATTCGTGGTCGAACAACGGCACCCAGTTGGAGCCGTAGTCGGTCGAGCGCCAGACACCGCCGTTGTCAAAACCGGCATACACGACGTTGGGATGCTGCGGGTCGCCGGAGACGGCGCGGGCGCGGCCGGCGCGGGTGGGACCGATCTCCCGCCACTGCATGGCGCCGTAGGTGTTGGGCGTCTGCGCGGCAGCGCAGGCGGCGAGGCTCAGCAGGGCGGCTCCAGCCAAGAGGCAACGGGACAGGGACATACGCGGCGCTCTCCTTGAAAACGCTATGAGTGTAGCTCAATCACGCCCCCCGCTTCCAGCCATCCCCCCGGCGCCAGGGGCGACTCGGCGCGCGCCCCAGCGCGAGGCGCCGCGCGGCGGCTGCTTACGGAAGAATTTCGGTGAGTGGGAGACTCCAGCGGGGGAGCAGCGGGCTTTCCAGGCGGCCGTTGGCGGGGATGATCCCGGGCTGCGTAGCGCCCGGCAGAAACAGGTGGGCCTCCCGCGTGTCGGGATAGATCAGCCAGACGGCGGCGGTTCCGGCAGTGAGATACTGGCCGGTCTTGAGCAGCAGGGCGGCGGGGCGGTCATGCTCGGAGACAATCTCGAACACCAGGTCCGGAGCGATGGGAATGGGGACCTGCCGCTCGTATTCAGGCCGGAACCGCTGCTTGAGGATGAACGCCACATCGGGGCGGCGGACGGTGGCCGAGCCCAATTGGAAATCCGTTTCTCCGGTTACCATGCCAAGTTCGTGGGCCTGCACGAACTCATACAAGCGGGCATTGAGCCGATCACGGAGATGGTTGTGAAGGAAAGTCGTCGAGGGCGACACGATCAGCTCTCCTTCACTGAGCTCGTGGCGTGCACCGTCAGGCTCATCGAGCGCCATGTAATCGGCGAGCGTCCATGTGGTCTTGGCCGCCATGCCCATAGGATAGCGCCGCTAGTGAGCTGCCGCGGGTGGCTGGGGGACGAGCTTCGTGCCGGCCAGCTCGGCGTCGGTTTGCAGCAGGTTGGGCTGGGAAAAATGCGCAAACAAGCCCCACGCCCCGTACTGCGCCTGCAACCCCGGCAGGGCGGCGGCGGCGAGCGATGCGCCGTTCAACCCGTGGGCGCGACCAGCGGCCACGGCCTTTCGCAGCGCGACCAGATATCCGCGGAACGCGGTCACGTCGGCGCGCCGGGCAGGCTCTCCGTGGCCGGGCACGAAGGTGGCGGAATCCGGATGCGGCGGCCAGGCTTCGAGGCCGGTGAGGGTGGTGAGCAGTTGCGCCGTCGAGGCGTCAATCAGGTTGGGCAGCGAATGGTCCCAGAACAGGTCGCCGGTGAAAACGACGTTGGCGTCGGGTACCAGGACGGCTGAATCACCGCCGGTGTGGCCGGGGAAGACGCGCACCACCACGTGGCGCGTGCCCAGCCAGATGTCCAGGCCGTCGTCATAGAGCAGCTCGGGAGCACGGTAGGCGGCCACCCGCGCCTGCTGCGCCGCGGTGGGATGCGCGCCGAAGAATTTGAGGTTGTCGGTGTGAATCCAGGCGCGGACGTTGCGCTGGCCGCACAGCACCGCCCCGGCGGCGGCGAAGACGCCGTTGCCGGCGACGTGATCGAGATGATAGTGGGTGTTGATTACGTAACGAACGGGAAGCGATGTCTTCTCGCGGATGGCGGCCAGCAGCGCCTGGGCGGCGGCGGGATCCTCGAAGGTATCCACCACCAGCACCGCATCCTCGCCGATCACGAAGCCGGCGTTGCTGCCCGCGCCGCTGCCCGGCGTGGCGATGGCGGCAAACACTCCCTGTCCAACCTCATGCAGGGTGAAATAATTCTTGGGCGCCTGTCCCCACAGCCCCACCGCCAAACACGCCGCAGCCAGCAGTAACCGCTTCATCGGCCTAGTATGCCATTGAGGGGACATCAGGTTAGGGGTCAGGCGTCAGCGAACGCTCGGGCGAGTCACGCCCTTCGCAGGCCGCCGCCCCTGCAGGCGCATCGCCTCACCCCTCACCCCTCACCCCTGACCCCTGTTCTTACGGCTCGCGCAGGGCCACCAGCGGATCCACGCGGGTGGCGCTGCGGGCGGGCACGAAGCAGGCCACGGCGGCCATGACCGCCAGCAGCAGGCTGATGACGAGGTAGGTGGCCACGTCGCCGGCGCTGATGCCCTGAATCAGCCCTTGCAGCGCCCGCGCCATGAAGAAGGCCGCCGGCAGGCCGAGGATCAAGCCCCAGAGCAGCATCATGCCGCCGCGCCCGAAGACCAAGCCCAGAATGGATGCAGGCGAGGCGCCCAGGGCGCGGCGAACGCCGAACTCGTGCACGCGCTCGCTGACCAGAAAGGCCATCACGCCGTAGACGCCGATGGCGGCCAGTACCAGGGCAATCACACCGGCCACGGTCAGCATCACCGAGACGTAGGCGATGCCGATGCTAGCCTGGTGGATGTTCTCGGCCAGGGTGCGCACGTTGAAGACCGGCTGGGAGGGGTCCACCGCCATCACCGCCTGGCGCACGGCGTTGCCGAACTGCATCACGTCGCCGCCGCCCGCGCCGCGCAGCAGAAACAACTGCGAGTAGCGCGGCTGCTGGGCCAAAGGCATGTACAGGGTGTTTTCCAGCACGGTATCGTCCCACGACCATTTCACGTCCGCCGCCACCCCCACGATCGTCATCCAGGGACTGGTGGAGTCGTCGCTGCCCAGCTTCACGTGCTCGCCCAGCGGGCTGCGGCCCGGCCAGTAGCGCTGCGCCAGGGCCTGGCTGACGATGGCCACCGGCTGGGTGTTGGCGCCGTCGGAGTCGCTGAAGGCGCGGCCGGACTGGATGGGGACAGGGAGCAAGGAGAACAGATTGGGGCTCACCGACTGCATCACCGCAAAGCGGGCCTGACTGGCGTCGTGGGCAGGCTGGCCGGCGATGCTGAAACCGGAGGTGCCGTAGCCATTGTCGAGGGGCAGCGAGCTCATGGTGGCCACGCCGCTCACGCCCGGCAGCGCGGCCATCTTCTCCAGCGATTGCCGATAGAAGGTGAAGCGGGCGTTGGGGCTGGCATACTGGGCGGTGCCTGGCAGGTTGGTGGCGGCGGTGAGCAGCGTCCGGGGGGCGAAGTTGCCGCCCTCGGCGATGAGGTTCCCGAAGCCCTGCACCATCAACCCGGCGCCCACCAGCAACACCATGGCGAGGGCGATCTGCGCCACCACGAGGGCGAAGCGCAGGCGGCGGCGCGACTGCCCGATGGCGCCCCGGCCGCCTTCCTTGAGCGTGCTGTTCAGCTCGGGCCGGGCGGCGTGCCAGGCGGGCGCCAGACCGGCGAGGATGCCCGCCAGCACCGCCACGCCGAGGGTGAACCAGAGGGCGGCGGCATCCAGCCGGATGCGGTCCCAGCCGCCGATGAACTGCGCCACCTCGGCCGGCATGTAGCTGAGGATGAGGCGCAGCGAGACGGCGGCGAAGGCCAGCCCCACCACCGCCCCGCCCAGGCCGAGCAAAATGTTT